>NZ_JARBDB010000013.1:0-59885 GCF_036577605.1 Paenibacillus sp. GYB004
TATCGAAAGGTAGGGACGCAAAGCTGCAGGCCTTCCGGTTGTAAACCGATGGCGGCTGGGCTGCCGAAGCATAGGGAAATTTTATAATTCACGTTATAAAACCGGTCCTGGCTTCTTTGAAGTTGGGATTCTTTTTTATGCGTCTGTCATTTGGCGACTGTAGCTTCCGCAATGTAAGCGATTTCTTCACTATTTTCGAGGAGGAGTATCCGGATATGCGGTACGACCGATATGAAGACTTGATCGGAAAAAAACTGCTACATAATGTGATAAGCGTCAAGGGAATGATGCTCATTCCTGTGGATACGCTTCTTACCGAAGGACATATCGAGAAGCTGCAAAACTTCCATATCGATTTGTTTGATATTCGCGCCGTACCCGTCGAGCCGAAGGAAGATTCCAGGCCGGTATGGAAGGAAGATCAGCCTGCTGCGGAGTTGGCCAAGCAAGCTGCCGAAATCAGGCCAGCGGCGGACAATACGGTCGAGTTCGTAAAAAGGGCGGATGCCAAAATGCAGGAAATTGAGAAATGCGTTTTGCATACCGGAACTATTCCTGTTTCCGAAATGGAGTCCAACTTGCTGCCGGCGATTATGGGAGCGACGCAAAACCGGAACATCTACAAGCTGTTCGCCGAGCTGAAGGCGGAGGGCGATTTTCGCTTCAAGCATAGTATCGGTACTGCGTTTATCGCCGCGATGCTGGGACGCTGGCTGCAGCTGGACGAGAAGGAAGTGTCGACTCTGGCGATGGCCGCCAGCCTGTGCGACATCGGTACGGTCAAGCTTCCCAGCGCTCTGCTGAACAAAACGACGGAACTGGCGCCGCACGAATTCGAGATTATGAAACAGCATACCGTCATCGGATACGAGCTGCTCAAAGAGTCGGAACTCGATCCCCGCGTGGCGCTTGTCGCCCTGCAGCACCATGAGCGTGAGGATGGCAGCGGTTACCCGTCCAAGCTCAAAAGCGCGGATATCCACCTGTTCAGCAAAATCGTCGCTTTAGCGGACGTATACTTAACGATGACGACCGATCGTCCGGGGTGCCCTGCGCTTCCTTTTTATGAGGTTATTCAGAAGCTGCATGCGGATATATTGCAGAACCGGTTCGATTCGAAGATCGGCATGACGTTCCTGAATCGGCTGATGTCCGCCCAGGTCGGAAGCGAGATCATATTAACCGATGAACGGCGGGGGAAAATCGTGCTGATCAACGCCAATTATCCGACCAGTCCGCTCGTATCGCTGGATACCGAATTTATCGATCTGAGCAAAACAAGCGCGCTTAAAATTAAAGAAATCGTCGGCTAGCCGGGACTCTGTCTATCTGGAACCGTCCGTTCCGTCCCGTCTCCGGTCTGGCTATGGTATAATAGCAGCATTCTGCTCGGAAGATAAGGAAAGGAACGGGGGATCTGCGATGCTGCCACTTGTATCCGTATTAACGCCGACTTATAACCGGCTTGGCGAGCTGGGGGAACTGCTGGAGGCGGTCAGCCGCCAAACCTATAAACGGCTGCAGGTAGTCGTCGTGAACGACAACGGCGTCCCGGTCGAGCCGGTTTGCAGCTTGTATCCGGAGCTGGACATTCGGATCGTAAACCTGGAGACGAACCGGAAGCATGTGCGGGCACGCAATATCGGGCTCCAATACGCGGATGGGGAGTATATCATGCCTTGCGATGACGACGACCTTCTTGTGCCTTCCCATATCGAGACGATGATGAAGCATATAGAGGGCGCCGATATGGTGTTCTCCGATGCCGAGATCGTCAATTTGGTATGGCAGGACGGTGCGCGGGTGCCTGCGCATCGTATGGAATTTGCGTACGAACACGATTTGGCCGCTATGCGTTTGTTCTCCACCTTCGTCCCGTCAGGCAGTCTGTACCGCAAAATCGTGCATGAGTCTGTCGGCTCGTTCGACGAACGAGTGTATCATTACTGGGACTGGGATTTTTTCCTGCGCGTCTCCGAGAAGCATCGTGTCAAGCGGGTGCCGATCGCCGGCGTGTTGTACGCTTTCTCGCAGGATGGCGGCAACTTGTCCGGTCAGCTTGAGGATATGAAGCCCTACTTAAACCAACTGTCGGCCAAACACGGATTGGGCGAGCTGCCAACGAAAAACTTTTTCCTGCTCCTTGAGGAACCGGAGGTTCAAAACCGGCGTGCCGGTACGACCGTCTTGTGGGACGGGAAGCCGTTCCGCTCGAGATACGCGGCCATCGGCAAAAGATAGAGAATATAGGCCGGATCGGAAGATAAGGCGGAGATCAAGCTGTTCCTGAAAAGGTGACGGCTGTCTCCGCTTTTTTGCGCACAATCGGGTCAATCAACGAAAGCTAGACAAACGGTTCGATCACTTGCGGCCTGACAGCCGGATTAAGCCGCGAATAACCGTCTGTCAGCATCCGCCTGCAGCTTTGTACACGGACCAGCGTTCCGATTACGTAGGTATACCCGGTGCGATCCGTACGAATCGTTTCTTCCCAAGCCGGAGGCAGCGAATCGTTTGTGGTGCCATCCGCTCTCGTCTGTTCGGCCGGTTCGGAATTAAGAATCCGTTCTATCCGGATTCCTTGTAGCAGCGCTTCCTGAAGCAGTCGTTCGGCGAACTCGCCTTTGCCCAGCAGCATCACGCTCTGAATCCCTTCCCGTCGCAGCTTGTTCATCGTGTTAAATGCGATAACGGCGCTGCCGTAGGCGTCCCGCAGCCGCAAAAACGATACGTACAGCCGGTACGGCTCGCTCCGCGTTACAAGGCCTTGAGGCCAAAATATGTTGGCCGTATCCGCTCCGAAGCTGCTCAGATCGATCAAGTAATCCCCGCCGTTCGTCTCCCATTCGACCGATAGCGGCTCGCACAGCCGGATCGTCTGCACCCCGCCGAAGTTATCCTGATGGACCAGATCGCCAAGTCGGGACGCTTCCTCCGGCGTCGGCATATCCAGCACGCGGTGCAGCGGCAGGCTCCACTCGAGCGGATGACCGGCGGCGGCTGTCAAGCCGGGCTTCGCCTTCAGCCAGATGCTGTACCAGCTCTGGAATGCCATCACGCCCGCCTGGCAAGCGCGCTTATACTCCAGTTGTTCGGCAGGAATGTTCAGCTCGGCCGTCACGGGGACGATCGAGCCGTCATCGTTCCTCTCGTAACGGACGGTCGAGCCGAAATCCCCCATCATCAGCTCTTCGATCAGTCCCGGACTGCGCGCGAACCGCCGGGCGATACCGCCTTCCGTGTCGGGGCCGATCCAGCAGCGTATATCTGTCCCGCGAAATAATTGCAGCGCGGCGCGCTCCGTGCCCACGGCGAGCAGATGGATGGAATCGCCTTTTTGGCGTTCAAGCGTATAAGCCGCATCGATGGCGGCCTGAATCGTGCCGTTAAAGCCGAGATCGACGGTAATTAACTGGTCCGGGCTGCCGCATTGCTGCCGGATATGCTCCAGCAGCCGCTCCCGCTGTGTACGGATGGACCGGAGCGCAAGTTGTCGGGCGTAAGGCTGCAGCAGCAGTCGCCGGAGAGTGTCGTGCCAAGAACGTTCGTTAGTTTCTCCTGACCGTACGGAGTGCAGTTCCTCCACCGGCGTGGACAGCAAGTCCGCCAGTACGGGAAGTTCGGCGGTCAGCGAAGCCGCTTCGACTCCGAGCATATGGAATACTTCACCAACCGTTATATGGCCGAGCCCCAGTATTTGATCAAGCTCCCGTTCGGTAAAATCGTTCATGGAAGCGAGCAGCGTAGCTTGTCTCGAGACATACAGCGGCTGGACGCTTATGGACAGTCTCCGACTGCGTGCCGCTCTCTCCAGCGCCGGCCCCAGCAGGTGCGCTTCTCTCATAAGCGGATGGATCTCCCGTCGTCCCGCTGCGACGCACTGGTCGATCACCCAGTCGCAGAAGCCTTGAACGAACGGCCCGAGTATCTCTGCGCCGAAGCGGTAAAAAAACGATCGCGCACCAGCCTCCAACGAATCAAGCGCGGGAACTTCCATGCTGTTCCTATCTTCTTCGGAATGAAGAACCGCTGCCGGCATTGTCGCCCCCGCCAGCTTCCGGACCGCGGCGATCGCCGGAAGGACGGGGCCGTGCCGCACCGACTCCCAATGAAACGGGCTTTCGATCGTCTCCGGAATAAGCGTGTAGTGAATGGCGGCGATTCCTCGTCTGGCCGCACCTTGAACGTCGGCAGCCTCGTTATCCCCGATATGAACGATCTCCGTGCGGTTTATGTGAGGAAACACGCTCAGCAGCGAATCGTACAGTCGGCCCGAACGTTTCCCGAACCCTTCCTCGGAAGAGACGAGTACGGCATCCAGCAGCGAGGCGTCCATACCGTTAGCGGTCAGGAAGGACGCGATCTGTTTGCCTGATAAATACATATCGCTTAATAAGGCGACGCCGATGCCGTTGTCCTTGCAGAAACGGATCAGCGAAGCGGCATACGGATTGACGAAGATCAGCTCGCGTTCCGTTTCGAGCTCAAGCTGCAGGAGCCGGGTCCGGTCGCCGAGCTGTACGGGCATATGCTCGTAGATCCGTTCCAGCGTCGTTTCTCCGAACCCGGAGACGTCCTGTTCGCGGGCGAGCTTTTCGGCGGACATCCGAAGTGTGCGAAATTGTCCATCTGTTGTCGGCCGGGTAAACAGTCCGAGTTCCGCCGCCTTCCGAGCGGTACGATCGAATACGTCCGCCGGCCTGGAGCAGCATCGAAACAGCAGCGTATCGAAAACATCGAAGCTGATAAGACGCAAACCGCCGATTAGAGGGTCCAGGCGGCGTAATACGATATCCCTTTTCCACAAATGCTGCTCGGGAATGTCCCCGAGTTCGGCCGATTCCATGGCCTGTTTCCTCCCCCGGTTGAAGCTTCTTTATCATTAAGTCTAGACTTGCGGGGGACCGGAAGCAAGCCGTATTTTGCCGGGTTAGAGCCGTCCGCCAAATCCCTCCTATTCGTTCAAAGTTTGGATAATTGTGTTTTCGCTTTATTGATAATAACCGTCGTCTCCGCCTCCAGATCGTACAAGCTCCGCTTATGATCGGATATTTGGCGCAGCCGGCTCAGCAAGGCGGATAGCGCTTCCGAGGAAGCTTTGGCGTCCTGCTGCTTCACATGCGGAGTGAACGTCTTCCAGTCGGAAGCTACCTGCTTGTTTAGACGGGTGACGGCTTCGCGGTGCGTCCGCATTTTAACATCGACGGGTTCGAGAGCTGTCAGCGTCTCCCGTATTTTTTTCTGCTTGGCGGATGTTTGTCCTTTGGCGGCGGTTAACTGAGCTTCTTTGTTCCGGATATCCTGCTTGGCGAGCTGAACAGCGGCTTTCATGCCGTTTGCCTGAATTTGCAGGATAGCCGCCCACTCTTTGCTGTGCAGCTTCTTGGCCGTCGTGATTTGCTGATTGATCGACGTGTACATGTCCAGCATCGGCTTGTACCGCGCCTTCGTGTCGTCGACGCGGCGTTTTAATTCCGCGAGATGACTCTCGTCGAGCTGTTTGATTTGCCGCCTGAGTACCTTCAGCGCTTCATCGTTGCGGATTCGCAGCTCTTTGCTGTCCGCATCGCGCTTCCGATGCTCCTGCTGCAGGGCGGTCAGCTCGCCGTACTGGGCGCCGAGATTTCGTTGGAACGTACCTCCGGCGGCATCCGCCATCTTATCAAACGATTTTTTCATTGTAGCCGACAGCTCATAACCAGCAGCCGCCACGGTTACCGGAAACGAATGCATAATCAGAACCGCGGCGATCAGGGCGGCCAACAGCCTGCGCTTGCTTCCCTTTCGCATTCCTCGCACGTTACATGCCTCCTTCTTCCCCACAGTCCGCCGGCGAACGACAAAAAAGCACCGGAAAGCAAGGCGTCTCTGCCTCACTTCACCGGTGCTTCCGTTGTAAGCGTCCCAATAGGAAATTCATATTTTTGTAAAATATATCTCAAATATGAAGGGCTGTCAAGGGTGCCTGCCCAATGGTAGACCGGGGAAGGAATGAGGTTGGATTCATCGACGGGGTAGCGCCTTTTGCACTTTCCATTCAACGGCCCGACCGAGATGTGGTATAGTGGAAGTCGGAGAATTTCAACAGGAAGCGGAGGGAATCTGACGTGACCGCGCAACAGATGGCGAGAGCGGTATTAAAAACGCATTTTGGCTACGATACGTTCAAAAAGGGACAGGAGACACTCATATCCGGCATTCTCGAAGGCCGCGACGCTCTCGGCGTTATGCCTACGGGAGCGGGGAAGTCCGTCTGCTACCAGGTGCCGGCGGCCGTGATGGACGGAGTGACGCTTGTCGTATCGCCGCTGATCTCGCTTATGAAAGACCAGGTCGATACGCTCAATCAGTCGGGCATTCCGACTACCTTTATCAACAGCACACTGACGGTGCAGGAGCTGAACGCGCGGTTCCGGGACATTGCGGGCGGGCGCTACAAACTCGTCTACGTGGCGCCGGAGCGGCTGGAATCCGATCGGTTCGTCCGGCTGCTCGCGGAGCTGAAAATCCCGTTCGTCGCCGTCGACGAAGCGCACTGCGTATCCCAGTGGGGCCATGACTTCCGGCCGAGCTACATGGCGATCAGCCGGCTGCTCGACGTGATCAAGCCGAGGCCGATCATCGCCGCCTTTACGGCGACCGCTACGGACAAGGTGAAGGCGGACATCGTCCGGCATTTGCGGCTGAACGATCCGCTCCGGGTAACGACCGGTTATGCCCGGGACAATCTGAGCTTTTTCGTGATGAAGGGAATCGACAAAAAGGCGTACTTGGCCGACTATGTACGGGGGCGTTCCGGCGATTGCGGCATTATCTACGCTTCCACCCGGCGAGAGGTGGAGGAATGCTGCAACTACCTCGTCAAGCTCGGGATCCGGGCGGGGCGATACCATGCCGGCCTGCCGGACGAGGAGCGGGTCCGCAACCAGGAGCTGTTCCTGTACGACGAGCTGAAAGTGATGGTCGCTACCAACGCGTTCGGCATGGGAATCGACAAATCAAACGTCAGGTACGTCATTCACTACAATATTCCGAAAAATGTGGAATCGTATTACCAGGAGGCGGGACGGGCCGGCCGCGACGGCGAGCCGGGGGAATGCATCCTGTTGTACGCGCCGCAGGACGTGATGACGCAGAAGTTTCTGATCGAGCAGGGCGAAAGCGATGAGGACCGGAAAGCGATCGAATACGGCAACCTGCACGGGATGGTGGAATACTGCCATACGACGGAATGTCTGCAGCGGTACATCGTCCGTTATTTCGGCGATTCCGACGGGCAAAGCTGCGGCAGATGCGGCAGTTGTACGGACGACCGGGAGGTCGAGGACGTGACGCTGGAAGCGCAAAAAATATTTTCATGCGTCGCCCGGATGAAGCAGCGGTTCGGCATCACGCTCACGGCCAAAGTGCTGCGCGGGGCTAACGACGCCAAGGTGCGCCAATTCGGCTTCGAACGTTTGCCTACTTACGGAGCGTTAAGTGCGCGCAAGGAAAAAGATATTGTCAACCTGATCAACGTGCTTGTAGCGGACGGTTATATGCGGCTGACCGACAGCCAGTATCCGGTCTTGACGCTGACGAACGAAGCGAGAGGGGTGCTGGAAGGGAAGGAGCAGGTGTTCCAGAGGGTGACCCCTGTCGCGCGTTCCGCCTCCCGTTCGGCCGATACCGGGGACGAAGCGCTGTTCGAGAAGCTGCGCCAGCTGCGCAAAACGTTTGCCGACCGGGAGCGGGTGCCCCCGTTTACGATATTCCACGACGCTACCTTGCGGGAGCTGTGCATCGTAATGCCGGCAACGGAAGAAGAGATGCTAACCGTTAAAGGGATCGGCAAGGTCAAGTACGACAAGTACGGCCATGCATTCCTCTCCTGCATAAGCGAACATTCGGCTGCCGGGAACGGTTGATCTTCGGTAAATGATGGCAGATTGGGGAAACGGCGTGTCGGGGGCTTAGGCATGAATCCATCCTATGATCCTTACTCTCAAGAGCGGAAAACATTCTCGAACGGTCGCCCTGGCTGGGGCCGATACGGAGCGAGTCGTTTTTCGCTGTTTTTGCTGCCATTTGTACAGAGAATGGCAGGATTTGCGCAGTATCCGCCTTTTTTACCGGAGAAAATCGGAAATCTACTACTTCTGCTTTCCTCTTTTTTCCTATATGATGGAGACGAAACTATCTATCAAACGGAAGGGATGAGGCTGGACGTGAAGAATGGTGCCGGGGAAAGAATAGAAGGGGACAAAAGATATTCGTTCCGGCTGGACGATACGGATATAGTGCTCGGAGCAGACAAAGGTAAACACGGGCTCGTATCTTGCCGGGTGCCTGGAATCGGGTATGATCTGGTCCGGGAGCCGTATTACGTGCTGAATCTGTACCGGATTATGAATGAAGGCCGTCTTCGCGCGATTGCCCGGAACGAGCCGTTCGTCGTAAGCGGGGAAACCGCAAGCGGCATTCGTCTGCAATGGGAGCCGACGGAGGCGAACCCGTGCCGGATGGAAGCGGTTTATACGATCGCGGACGCTTTTACGATCGATCTGAGCATAACGATTGAAGCGGTTAAGCCGTTGTCCGGGCACGAGCTTACGATATCGTCTTATTTCGACTTCCTGCTCGAGCCTTACGCCGTATTGCCGAACTGGCCGGGCAAAATGGACGATTCGGATCTGCATCTGCTGAAAGTGGAAGATCATCCTTACATCAAAGGACACTACGTTTATTTTCCGCGGGATAACGAAGCGGCGCATACTCATCTGGACGGCAGATGGCTTGACGAGAAAAGCGGGAAGCCGATTGCCCACTTCGTCACAGGTCCGTATTATGGAAGGCCGATAGCCGTCATGGGCAACGAAGACGTGCACGTCGTGCAGATGGCGGACCCGGCGGAGTGCGGAGCGATCGGCATCACCTATTCCAGCCCGGAGGAAAACGACAGCATCAGACGGCATAACGCCCTTTATTTCACTTTGTTCGGAGGCCAGTTGCAGGCGGGGGACCGGCGGGAGGCCCGGATGCGGCAAGTTATTCTGAGCGGCAAACCGAGTCTCGACCGGCTGCTGGAGCTTTACAAGCAATTTGTGTGAAGACGCCCTTCATTCTCGCAACATTTTGGACGAGATAAAGACGATTCCAAGCCTTGCTGCCGGAAAGTCCGTTCCCTTACAATGAAGTAAACGATTGCTGGCGACGGCCGGCTCCTCTTGCGAATGGAGGAAGGCCGAAGCGGAATCGGCAGAGGGACTGGAGGTATGTGCGATGAAATGGAGTCTATGCTCTACAGGAAACCGGGATAAGCCGGTGGAGTATGTATTAAACCGCGTCCGCGAGCTCGGACTGGACGGCGTCGAGCTGTGGACAGGGCATATAGACGAATATGCGGAACGTTGGGGAGCCGTCGACGGGCTGGTGGACGAGGTCCGCAGCAGCGGCTGGCAGGTGCCGGCGATTAGTCCGTATACGCATTTTACAAAAAGTGACGAAGAACGTGCGGAAAGTTTGGCGGCGGTCGAGAAAGCGGCTCAATATGCCGTCCGGTTCGGCAGTCCGCTGGTCCGGATATTTCTGGGCCATCTTCCGTCGGCCGAAGCTTCGGAGGAGCTATGGGATCGTGCGATTCAGACACTGAAGCAGGCGCTGGACCTTGCAGACCGGTACGGAGTGAACTTGGGGCTGGAGATGCATAACAATACGTTTGCGGACAGCATCGAGTCGATCAGGCGCATTATTGTAGATGCGGACCACCCGAGACTGCGTCTGTTGTTCGACGGCTTCAATTTATATCTGGAACGGACCGATCAGGCGGAAGCGCTGGAGGCGTTTTACGATTATACCGACCACGTTCATATCAAAAACTACTTCTGGAAGCTGGACGCTCCGGAAAGCCGCAAGCCTTCGACGGTATTGGTCGGCGACGTGGACAACATCAAGCTGTGCGAGATGCTGCGCAGCAAAGGTTATGAAGGTTTTCTCTCCTTCGAATATTTCGGAGCGGAAGGCGAGCTGTGCGTCAAGGAATCGGTCGCCGAGCTTCGGAGCGGCGGATGGATGAAGGGTACGGTACGCGGATAGAGGACCGAAGAAATGGGAGAAGAGCCAGCTGGAACCGGCGGCAGCCGTGAACAGCTAAGGCTCTTTTTTGTTTGGAACCTGGAAAGAATGATGATTGTAAGTTCCTTCTTTATGTACCGAATCCCCCGAATGAACGAATGAATTCTGTAAGCCGCCCCGCAACAAGCAGCATGCCTTCTGGCCCGGCCGTGGGGTATGCAGGATAAAGCTAAAGCTGCGGCTAGGTAGTGGTCGTAGTGTTCCCCATCTTTTTCCGCTGCCGCCACCTGCGCAAATATTCCCGGTTATATTCGCTGTAATATTCCCAGTTTTCCGCTTTCCATTTCTTATTGTAAGCGCTAACTTTCTCTAAATTGGCTTCCCGGTATTTTCGGCTTGCTTCGCAATGCCGTTTGCGCCTTTCTTCATCCGAGTATACTCTTTTTCTAGGCATTACTGTCCCTCCCTAGTGCTTCGGTTCTACATTACGATACGTATCGTATCACATAATGAAGGATTTGCCAATAATAATGATTCGTATTGTATCGAAAAATAATAGATTTTTACTTTCTTTGTGAATGTTATCCAAGAGAAACATAGAAGGGGTGTTTGTTATTTATAATAATTATAAATAAGTATTGACTTTAATTAGTTATAGTTTATAATAATTATTAACAGATAGTTACTTTTCACTGATGAGGGGTGAACGAATGTACGATGTCATTATTATCGGCGGTGGTCCGGCAGGTTCTTCTGCTGCGATTTATACGGCCAGAGGAAATTTAAAGACGCTGGTGATCGATAAAGCTCCATTCACGGGAGCTTTGGCCTTAACTCACAAAATCGCCAACTACCCTGGCGTAGAGGGCGAATGGAGCGGCAAGGAGCTGCTCGAAACTTTTCGCCGTCAAGCGTCGGCATTCGGAGCGGAATACATTCAGACCACGATAACGGCGGTTGATGTGGAGGATGAGATTAAGACCGTATTTACGGCGGACGGGGTATTTGAGGCGAAAGCCGTCATTTTTGCTACCGGTTCCAAAGGACGAAACCGGATGATTTCCGGGGAAGAGCGCTTGCTCGGCAAAGGAGTCAGCATTTGCGCCACTTGCGACGGTGCCTTTTTCACAGGCCGGCCGGTCATCGTCATCGGCGATTCCGAGGAAGCCTTGGAGGAAGCGGCCGCCTTATCCAAATTCGCGAGCCGGATTACGTTTCTGGTGCCCCGCGCCGAACTGCAGGGTGTGGATCATGCGCCGGAACTGCCGGGGACGGAGTGGATGTTTCGGACAAGACCGCTCGAGATTATCGGCGAACGAAGCGTCGAGGGAGTGAAGATTCGTACTGCGGGCGGCGAAGAGCGGATTCTTGAAGCGGACGGCGTATTTGTATTTTTGTCCGGGAGCAAGCCGGGCACAGAGCTGATCAAAGAGCAAGTGCCCCTCGACGACGAAGGTTTTATGATTCTCGATTCTCTGATGCAGTCCCCGGTACCGGGCGTATTCGGCGCGGGGGAAGTCCGCAGGACGCCGGTCAAGCAAGCGGTTGTCGCAGCAGCGGACGGTGCGATCGCGGCAATGGCCGTCGATAAATATATTCATAAGCGGACGCAAGTGTTGCCGCAGTATAAATAAAATCAGATTCCGGATAAGGAGTGTGTATATACATGTCAACTGCAATCGTATATTCCAGCACAAACTGCCACTACTGCGGGCAATTGAAACAATATTTGAAAGACCAAGGCATCACCTACGAGGAACGCAACATCGATACGAATCCTGAGCATGCGGAGCAGCTGGAGAGCATGGGTTTGATGTCGGTGCCTGTAACGGTGATCGGAGACATGCACATTCTCGGTCTTAACCCGAGCCGCATCCGCAAAGCGCTTGCCGCCGTGGCGGACGCTGCAGCCGCCAATTAACGGGGCGGATCTCCGCTATTGTTCATAACCATTTCACTAGGAATACCATTACCCAACATCAGGAGGAATCGTAGCTATGACAACAACTGTACAAGCTTTGGCCAAAATGGGACAACCTGCGCCGGCTTTTAACCTGCCTTCGACCAAAAACGTGGAGACGCTTGAGGAGAACGTTAAACTGGAGGATTACAAAGGAAAATGGGTGATGCTGTTTTTCTGGCCGTTCGATTTTACGTTCGTATGTCCGACTGAGATCATCGCCTTTAGCGACCGGTACGAGGAGTTCCTCGATCTGGATTGCGACATAGTCGGGGTATCCGTCGACAGCGTGTATACGCACCGCGCCTGGATGGACACGCCTCGCGACCGCAACGGCATCGGCCCGATCCGCTACCCGATGGCCGGCGACGTTACGAGGGAGACGGCGAGCGCCTACGGCGTACTCGACGAGAAGTCCGGCGTTGCTCATCGCGGGCTGTTCATCATCGATCCGGAAGGTATTTTGCGCTATCAGGTCGTAACGGATATGAACGTTGGCCGCAGCGTCGACGAGACGCTGCGCGTGCTGCAGGCGCTGCAAGCGGGCGGATTGTGTCCGGCCAACTGGAAGCCGGGCCAGAAGACGCTGTAATCGGCCTGCCGCTGGGGCTCAACTATCACAAGCCTGTGATCTTCACGATCAGATAGGGTTCATTGGGCACAAAAAAGACGCTTCCTCCTCCACTCCGAAGTGGCGGGAAGCGTCTTTTGATTTTGGCGCAGCGTTAGCGTTAGCGCTCGAATATAGCCGGTTTCCCGTCCGCTGCCGAAACCTCGATCCGGACATGGGGATGGACCCCAGGCCGCGGCTCATACGCTTCCCCAGCTGCGTCGACAATTTCCGCATAAGCGATCGATATCGTTCCGCGTGGCACCCATTCGGCTTTGTAAGCATAGTCGCCGTCGATGGATATTTTCGCTTGCTTCCAGACGGCCGCGCCGGTGTTGCGGATGACGATATGCCGGTCGGTAAACGAGACGGAAGCGTTCAAGCGGGCCGCCCCTTCCGCCGTTCCCTCGAAGCCCGGGAGCACCATGGACAGCAGCAGCAGCGTTGCCATCGGGCGTCCGATCATCGAGCTGTACGGCTGCTTGCCTTTGTTCCCATGGAACCCGAAAGTTTTGGTTAGCCGGACCAGCCATTGTGTCCAAGCTTTGGGCAACATCTAGATCACCGCCTTATCGGTAAGCTGTTTGAAATAGCGGAACGGCTAGCAAAAACCGTCTTTGCCTTACACCGCTTGTCCGGATAGTACAAGTCCGATCAAAAAGAGCAGAAAGAAGCCGACTATCGGTAAAAAGCAAAAAATCGTGCCCAAGATGCCGAACACCTTTCTCCGTTCTTTCTGAAACAGAGAGACGATTCCGAGAACGCCTCCGACGATATCGAGCACGAGCGCGCCTAGAATAAGAAATACGAATAAGATAAGGATCGGCGATTTCTCAAGCAGCATTTGTTCGTCCGGCAGCCCGCCGCCGGTTATTAAGTCGGCCGCCAGGCTAGTCATAACTACAAAAGACAGGATAATTGCGCCCAGCATCGTTACGGAAATGATAAACGAAGCGATCCCGAGTCCGGAATGCTTAAGCGGTTGGGCGGGGGGCATGTAAGAGGCACCGGTCAGATGTGGATCGTTCGCCGGCACCGGGTTGTTCTGAACGTCATTTGGCCTTTGTTCCATCGGTAAACTCCTTTAATTATCAGCTACCATTCTACTGTAAAGTAAGGAAAGCGCCGATGTCAACCGGTTCACGGAATGTTCGCTGGCGCTGCTTGGTGCGTTCCTGTATGCTGGATGTATAAGAGCAAAAAAGGAAAGGGAGCTGGATGTATGGTTCGCAAATATGTAAGCTGGGGGGCCATCGCGATGCTGCTTGCGGTGGCGCTGGGAGCGTTCGGCGCTCACGGCCTTGAGGACAAGCTGGAAGCCAATCTGATGTCCGCTTATCAGACGGGAGTCCAATACCATATCGCCCACGCGCTTGGCTTGATTGTTATCGGTCTGGCGGCAGGGAAGCTCGGCGAGTCGAAATGGCTTTCCCGGGCTGGACTGTTTATGTTGATCGGAATGGTTTTGTTCTCAGGCAGCTTATATGTGATGGCCGTTACCGAAATAACCAAGCTTGGAATCATTACGCCTTTTGGCGGAGTATCGTTTATGCTCGGCTGGCTTTTCCTAGCACTGGCCGCGCGGAAGTCTAACCAGTAAAGTGTTTAAAAAAACGGACCGGAAGCGAGAGGCAGCAGCCTTCAGACGCTTTCGGTCCTTTTTATCAAGAGTTATCAGCGAACCTGAATCCGTTCTGCTCGCAAGAAGCTTCTATTACCAGAATAAACCGGGATAACCTCCGTACGGATATCCGCCGTATCCGTACCCGCCGTACCCTCCATAACCGCCATAACCGTATCCGCCGTAGCCTCCGTAAGTGCCGATGGCCAGCAGGTCGAACAGGACGAGCGGGATTACCGCTTTTGTCCTTACTCCTTTGCCTTTTGGCCGTTCCAGGACCAGTCGGTTGCCGTTCAAGCTTTTCAGAAGACCTGTTACGACCGCACCGTCTTTTTTTACCGCATAGATCGGTTTCCCTATCAGTTTCTTCACATCTTGTCTTTTCAAGGTAGACTGCACAGGTGTTCCTCCCTTCGCCAGGCTACCTCATAGTATGCAGGTCTGCCGCCCGATGCTTGGACACCTATCTATCCGCGGCAATCATTGATTCGATAGGCGGGCGAGAGCGTCCGGCTCGGACGATCGACCCGAAACAGTTGGGCATCGGGGTGACCGCCATTCACGATAAGGCCGCTCAGGATGGAAGCTGCGATCTTGCTGTACACCGTTCCATTCCCTCCGTACCCGAGTGCCAGGAAACATCGCGGGGAGGAAGGGTGAAGCCCGATCATCGGGAGACCGTCGTGGGTGTTGCCGAATGCCGCCGCCCAGCTGTAGCTGGCACGCAGTTCCGGAAGCCGCGGAAACATCTCGTGCAGCTTTTCGAGCAGCATAGAAGCTTTGTGCGGCAGCATCCGGTTTCGTTCGTCCGCAATGTTCGTCCGCTCGTCGAATCCTCCGGCGATAATCCGGTTATCCGCCGTCGTGCGGATATACATATAAGGTCTGGCCGTTTCCCAGATCAGGCAGCGATGCGGCCAGTCCGGAAAGCTGTCCAGCGGCTGAGTGGCGATCGCAAATGTGCTCGAAAGTACGGCGTTCGGATTCGCCATCCGCTCCTGAGTTTCGTATCCCGAGGCGAAAACGACGTATTGCGCCTGTATTTTCCACTTGTCCGTATAAAGCGTAATGCTGTCCGGACTCGTCGTATGCCTCTTCACTTCCGTATGCTCATAGATCCGCCCGCCTTGCCGCCCGATCGCTGCAAGCAAACCGTTGACGAAACGGTAAGGGTTCAGCTCGGCATCGCCCCGGGAATAAAGGGCCGCCTTGCCGAAAGCGAATTGCGAGGCGGTCGTCCGCTCGTCCCAATACTCTGCATCGAATCCGTACCCGGTTATGATCGCGCTTTCCTCTTTTAAAGCGGCTGCATCCTCCGGATGGCTGGCTACATAGAGGCTATCTTTTCTTACGAAATCCGCGCCCTCGATATTGGAGCATATACTCTGCAGTTCGCTGACCGCCTCGCGGCATAAGGAGTAAAAGCGGACTGCCTGCTCCGTACCAAAAGAATGGATACAAGCGGACAGCGGCTTATCGTTGATGTACTGCACGAGACCTGTATTCACGCAGGAACTTCCCGAGGCAGCCTTCCGTTTGTCTACCACGATCACGTCCAGGCCATGCCTGATAAGCTCATAGGCGCAAAGCGCCCCCGTACTGCCTGCGCCAATAATCGCAACGTCGCACGAGATGTCCTGATCAAGCGCCGGGAAGGCGGGGGGAACGGGAAGCGTATCGATCCAGCACGATTGACCGGAATACAACTCCATAATAAGCACACTCTTTCCAAGATAGTCGGAGCTAATAAGTGAAACGAAACGGGAAAGTGAAGCTTCAGACCATTTTTCGGAAACGGAATTTGCTTCTGACTTTGTACGTTAGTATGTACAGGCGGTGAGTGCACATGCATACATAAGGAGAAATCGGCTGGGGCATCTTAATCAATGGAACTTTCGAAGGGAGGGATCAAATATGCAGATGAATGGGCTACAGCCGTTAACGGCCAAGGAACTCGAATACGTAGCGGATACGATGTCGAACGAGGATTTGCTGATCAAGCTTTGCGCAGCTACCGCTTCGACGACGAACAACCCGCAGGTACGCAATATTTGCCTGGATATGCTTCATACCCATGAGCAGCATTATCACACCCTGCTGAACAGCTTGCAGCATCATATGAACTTGGCTCCGCAGCAGCCGGGGACTTCCCAATAAGGAGGAGAAGCGTCTTGTACTCAACCATGCAGCAGCAACAGCAGCAACAACAACAGCAACAAAGCGGATCGTTTATGCCGGAGCAGGACTTGCTGTACACGATCTTATGCGAGCTGAAACGTTCGGTTCGCGAATACACGACCGCCACGACTGAATCGAATTGCCCTGCGATCCGTCAAATGTTTACGGAGCTGACAACGAGCACCCTGACCATGCAGGGCCGGCTTTACACCCTGATGAAGCAGCAGAATATGTATAATACCGCCTCTCCAGTGCTGCGTCAGGAAATCGACAAGCAGTTGAAGCAGTACAGCCAAGACGGGCAGAAAACGTCTCAATTCGTTCAGCAAAAAATGTCCGCAAGCAAGCAGGGCTATGCGCAGCAGGCACCGATGTTCGCGAACAACTACCAGCAATCCCAGCACCAACAGCAGCAGCATATGCCTTACAATTGATTCATAGAAAACGGGCTGATCGTCAGGTTTTCAGACCTGTACGACCAGCCCGTTTTCGTATGCGCTCCGCCATCATCCGGTAATAATATCTTCGATTTCGTTCAAGTTAAACGAATACACTTTCTTTTCATCCACGTGGTAAATCGTCAGTTGCTGCCCGGCCGCGTCGAATCGGAGAATCCGACAAGGGATGCTCAGTCTGATTCCTTTCTCCTTCACCGCCACGATTCGAACGAGCGTGCCTTTGGCTTGAAGATCGGACAAATTGTCGAAGCTTAAGCTGGATTTGAGGTTGCCAGCCGGAGAGTCCGTTTTTTTCATAGGAGCGGGCTCTTTCGTTTTGCCGCCGGCAGGCTCGCCGATCAGCGATTTCTCCCCAGCGGGATTCGGCTCCGGCTTGTCAGGACGATCTTTCTCCGGACCGTTCGGCGGCGGAACCTTAACAGGGGCCGCCTGATGGGGAGGAATCGCGAACCGCTCGCCCTTGTTCTCCTTTAACGTTTTCTCGATTTCCTTGCCGAACTGAATGCCCTGCATAATCCGGAAATCCGCTACGTGGGGATGATTCAACGCTTGCAGCAGAGCAGCCAGTGCCATCATATGGGTAGGTTCTTCAACCAAAATCTCCACTTGGAATAAATGCTTTTTTTTCTCAAATTTGGACTTTTCTGGTTCCATGGTCTCACTCCGGAATTATTCAATAGGTATGTAGTCCTTAGTATATCAAAAAACACGGTTTCAAGTAACCGGAAATCCGCTTACGCTCCTGCCTTCCGCCGCCAGGCAGATCCGGCTCGAACTGGGCGAAAGACCGGACTAAGCGGGCAGCGCTTGCATATGCTGATACTAACCTTGAGGCGAAAGGAGAACCGTCTGGAATGATTGAAGCGAAACCTATCGTAATAGAGGGGCGTACCGTAATCGGCATTACCGTATCCTTGCCGAAAACGACGCTGATCGCAGTCACCACGGACCGGGGCTACATCATGTGCGGCGCCTTGGACATCGGGCTGCTGAACGATCGGCTGAAGGATCGAAATATCATTGCTGGCCGGGCTACCGGTGTCCGCACGCTCGACGAGCTGCTCGACGCTCCCTTGGAGTCCGTCACCCACGAAGCGGAGCGGTTAGGCATCGTGCCGGGAATGAAGGGGCGGGATGCGGTTTTACGGATGTGAGGGGGAGAGAGTAAGTCGCTAAGGCAAAGGCGATTTACTCTTTGTTTATTAATGTATCAAGAAAGTGTAGCGTGGGAGTGGCTTGACTCTAAATCTAGGTAAACACCTGTCAAAAGACGCCGGTAAGCGTTCATTTTTGGATCTGACAAAAAGAATAGTTTCCATCCCTTTCTGTTTCTCATATACTAATGAATAGGGAAAGATTTCTGGTCCATTTTGTATCAATGAAACATAAAGAAGAAGTCCTCATGGAACTGACGACCTCTTGGAAGGTTAAAAGCAACATATAAAGTTTATTTGAAGGAACGCTCTGCTCGAATAAAAGCAATGAACCGTTTGGCTTCTTCAACCGAAAGCTTCCTTCCGTCTACCGTAAGGCTGAATTTCTCCAAGATGTTCTCGTCGGATAGTTCCAGGCTGTCTACGAAATCCCGTACGTCCTTATCAAGCTCCGAGTATGGATCGTTGGTTCTGCCCAGCAAATAATCCAGAGATATGTCAAAATAGTTGGCTATGTTCCGCAAAGTCTCATAGTCCGGCTCTCTACGATTGGTTTCGTAGTGGGATAGGGAGGCGCGAGAGATCCCGAGTTTATGAGATAATTCCTCTTGCGTAAGGCCCCTCTTCTCGCGAAGATATGCTATTCTATCCCCACATTTCATCATCGTCTGTCCCCCTAAGTTCGAAATCCGATAATAGTAGTATACCCACTGGTACAACAGTAAAACAAGACGAACGATATAAATTTCGTAATCTAGCAAACGGAAGCAACTAAATATTCCCTAGATATACTAACGTTAGGAACTCCGAGTGGAATAAATTTGATTATTTAGAAAAACGCGGAAATAATAAAGGGATAACGCTTGACTTTGATACGTTGTGTATCTAAAATTAAATTGTTGATACAAAAGTATCATAACTCTATGACTACATACCTGTTCGGTTCGATATTGTTGATGAGCAAATCATTTCATATTTTACAACATTAGATGACTCATTGCACGCCAAAATTGATGAAGATCAGATCTACATTTTTGGGGGAGAAAATGGCCGAGAAGAGGGAAATCGATGTGTTGGAAGTAATGAGGCACCTGGAGATTGAAACGAAGAAAGTTTACCAGTTTTTATCCAGGCTGCAGGAGAGCTCGTTTAAGGAAACGGATGGGGTTCAAATAAGCGCGGCAAAGGGGGAGGAAGCGCAGCTCAAGCAGCAGGCCGAGAAGAACCGAGAGTAGCTGGGGATCGGCAGTATCGCGTAGATCCGGGTTCATTCCGTTTTTGAGTTCAGCGCGCATAATCGCAGCGCCGGCTAATATATATTCATATCCGCTGTTTGCTAACGGCGGCAGTTTACACCGCGAAGTGGAATAGGAAAAAGGAACCAGTAGTGAGTCCTTGTAATCATAATGATACTATTTGTATCAAATTAGATTGACAATATACAAAATGTATCATAACATAAATCCGAGGACGACAACATTGCTTCAAACGCTGCAGGGGGAACCATGAGTGCACTAGTCGGTATTGTATACGATCATGAAGCGTCTGGACGGCTCCAGGACGAAGGAAGACGGATGATGCAGGCTCTTGAACCGTATCCTGCTGACGATCAGGGTGCTTGGAATGACGGAACTGTTTTTCTTGGCTGTCATGCCCAATGGATCACGCCCCAATCGGTTGGCGAGCGGCTGCCTCTCTACCGGGATGAAGCCCGGCTCGCGATAACGGCGGACGCGATCCTCGATAATCGCGACGAGTTATTTCAGCAGCTGCAGATCGAAGCGGGGAGACGGGAGCAGATTACCGACAGTGAGCTGATCCTGGACGCTTACATGAAGTGGGGCACGGATACTCCGAAGTTTTTGCTCGGCGACTTCGCCTTTCTCATCTGGGACCGGAAAAATCATAGTTTGTTCGGAGCGAGGGATATATTCGGCAGCCGGACGTTGTACTATCACCGCAATCCGGAAAGGGCCGCGTTTTGTACGACGATTTCGCCCCTGTTCGCGATTCCCGGTGTGAAGACGGAGCTTGATGAAGTGTGGCTTGCGCAATATCTCGCGATCCCGACGATGCTGGATAATACGGATATACATACCACGGCATACAAACATATTAATCAAATCCCGGCCTCCCATTCTTTCGTGATGAGAAGCGGAAGAATCGAGCTGACGAGGTACGGGACGCTTGTGCCTGAGACTCGGCTGCGCTTGCCTTCGAATGAGGACTACGAAGAAGCGTTTCGGGACGTATTTGAAAAAGCGGTTGCCTGCAGACTGCGCACCCATCGGAAGGTGGGGGCGACATTAAGCGGCGGCCTGGATTCGGGCCTGGTCGCGGGTACAGCCGCTAAACTCCTTCGACGGGAAGGAAGGCCGCTGCATGCGTTCAGCACGATTCCCGCTCCCGATTTTGTCGATTGGACATCAGCGAGCCGGATGGCGGACGAACGCCCGTTTATTCAGGAAACGGTCGGTTTCGTAGGCAACATTACGGAAAATTATTTGGACTTCCCGGACCTGAGTCCATTTTCGGAAGTGGATGATTGGCTGGATGTGCTTCAGGCGCCTTACAAAAATTTCGAAAACTCGCACTGGATAAAAGGAATCTACGAAGAAGCTTCCAGACAAGGGGTGGGCATCCTGCTTACAGGCGCAGCCGGGAACTTCTCGATCTCGTGGGGGTCGGCGGCCGAATATTACGTCCATTTATTAAGGAAGCTTCGCTGGGTCCGTTTTTATCGCGAGCTGAAGCCTTACAGCAAAAATATGCGGATGGGCCGGCTGAACTTAATCAAACGGCTAGGCAAGTATGCGTTCTTCCGCCCTACGCACCGCTCGATCGGCCAGATGGATATTGCTTCGATGATTCATCCGGATTTCGCCGAGAAAACGAACGTGTATGAAATGTTGAAAGATCAGGATATCGGCCTCGAATCCAACGTCAGCATGGTGAATGAAAGGGAGAGCTTCTTCCACAACCTGGCCGTTCAAAATATGCGGGGAGCTTCCTGCACGAAGCTGTCGCTGCGTCATTCGGTATGGGAGCGCGATCCCAGCAGCGATGCGCGAGTGGTAAGGTTCTGCTTATCGTTGCCGCTCGACCAGTTTGTCCAGAACGGATACGACCGGTCGTTAATCCGGAGAGCCGCGAAACCGTACTTGCCCGATAAAGTGCGGCTGAATCAACGGACCCGCGGGGTACAAGGCGCGGATTGGCTGCATCGGATGCTGCCTGCATGGGGAATGTTTACCGGCGAGCTTCGCGAGTTATCCAAAGATACCGGCGCATCGGCCTATTTAAATATCGCCGCAATCGACCAAGCTTTGGCCCGGATCGGCGACGCTCCGAGACCGGAGCAGGCTTTCGATTCGGATGTAAGGTTTTTGATGCGAAGTTTGATCGCATTCCGGTTTATAAAACGGCTGCATGCAACGGAGGGAGGTGAAACGTATGAAAAAAGAGTGGCAGGCTCCTACATTGGAAGTCCTTGACGTCAGCATGACGATGTCCGGTATCGGTTCGACGAAAGTCGACTGGACATGGGTTGGCGGCAAGCTGGACGGGGATCTTTACGATTCCTAATCCGTACTTATTATGAGAATCCGAGCCCTTATACATAACCTGTATAGGGGCCCCTTTTTAAGAGGGGAGGGGGAAGCATTGCATGATCATTCCTACAGCCAAGAGAAATGCCTATCGAGCGTTCGGGCTGCGTTTTTCCAGCGACTTTGCTTTGCCCGAACTCCTATCGATCGACGATGAAGAGGGGGCGCCTGACGTAGAAATCCGGATTGCCGATTTGTCCGGTATCTGGGACGACTCGTTGTTTCATGACTCTTATTATGCGGGCAAAGACGGGGACATTTATTTTCATTTGCCGGGAATCGCTCATGTTTGTATCCGGGGAGGCAGAGAGATTCTCGTGTCGCCTCTGGCGGGCTCGGATGAGAATCAGGTCCGGCTGTACGTGCTCGGAAGCTGTATGGGCGCCTTGTTGATGCAACGTCGAATATTGCCGTTGCACGGCAGCGCGGTCGTCGTGGACGGCAAAGCTTATGCTTTCGTCGGCGAATCCGGGGCCGGCAAATCGACGCTTGCCGCTGCGTTTGTCCGTCAAGGGTACTCGCTTGTAAGCGATGACGTCATTGCCGTATCGTTGTCGCATGAGGGGACGCCGGTTGTAACCCCGTCGTATCCGCAGCAAAAATTATGGCAGGAAAGTCTGACCGGCTTCGGCATGCAGACGGATCAATATGCTCCGTTATACGGCGGAGTAAATAAATACGCGATCCCGGTCAAAAACCGTTTTTATTCGAGTCCGGTGCCGCTTGGCGGAATTTTCGAGCTGCTGCCTGCCCGGGACGACCTGTATGTTCATCAGCTGGAGGGACTGGAGAAGCTTCCTGTGTTCCGGTTCCATACGTACCGCAGCATGCTGATCCCGATCCTTCAATTGGAGAAATGGCATTTCCATATGTCGGCAAGCATCAGTACGCAGGTTCGGGTGTATCAGGTTCGAAGATCCGCTTCGTCCTTTGCCCCGGAACAGCTGCTCGCACGAATTGTGGATTCTATTAACAAAGGAGCTTGACCTGTGATGAGCGTTCAACCGCTTGAGCTTGACCAAGTCGTGATGCAGTCCGACGGATTTCTGGCGAGCAATATGAATGACGAGAAAGTAATGATGAGCGTCGAATCGGGCAAATATTACAACCTCGGCTCGATCGGAGGCCGAATCTGGGAATTGATCGAATCGCCGACTTCGGTCAGGCAAGTGGTCACTTCTTTAAGAGAAGAGTACGAGATCGACCAGGACGCTTGCGAGCGGCAGGTTTTGTCGTTTTTGCAGACTATGCTGGCCGAGAAGCTCATACGAACCGGGACTTAAGGCTACGGCCAAATTATAGCAGGAAGGGCGCACCTAACGTTGTGGAGAAAAGTGAAATCGTTTTTGTCGCTGAATTCGGGCACGAAGCTGTTATTTATGGAAGCTTTTTTTTATCTGGGCTGGGCGAGACTGCTAAAAGCGCTGCCTTTTGCGAAAGTTGCGCCTTCTTTGGGAATCCGGATGATGGAGACGGACCTGGCGCCCAATCCGGCCCAGCGGAACGTAATTAAGCATATTTCGCAAGCGATTCAAGTGATGAGCCGTTACACCTGGTGGGAAAGCATGTGTCTGGTCAAGGCGATCGCCGGGATGAAGATGCTCGAAAGACGGGGAATCGAGAGCACCTTGTATCTGGGAACGGCCAGAGACGAAAGCGGCAGCATGATTGCCCATGCGTGGCTGCGCAGCGGTCCGTATTATATTTCCGGGTATGAGGAAATGGAGCGGTTTACGGTCGTAGCCAAGTTCGGAAACGTTAGTAAGCGCCAAGCGAGCCAAAGGGGAGCCGTCAATGGGTAGCAAGTTCAAACTGAAACGGAGTTCGATGTCACAAGAGCTGAAGCTGCTGCTTTCCATCGTTGGCATGGAACATGCGCCGGACCTTCCCGGTCACATCTTGCGCACATCCGCATCAATCGACTGGGATCAGTTTATAGAGCTGACCCGGCACCATCGCGTGTATCCTTTGGTTTATTCGAATGTGAGCCGATTGGGCAAAGAGCTTCTTCCGCAACACGTCGTTCAGGTTCTGCAGCAAGACTATACGAATAATACGTTTCAAATGCTTCGCTTAAGCGCAGAGATGCAGATGATCGGTATCCAATTGGACAAAAGCGAGATTCCGTATTTGCTCGTAAAAGGTCCTCTGCTCGCGGAACGTCTATATGGGGACATTTCGCTGCGGACCTGCAAAGATTTGGACATCCTTGTGGCGGATCAAGATCTGGAACGGGCAGGCGCGGTATTGCGCGATGCGGGTTACTTCGCGGCGGATGCCGACCCGGCCACGATCCTAACGGAAACAAGGGAGCATCATCATTCTTACATCCATCCTAATAAAAAAATACAGATCGAGCTTCACTGGAGATTGAATTGGAAAACCTGGAGCGAACCTGCCTTCGACGAATTGTGGGCAAGAAAGAGGACGTTCTCTTTTAAAGGGGTTTCCGTGCACAGCTTCGGCCCCGAGGACTTGTTTCTCAGCTTGACTACTCACGGCGCCCGTCATGGCTGGTCCAGGCTTCGTTGGTTATCGGATATAGATAAATTGATGGCGGAGGAGCTTGATTGGAAACGGATCGTGCAGCATCTGGAAGCGTATCGGTTGCAGCATATCGGCGCGCAGGCTCTCCTGCTGACCTCCCGCTTGTTCGGAACGCAGACGGGCGACCGGCTGCCGGCCCTTCAACCCACCCGTTATTCTTACCGGCTCGCCAAGCTGGCGATCGAGTATATTCAGGGACGAAGAACGCATCAGTATTCGATATCCCTGGTAAAAGGAATGGCAAAGCTGAAATATTTCATTCATATGCTCCAGCCGAAAGCGTATGATATGGAAATGTTTCCGCTGCCGAAAGGACTGCGTTTTTTGTATGTTCCTCTGCGGCCCCTCTTGTATATCAGGCGGAAGTTGCTGAAGCGCCAAGGGCTGACAAGGGAGATGTGAGATGACGCCACTACTGCCCTATTTGAAGAAAATGCACCATGTCGTCGGGTTTAAGCTGTACGTTAACTTTTTCAGTATGATGATCATCAGTTCCCTGGAAGGGGCGGCGATTTATTTATTGATCCCGATGTTGGGCGTGATCGGGGTTCTGAGCGTCGACGTCGGACCGATCCCGCTTATTTCCTGGGTGAATCAGGGTTTTGCCCATATTCCGGAATACTTGCAACTGCTGGTCATTTTGCTCTCTTTCATTGTTATAGTAACGATTCAAGCTTTCTTGCAAAGAAGCCAAACGATCCAGAACAGCAAAATCCAGCAAATGTTCATTAAATCTTTAAGATTCGAGACGTACCGGGCGATTCTGCAGTCGAATTGGAGTTTGTTTGTTAAGAAGAGAAGAGCCGATTTTACGCATATGATGACTCACGAGATCGCGAATGTAAGCCAGGGCACCGTTTCCGCGCTTGGACTGGGAACTAACCTGGTATTTACCGGCATTCAGATCGTGTTTGCTCTATGGTTATCGGTAAAGCTGACGCTGTTTGTGCTGGTCAGCGGCATTTTGCTAGCTTTGTTCTCGCGGAAATTTATTAGAAAAGCCAAACATTTGGGAGAAAACATCACTCTGTTGGCTCGGACCTATACGGCGGGCGTCACCGAGCATTTTAACGGGATCAAAGATATAAAAAGCAATACGCTGGAAGAACATCACTACACGTGGTTTACTCGATTGGGCAACAAGATGGAGGACACTTATGTCCAATTTTCGCGGCTGCAAACGACTTCCCAATTGGTCTATCGCGTCGTATCGACGCTGCTGATCGCCATGTTCATTTGGGTGTCGATTAAGCTTCTTCGCGCCGAACCGGGGCAGTTGATGCTGGTTATCCTCATCTTTACCCGATTGTGGCCGAGGTTTACGTCCATCCAATCGAGCTGGCAGCAGATTGTATCTACCTTTCCGGCTTTTGAGAGTCTGTCGGGTTTGCACCGGGAATGTGCGGACGCCAAAGAGCTGGATATCGACCGTCACGGCCAAGCTGTAACCGCCATGCGTATGGAACAAAACATCGAATGCCGCCATTTGTTTTACCGGTATGATCCCCAGGAACCGGGCTATGCCCTTCACGACGTCAGCTTTCAAATTGTCGCGAATAGTATGACCGCCGTTGTGGGGAAGTCAGGTGCGGGCAAAAGCACCTTGATCGATCTTCTGATCGGATTGATTGAGCCGGAACGGGGCGAGATTCGAATAGACGGAATTCCTCTGACCCCTGCCAACCGGCCTTCCATTCGAGGGGCGATCAGTTACGTTTCGCAAGATCCGTTCCTTTTTCACGCTACCGTCCGGGAAAATCTGATGATGGTCGTACCGGGGGCCACAGAGGAGGAGATGTGGGAGGCTCTCCGGTTTTCCGCATCGGATGAATTTGTAAGCAAACTTCCGCAAGGTTTGGATACCGTTATCGGCGACCGGGGGATTAAACTGTCGGGCGGGGAGCGGCAGAGGCTCGTATTGGCAAGGGCGATCCTGCGAAAACCGCTCATTCTGGTGCTCGATGAGGCAACGAGCGCGCTGGATCACGAAAATGAGATCAAAATTCAGGAAGCGCTCGATCGGTTGAAAGGGAAAATGACCTTAATCGTCATCGCTCACAGGCTCTCTACAATTCGAAATGCCGATCAGGTGATCGTCCTGGAGAACGGGGGAATTATCCAGCAAGGGGAGTACCAGAAGCTGTCCGATGAAACGAAAGGCACGTTCAGCAAAATGCTTGCCTCAGGGTGACGTAGTACTGTGAATGCAGCCGCACAATTTGGGAGAGGATTCTTACTAAGAAGGAGTGTGAATCATGCAAGTCGTCCAGCCTATAAAGGACGTGGAGAAAATTAAAGAGATCCAGACCATACTGAAAAAACAGTCCGATCGAGACTGGCTGCTTTTTACTATAGGCATCAGCTCGGGGCTGCATTTGACCGATATTTTGAAGCTGAAGGTGAGCGACGTCCAGGACAAAACCGTCGTTTCGCTGAGAGAAGAAAGAACGGGAAAAATGAAAAGTTTCAAGCTGACGGATGAATTAATTCACGCCCTCCGTGAATATAACAAATGTATGGACATTAATGACTACTTGTTCCGCTCCCAACGGACTGGGCAGCCGATCAAACGAATCCGGGTATACCGCATCCTGAACGAAGCAGCCAAGCAAGCCGGCTTGGAGGACGTCGGGACTCACACGATGCGTAAAACATATGGTTACCATGTTTATCTGAAAACGAATGATGTTATGCGACTAAAGGAGCTGTTTAATCATTCGGCTCCTTCGGTTACGTTAAGGTATATAGGAATGGCTTGAAATGTGTTCTCCATGCAAATGATTAAATATTGCGGGTTGAGCTGCTATCCCCCCCATTGAAAATGCAGCTTTTTCTTTTTTGTCTGTTATGTTAACCAAATATATACTTGACAGGGATACAAAATGTATCTTAAAGTAAGGTTAGGAATAAGACAGGGGGGAACGGAGTGGAGAATGACAGGAGAATAGACTTAGATATAAAAAAAGTTTTGGAGCAGCTACATATTAGTAAGGAAAATGCGCAGATGATTTATATCGAACAAGTCACTCCTAGCCGATCCGAGGAACACGTCCAGCCGTCTGAATGATGCTTTTGCTTTTAATATTTAAATAAATAATCAATTAAGGAATCAATGATACAATTTGTATCATTGATTAAATATTCATTTCTATATTAATTAAAAAATCTTTGCAGATATATTGATACGAAATGGATCGTAAAAACTGTGTTTGCCGGAGGAACTCATGGAACTGGAATTAAAAGAAATTTTATTAATCCTGAAGAGAAAGTTGTGGATTCTAATTTCGATTGTTTCGATCGCTTGTCTAGCAACGGCCGTCATCAATCTTTACTTTACGAAGCCCGTGTATTCTACCAGCACCAAACTGATTGTCAATAAATCAAGTGAATCCTCGAGTATTGATAAGTTAGATTTAGGTTCACTTAATGCCAATATTCAATTAATTAATACTTATAAAGAAATTTTAAAGACAAGAGCGATCTTGGATAAGGTAGTTGACGAGCATCCTGAATTCAATCTCACCGCTGAAGGCCTGAACGCAAGAATTACTGTAACTTCCAAAGAACAGTCGCAAGTAATGACCATTAATGTCACGGATACTTCACATCCAAGGGCAGTAGGAATTGTAAATGCGGTTGCTGAGGTTTTTAAACGAGAAATTCCCAGAATTATGAAGGTGGATAATGTCACTATACTCAATGAAGAAAAGATTCAAGATCATCCAACTCCGGTAAGTCCCAATATACGGTTAAACATGATTATTGCATTCATAGCTTCATTATTAATTTCAACAGGATTGATCTTCTTTCTCGAATATTTGGATGATTCGATCAAAAGTGAAAAAGATATCGAGTTGGCTCTCGGATTACCCACTTTGGCAATGATCAGAAAGATTAAGAAGAAGGATCTAAAAGGAAGGCATAAAGCTTCCTATCAAAGAGCAGCAGGTGAGAAAACTTATGCCAGCAGTAACGGATAAGATCAAAAAGAATCTGGTCACTGAGCTTAATCCAAGCTCCCTAATAACGGAAGATTACAGAACGCTGCGCATGAAAATTCAGTATTCGACATCTTCCGAGCCGACCAAAACTGTGTTGTTGACATCTGTAACTTCAAAAGACGAAAAGTCGAAAACGATAGCTAATCTCGCCGTCATATACGCCAGAGAAGGTAAGAAGGTACTCGTCATTGACGCTGATCTAAGATCACCGATGCTGCACCACACTTTTACATCCAACGGATTTGGGTTAGCGGATATCTTGCTTGGACAGAGTTCATTATCCAATACCGTTTCCGAGACGCAAATAGCGAATCTTTCCTTTATAGCGGCCGGGCATGCTACCGTAAGTCCTTCGGAGTTGTTGTCGTCGGAACGGATGCAGGAGCTTTTGAGCCAAGTAAAAGAAGAGTTCGACATCGTCCTGATCGATTCTCCTCCAGTGCTGGCCGTAACGGATGCACAGATTATGGCTGCCATAAGCGATGGAGTGGTGCTGATCGTGAATCAAGGAAAAGTAAAGCGAGAAGCAGCGAAGAAAGCTTTGGCCCAGTTGAACTATGTGAGGGCTGTTGTACTCGGGGCTGTGTTGGTGAATACATCGAAATAAAAGTATAAGAAACTGTTTATGAATGAAGGTAATGTCTACTGAACCTTTATCACTGTAGGCACTCGGCCATGCTGTGGGTGATTGTCACCTTAGACGTTAATCGTCAAGAGTGTGGTGTGAGGAAGGGTTCGATGCCCATTGCGAACGATCATCAATAAGCGTTCGAATGATAAAAAGAGTCAGCTATTGTTCATTTAGGTATAGCTGGTTCTTTTTAGCATTCAAATCACTCTAATTTTCAAGATGGAGGAACGACATGAGCTATTCTCGAAGACTGACGCTACTGATCGCGATAGACTCCCTCTTAATCCTGATCGGTGTATGCGGGGCTTACTTATTGAACGACGATGGAATATGGTCTATAAGTAACGTCTGGCAGTTCATGATTTACGCTTTTCTTGCAGCTGTATTCACGACTGGCTCGATGTACCTATTCAAGCTGTACAGCCGAATTTGGCAGTACGCCAGCGTCGGGGAAATGCTCTCGATCATTATGGCAGTCATGCTAAGCAGTTTTATTTGTTACTTGGTTGGAACGTTTGTACTGAAACCTCCTATTACTTTTACACTTCATCTGCGTAGCTTTGAAACAATTATTCTGCTGATCGGAGGTTCGCGCTTTGCTTGGCGTTCATTCCGCCATGTCTTCAGCAGACAACGGTGGGAAATGTCGCGGGAGCATAGGAGAAAGGCGCTTATTATTGGCGCGGGGGAATGCGGTTCAATGATTGTTAAGGAGCTGTTAAACGATCCATCATCGCAAATAATTCCGGTAGCTTATATCGATGACGATCGGCACAAGCACAAGCTTCAAGTGCACGGGTTGGAAGTGTACGGTTGCAGACAGAAGATCGCCGAAGCAGTAGAGAAGTATGGAATAGATGAAATCATCATTGCTCTACCGTCCGTATCGAAAAAAGAAATTACACAGCTGATCGACATTTGCAAGCTGACCAAAGCAAAGCTGAAGTTGATCCCGAAGCTAGGAGACCTCATCCACGGCAAAATTTCGGTCAAGGAAATACGTGATGTCGACGTGGAAGATTTGCTCGGGCGTGATCCGATTAAGTTAGATTTGGAAGGAATAGCCAATTATGTAGAGAAGAAAACGGTGCTTGTTACCGGTGCGGGGGGGTCGATCGGCTCAGAGCTGTGCCGACAAATCGCTCTGTTTCGTCCTAAAAAACTGCTCTTGCTCGGACATGGAGAGAACAGCATTTTTGGGATTGAACATGAACTGAGGCGTAATTTTCCACGTTTGCAATTGGAGACAATCATTGCAGATGTACAGGATCGAATGCGTATATTCAGCGTTTTCGAGGATATGCGACCGGCCGTCGTTTTCCATGCAGCTGCTCACAAGCATGTACCCCTTATGGAGCGAAATCCACAAGAGGCGGTCAAGAACAATGTATTCGGCACGAGAAACGTAGCCGATGCAGCGCATCGCTTTGGAACGGAACGGTTTGTCTTGATCTCGACCGACAAGGCGGTCAACCCAACAAGCGTCATGGGCACAACGAAACGAATCGCGGAGATGTACATTCAAAGTTTGAATCCAATCAGCCAAACCCGCTTTGCAGCCGTCCGCTTCGGGAACGTACTGGGCAGCAGAGGGAGCGTCATCCCGAGTTTCAAGGAGCAGATTGCCCGCGGCGGACCGGTCACCGTTACTCATCCGGACATGATTCGTTATTTCATGACTATACCAGAAGCGGTTCAACTCGTTATCCAGGCGGGGGCGTTATCGGCCGGCGGTGAGGTGTTCATTCTCGATATGGGTGAACCTGTCAGGATTCAAGATCTGGCGGAAGATCTGATTCGTCTATCCGGCTTCGAGCCATTCACCGACATAGACATTCAATACAGCGGCATACGTCCTGGTGAGAAGTTGTATGAAGAATTACTTACTAGCGAGGAAGGTATTAGTTCGACAAAACACGATCGGATCTTTATCGGTAAGCCGTCACAAACGGAACATGGTGTGATGTTGTCGGAAATTGGAAAACTGGAACGGTACATTACGGAGGATGCGAACATCATTGTCGAGCTGCTCGGCGCAGTAGTGCCGAGCTATCAGCAGATCGGGAACGGGCAGCGAGAGAAGGAAAAGGAGAAAACGAAATTGCCGACAATGCTAAGGGAAGTTACGGTGGGGTAAACTTACGGCTTTTTTGCAGCCACTGGCTTATCGATATAACCAATACTAAAAGAAGGCAGGGAACCCGTATGTTCGATACAAAGGTCAGAACCATACCTTTCTCTCCACCGGATATTTCTGAAGCTGAAATTGAAGAAGTGGTTAAAGCGATGAAATCCGGATGGATTACGACTGGACCAAGAACGAAGTATTTGGAGAAAAAAATTGCTGAGTATGTTGGTACCGGTAAGGCGGTTTGCCTCAATTCCGCGACTTCCGCTATGGAACTGACTCTTCGTATTCTGGGCGTAGGTCCCGGAGACGAAGTCATCACATCCGCTTACACCTACACGGCGTCTGCTTCGGTAATCCATCATGTCGGAGCAAAAATCGTTTTAGTAGATACAGCGCCGGATTCATTTGAGATGGACTATTTTAAGTTATCTGATGCAATTACTGAGAGAACAAAAGCGATTATTCCGGTAGATATCGCAGGGAAAATGTGCAACTATGACCTTCTACTAGAGATTGTGGAAAATAAAAAATCACTATTCTGTGCCAACAATGAGCTTCAACAAGCATTTAATCGGGTTATCATCATGACGGATGCCGCCCATGCATTCGGAGCTGAACAGAACGGACTGAAGTGTGGACAAGCGGCCGACTTTACTTGCTTCTCGTTCCATGCAGTGAAAAATCTGACAACGGCGGAAGGAGGGGCGGTCGTATGGCGAGACGGGATGGGACTGGACGATGAGTGGCTGTATCAGCAGTATATGCTATACAGTCTTCATGGCCAGTCCAAAGATGCATTGGCTAAAACGCAAAAAGGTGCATGGGAATACGATATTGTTTATACAGCTTATAAATGCAATATGACCGATATTACTGCGGCAATCGGCTTGGCGCAATTAGACAGGTATGCGGGAAATTTAAGAAGGCGAAAGGAGATTATCCAGAAATACGATCAGGCACTAATACCGTTTGGAATTCAAAGCTTGCAGCATTATGGCGAGAACTATGCCTCTTCGGGTCATCTTTATTTAATGAGAATTCCAGGAATCGGAGAGTCGGAAAGAAATGAAATTATAGTCAGGCTTGCGGAAGCGGGGGTATTCTGCAATGTCCACTACAAGCCGCTGCCAAAATTTACTGCTTATAAGAAACTTGGATTCGATATTAAAGACTTTCCGAATGCTTTTGATGTATACCGTAATGAGATAACGCTTCCGCTTCATACTTTGTTGAGTGATGAAGATGTGGAATATGTGATTGAAACTGTTTTGCGGGCGATGGAGGAAGTCAAAAAAGATTAGCGGTAAGCGAGGATCGAAGATGTATAAACATGTGTTCAAACGTGTAATAGATTTCATATTAGCCCTGATAGCCTTTCCTTTCTGGCTAATTATCTTGGTCATAATTGGCCCGCTGATTTATTTTCAAGACAAGGGCCCGATTTTTTATAACGCCCCGCGGCTCGGTAAGCGCGGCAAAGTTTTTAAAATGTACAAATTCCGCTCCATGAAAATGAATTCGCCCGATTTAAGAAATGAAGACGGGTCAACTTTCAATGCGGATGACGATCCCAGATTGACGAGAATCGGTAAGTTTATTCGTAAGACTAGCCTGGACGAAACGCCGCAGCTCCTAAACATTATCAAAGGAGAAATGAGCATTATCGGCCCTCGGCCGGATTTGCCAGAACATTTGGAACTATATGAGGGTAATGAAGAGAGAAAGCTGGAAATCAGGCCGGGTGTTACCGGATATAATCAGGCTTATTACCGAAATACCGTGCCTTGGAAAGAAAGAATACAAAACGATATCTATTATATTAACCATTTATCCTGTTGGCTTGATATTAAAATTTTCTTCAAAACAGCCATATCCGTTTTGAGGCGCAAAGATGTATTTGTACCGGATCTTAATAGTAATAAAAGCAATGGCGTTGAAATGTAGGAGGTTTAGTTGAGATGAACGATAGCTTTGACAAGGCATGGACCTTCTACGAACTCATGTGGGATACAAAGTTCTTTGGTGTCACAAGCGCGAAAGTTATTATGCACAGGCCGCTTGCACAGAATCAGTGGGACGAAATAAATGGGAAAATTAGTAATTATGAATTCATATCAATCGAAAATCGGAATTCGGAACCGGCCAATGCCCAACTGATAGGAAAAGGATGCTCGGCGTTTTTGGCAGATGTAAATATACAGTTTGTAAAAAAAGTAAAAGAATCAACTAAGTTTTCTGAAGACATTACAATTGAGAGCTCATTAACAATAAATGAAAAACTCATCGAGTTGGCTGATTTTCCGATATCAAAATTTACGGAAGATCTGGAATTGGCAAAGCGAGGGGGGGAGTTGGTCTATCGTCAGTGGCTTATTAATTCTTTTGAAAGGTCAGATAAACGTTTTGCCGTTTATTGGGATGAAAATGGCAGTGCAAATGGCTTTCTCCTATTTTCCACTTCAGATAATGCATATGTTATTGAACTTGTTGCTGTTTCCCAGAAGGTAATGAGAAAAGGTGTTGGGAGAAGCCTTTTCTATGCTGTAGAATACGATGCCTACAAAAATGGCATTAACGAAATCAGGGTTGGCACACAAGTTCGTAACTTAGGGGCAATTAATTTTTATCATAAAGTCGGTTGTATGCAAGTAGGATGTCATCAAGTTTTTCATTTATGGAACTACTAGAATATGTAGTTTACCGAACAGTAGGGGATTGAGAATAATTGAATGTTTTATACATTGCCACTTCATTTCCTGAACCAGAAAAAGGCGCGACAATATATACGGATTTAGCTGAGGCGATCCATGACGCCGGGCATGATATAACAGTTGCAGTATCAGAACAAGCGAGAAATAAGAAGAATACGGAATTCAAAAAAGAACGAGGATTTGATGTGCTTCGAATTGTCACTGGAAATTATTATGATGTAGGGTTTATAGAGAAAGGAATTACAACGCTTAAAATCCCATACTTAATGAAAAATGGAATTACTAAGTACATAGGAGAAAAGCAGTTTGATTGTATTTTATTCGAATCCCCCCCTGTTACGAATGCCGGACTCGTTGCTTGGGCAAAGAGGAAATTTAATTGCCCTGCATACTTAATGCTTAAGGACATATTTCCTCAAAATGCGGTTGATCTGGGTATTATGAAACGAAAAGGCGTCTTGTTTAAATATTTCGCTGCTAAGGAAAAAAAATTGTACAGCGTTGCGGATTATATTGGTTGTATGTCTACTGCTAACAAAAGTTATTTAGTTGAACATTACCCGTGGTTAAATAGCAAAAGTGTTGAAATCTTCCCGAATACAAAAAAAATAACGAATCATATCAAAACAGATGGATTTCCTATGCGAGAACGTTATGGCATACCTAAGGAATCCTGTGTTTTTTTATTTGGCGGCAATATGGGGCGACCCCAATATATAGATCTTTTATGTAAAGCGATTCGGGAATGCATGGACGTAGAAGGAATTTACTTCCTTTTTGTCGGAAGAGGGACGGATAGGTATAAATTAGAACAGATAATACAAGAAAATGCCATTCAAAACGCTCTTGTTATTGAGAATTTACCAAGAGACGATTACGAACAAATTACGAAGGAATGCGATGTAGGCTTAATCGTACTTGACCCCCGCTTCACGATTCCAAACTATCCTTCTCGCATTTTGTCATATATGGAGTATGCCAAACCAGTAATCGCGGCAACGGATCGTGTTTCAGATCTAAAAAACTTAATAGAAGAGGCTCAGTGCGGCGAGTGGGTTTGGTCAGGAGATGGCGACTTGTTTGTAGCCAAAATAAGAGAAATGGCTACCAGCAAAAACTTAAAAACTCAGGGAAGCAGCGGAAGAGACTTTATCGAGCGTAATTTTAAAGTAGATCGTTCAGTCACAATCTTGGAGGGGCATTTTAATTGAAAGAGGTAATCATCCGATGTTCGATAATAAAACTTTACTTATAACAGGCGGAACAGGCTCTTTTGGGAATGCTGTAATGAAAAGGTTTTTAAATACAAGCATTAAAGAAATTCGCATTTTTTCTCGAGATGAAAAGAAACAAGAGGATATGCGAAAACTTTACAAAAGTGACAAGCTCAAATTTTATGTAGGCGATGTTAGAGATATAGGTAGCGTGAAAAATGCGATGTATGGTGTGGATTATATTTTTCATGCTGCAGCTCTTAAGCAAGTACCATCCTGCGAGTTTTTTCCGTTAGAAGCGGTTAAAACAAATGTTATAGGGACAGAGAATGTCCTTGTCGGAGCGATTGAATCCGAAGTAAAAAAAGTGATTTGTTTATCTACGGACAAAGCAGCTTACCCGATTAATGCTATGGGGATTTCCAAGGCGATGATGGAAAAAGTGTTCGTATCCAAAGCTAAAGCGGTCGATTCGGGGAGAACGCTTATTTGTGGAACGCGTTACGGAAATGTAATGGCTTCCAGAGGATCGGTAATACCTTTATTTATCGATCAGATTAAAAAAGGACAATCACTAACCGTAACAAATCCAAATATGACTCGATTCCTCATGAGCCTTGAAGAGGCGGTGGAGCTGGTCATTTTCGCTTTTGAAAATGCAGAAGCCGGAGATATCATGGTGCAAAAAGCACCTGCATCGACTATCGGCAATCTGGCGCAAGCGATAAAAGAACTATTCAATATAGATAACGAAATTAAAATAATAGGCACTCGTCATGGGGAAAAACTGTATGAAACGTTGCTGACTAGAGAAGAGCATGTGGTTGCGCAAGATTTAGGCGGTTTTTATAGGGTGCCTGCGGACAAAAGAGACCTTAATTATGACAAATATTTTGTCGTAGGAAACCATAAATTGTCATCCGGAGAAGAATACAACTCTCATAACACCGAAAGATTAAATGTTGAGCAGATAAAAGATAAGTTATTGAAGCTTGACTATGTCCGAGAAGAATTGGAAGGTTGGAACCGCTATGAGAATACTAGTAACCGGAGCTATGGGGTTTATAGGTAAGAACCTAATAGCTGAGCTAAGAAATCGAAATTATGTGGATATATTTGAATATGGTAAGGAGACAGATCCGTCTTTACTTGATAGATATTGCAGTGAGGTGGATTTTGTATTTCACTTGGCAGGAGTTAATCGTCCGAAAGACTCGTCTGAATTTATGGATATTAATTTTGGGCTGACCTCGACACTGCTTGAGAAGCTGAAAAGGTATAGTAACAGTTGCCCGGTTTTGTTTGCTTCGTCAATCCAAGCCTCGCTGGATAATCATTATGGTTTAAGTAAAAAAGCAGGTGAAGACCTGCTTTTAAAATATGGTAAAGCTACGGGAGCAAAAGTACTCATCTATCGTCTACCGAATGTTTTTGGAAAATGGTGTAGACCTAATTATAACAGTGCAATAGCAACCTTCTGTTATAACATTGCTCGTGAATTGCCAATTAATATAAACGATCCAAACGTTGTAATGAAATTGTCTTACATTGATGATGTGGTCGAAGAAATGATACGAGCGATGGAAAGTAAAGAAAATTTGGTCGGAGACTTTTGTGAAATCCCGACTGTACATACGTCAACCCTTGGAGAAATCATCGATATGATTTACTCGTTTAAAAAAGGCCGGGGGGATCGAACCATTCCGGACATGTCAAATTCATTCACAAAAAAATTGTACAGCACCTATTTAAGTTATTTACCCGAAGATCAGTTCAGTTATGGACTCAAGATGAATGTGGATCAGAGAGGATCGTTTACGGAGTTTATTAAAACCAGGGATAGAGGGCAGGTTTCGGTCAACATATCTAAACCCGGCGTAACAAAGGGAAACCACTGGCATCATACGAAAAATGAGAAGTTTCTGGTTGTAAGCGGCAAAGGAGTAATTCGTTTCAGGAACGTTAACTCGGATAAAGTCATCGAGTATTTTGTTAGTGGCGAAAAATTGGAGGTTGTTGATATACCGACAGGATATGCGCACAATATTGAAAACCTGGGGGATTGCGACATGGTCACCGTTATGTGGGCAAACGAACTTTTTGATTCCGATGCACCGGATACCTACTTCATGGAGGTCTAACTCATGCAAAAATTGAAAGTCATGACAGTTATGGGGACAAGACCCGAGATCATCAGACTGTCCGCAGTTATTCATAGACTGGAAGAATCAAGCGCAATAGAGCACATTCTTATTCATACAGGGCAAAATTATGACTATGAGTTAAATGAGGTTTTTTTTAAAGACTTTGGTTTGAAAAAACCGGATTATTTTCTGAATGCAGCCGTTGGAACTGCAATTGAAACTATAGGCAATATTTTGATCCAAATCGATCCTATATTGGAGAAAGTTAAGCCCGATGCCTTGTTAGTACTTGGAGATACAAATAGTTGTTTATGCGCGATTGCGGCAAAAAGAAAACAGATTCCGATCTTTCATATGGAAGCCGGTAATAGATGCTTTGACCAGAGAGTGCCGGAAGAAACGAACAGAAAAATTGTCGATCATATTGCGGATATCAACTTAACGTATAGCGATATTGCAAGAGAATACTTGATAAGAGAAGGTCTGCCAGCGGATCGAATTATAAAAACAGGAAGCCCAATGTTCGAGGTCATCAACTCAAGAAAAGTGGACATCGAACAATCTGACGTCTTGAAGAGATTGGAGCTGGAAGAAGGAAATTACTTTGTTGTTTCGACTCATAGAGAAGAGAATATCAATTCGGAAACAAACTTTTTAGATTTAGTCGACAGTTTAAATGCGGTAGCGGAACGATACGGTATGCCGATCATTATAAGTACGCATCCAAGAACTAGAAATATGATTCATACAAAGGGAGTAAAGTTTGACGCTTTGATAAAAACATTAAAACCTTTAGGGTTTAACGACTATGTAAAACTTCAAATGAAAGCAAAAGCAGTACTTAGCGACAGTGGAACTATTAGTGAAGAATCTTCCATTCTGGGATTTAGAGCGCTTAATATTAGGCAATCGCATGAAAGACCCGAGGCGATGGAAGAGGCAGCAGTGATGATGGTGGGGCTAAAAAGAGAGAGGATATTGCAAGGGCTAGAAGTATTAGAAACTCAAGATAAAGGAACATTAAAGCTCGTGAATGATTACAGCATGCCTAACGTATCCGATAAGGTGCTTCGTATCATCTTGTCTTACACGGATTATGTGAACAGAGTCGTTTGGAGGAAAATCGATACCAATGAAGCGGTGATTCGATGATTCGATATTTGTTTTCAAAAGTGGTAAAAAAAATAAATATTCCTTCAATCAAAAACTCCTATATAGATAAAACGGCAAAAGTATGTTCGGCTTCTCATTTAGTTAATGTAAGTATGGGGAAGTATTCATATGTTGGAAATTCATGCACGGTTATTAATGCACGAATAGGCAATTATTGTTCCATTGCAGATAACTGTATTATTGGCGGCTTAGGTCATCCAATTGATTGGGTGTCAACATCTCCAATATTCCACGAAGGTAAAAATATTTTCGGGAAAAACTTCTCCAATCATGAATATAGGCTTGGGAAAATGACGTCCATAGGCAATGATGTTTGGATTGGAAGTAATTGTTTGATTAAAAGTGGCTTAAGTATTGAAGATGGCGCTATCATCGGAATGGGTTCAGTTCTCACCAAAAATGTAGGGGCATACGAGATTTGGGCAGGTAACCCAGCAAGGTTAATAAAAAAGAGATTTGCCGATGAGACTATAGAAAAATTATTAAACAGTAAATGGTGGGATTATGACCTTATAGAATTAAGGCAGAAAGCCGCATATTTCAACAATGTAGAGAAGTTCATACAAGATCTCTAAATAACGATATGAGGTAGATGGAATGAGGATTTTGCACTGGGATGAGATGTTTCATCCGTCATTCGGATATCAAATAAACGTATTGCCAAAGTATCAGGTGAAACAAGGCCATGAAGTCATAATCGTTACATCTGATAAAATCGAAGAGCATCCTGCATTTGCTTCTTTTGGGAACACGGAAAATATATACGAAGAAGATAAACTATTCAGCAGAAAGTTTGGGATCGAAATAATACGCTTACCTATCCATAGGGTTGTTAGCGGACGTGTCATATACAAGAGAGGTTACATAAAAAAAATTAAAGAACTGAATCCAGATGTAATCATGTGTCATACAAACGACACATTATCTTCGATTCGCATAGCTCAAAAACATAAATATTTAAACATTCCAATTATATTTGATAATCATATGTTGGAGATGGCCTCGAAGAACCCATTTAGTAGTATTTTTAAGTTTTATTTCAAATCTTTCGTTACTCCATTAATAAAGAAAAATAAGTGGGTTGTAATAAGAACTCAAGACGATAACTATGTCAACAAACATCTGGGAATTCCAGAAGAACAAACACCTTTTCTTTCTTTTGGCTCCGATACAACAATTTTTTACCCTGATTTGCAAATTAAAGCGAATTTCAGATCGAAATTTAAAATTCAAGAAAGCGATTTTGTTGTAATTTACACGGGGAAACTAAATGAAAGCAAGGGAGGAAAGTTGCTGGCAGAAGCTTTCTGTAAAAAGTTCGATACCCATAAAAACATTATTCTTGTTGCTGTAGGCAATTCAAGCGGAGAATACGGAAAAGAATTAGAGGCTACATTAGCAAAATCCGAGAATAGAATTATTCGTTTTACTACGCAAAAATATACCGATTTACCCCAATTTTATCAAATGGCAGACTTATGCGTATTCCCGAAGCAATGCAGTTTAAGTTTTTATGACGCACAAGCCTGTGGTTTGCCAGTTGTATCAGAGAATAACAACATTAATGCCGATAGACTAAAACATTGCAATGGATTTGTGTTTGAAGAAGGCGATGTAAATGATTTCAGGGAGAAGATATTAAAGTGCGCGGAACTTTCGCGAGAGGAATATAATAGCTTGGCCCAAAATGCGTTTCAATTTGTAAAAAAGAACTATGACTATGAGGATATTGCAAAACAATACACTGAACTACTTATTGACGAACACAAAAAATTTCTAAAAGAGGGATAAGGCCAATGCGTTTGAATGTAATTGGATTAGGTTATATAGGTTTGCCGACCGCCTTAATGCTGGCGAAAAGCGGTTTGAAGATAGTAGGCACAGATTATAATACAGATTTAATAAGGACACTTAAGGAAGGAAAACTTACTTTTGAGGAAATGGGATTAAATGAAGTTTTCAAGGAAGCTCGTGCTAATGGAATCGAATTCACTACAGAATATCAAAAAACGGGCGTATATCTACTTGCAGTTCCGACACCATATTTGCAGGAGTCAAAGAAACTAGATCCCAGATATGTAATTTCGGCAGTAAATAGCGTTCTTGAGGTTTGTGAAAAAGGAGCAATCCTCATAATTGAATCCACTGTTTCTCCAGGTTCAATAGATAAATTTATTCGACCGGAAATTAAGAAAAGAGGATTTATTATTGGACAAGATATACATTTGGTTCATGCCCCCGAAAGAATTATACCTGGAAATATGATTTACGAACTTGCACATAATTCTAGGACAATCGGCGCAGACGATCGAAAGATTGGTGAATATGTTAAGGAACTATATTCAAGTTTCTGCAAGGCTGAAATTGTAGTCACAGATATAAGATCAGCAGAGATGTCAAAGGTAATTGAAAACACGTATAGGGATATTAATATCGCATTTGCAAACGAGCTGGCGAAAATATGTCGGAAAGATAACATGAATGTTTACGAAATTATTCGAATTGCAAATAAGCATCCAAGGGTCAATATTTTACAACCTGGACCAGGGGTTGGGGGGCATTGTATATCCGTTGATCCGTGGTTTTTAGTGGGAGATTACCCGGATCTAACAAATCTTATTTTGACAGCTAGGAAGATTAACGATTCTATGCCCAACCATGTATTGGGACGAATCAGAGATATTATGCGGGAACATAGGGTAAATGATATATCTAAAATTGGGCTATACGGACTGACTTATAAAGAGAATGTTGACGATACAAGGGAGAGCCCTGCACTTCAATTATTACAAAAAATGGACGAACACTTAGCTTTTGGTATTAAGGTGTACGATCCCCTATTGAAAACAAGAATTGTAGACCATCAATTTATGAATTTCGAGGACTTCTTAAACGACATCAAAATCCTTGTTATTATGGTTGGACACGATCATATTAAGAGCAACATGGACCTTATTAAGGACAAACTTGTTCTTGACACCCGAAATATTTGTGAATTTGAGGCATATACCTTATGAAAATTTTAACAGAAATCTTATATTGAATTCCTATGGAGGCAGTTTATGGATGTTAAGCATATCTGCTTTGTTGCAGAGGGTTATCCAACCGATGATGACCCTAGATTTACTTTTGTCAGACAGTTAATATGTTCAATTGCCGACTTAGGGGTTCAATGTAGTGTCATTGTTCCCCAAAGTATAACAAACACACTAAAAAGAAGCAAAGGAAAAAGGCCGTACCATTGGACGGATAGCCATAACTCTAGAATCAATATATTCCAGCCAAAGTATATTTCCTTTTCAAATATCAAGATTTTTGGTGTCAACTTATCTCATTTGTTATGGCGACGAGCTGTAATTAAGACCTATAAAAAGTTAAATATTAACCCAGATATACTTTACGGACATTTTTGGCATTGCGGAGTTGTAGCGTCGATGATTGGTCAAGAAAATAATTTACCTGTATTTGTTGCATCAGGAGAAAGTAGAGTTACAGTACAAGAACTTTATAAAGAAACCAAATTACGTAGAATTTTAACTCAAGTTAAAGGAGTTATTTGCGTTTCTTCAAAAAATAAGAAAGAAAGTATAGATTTAAATCTTACGACCGAAAATCAGATACAAGTCATTCCCAATGCAATTGATAATTCAAAGTTTTATTTGGAAGATAAATTAAAGGCAAGAAGGAAGCTTGGGTTCCAGGAAAATGATTTTATTGTTGCCTTTACTGGTGCATTCAATAATAGAAAGGGGGTATTAAGATTATCAGAAGCAGTTCAAACGCTTAAGGATGTGAAGTCAGTTTATATAGGTTCCGGTGAGTTGATACCTAAAGGGGAAGGAATATTGTTTTGCGGAAAACTTCCCCACGACCAGATTGTCCATTATTTAAATGCTGCAGATGTTTTTGTTCTTCCCACATTAGCGGAAGGATGTTGTAACGCCATAATAGAAGCCATGGCATGCGGTTTACCTATTGTCTCATCAGATCAGTCCTTCAACGATGATATTTTAAATGAACAGAATTCAATAAGAATCGATAGTAACGATATCGATAAAATTGCCGATGCAGTTCGCTATCTTAAAGACAACCCTCAGATAAAGGAAGAAATGTCGCTAGCTTCGCTCTCAATGGCAAAGGGGCTAGATATTCAAACAAGGGCAAAGAACGTTATTCATTTCATAGAAAAGCAGTTGGGTGGTATATAAAATGTTTTATAAACTTTCTAAAACTTTTTATATATTATTTATTTTTTATACTGTTTGGTTCCAACTTTTTTTTCATCCCATTCATAATGCACCTCTGATGATCGGAATGGGAATGATCGGATGCTTGTTATTGCACAAGATGAATGCTAAAAAACGACTATCTTTTTTTGTGACAAAGCCTGTATTTATATGGCTTATTTTTTTATTCTATATATTTATCACTGGTTATTTCGTTGCGTTCAATAAATCTTTATTAATTACCTCAGCCCTTACATATTTTCAGACACTTATAATGATGATATACATTCTTGATGTTGCAAAAAATGAAGGAAGTAGCAGTTTTTTTGTTAAATCTTTTGCATTGTTGTCCATCTTTTATTCGATCACGCTTCTTTTTTGGGGATACAAAATGGATGGGCGGGTAATGCTTTCTCCAAGTTCTAACGCCAATAGTGATGGAACGGTTTTGCAATACGGAATATTTTGCTTATTAGTACTTATGGATCTGAGAAAACCGTATAAATTCATTATATCGTATGCAGCTATTGGAATGCTGCTGTATGCTATAGTGCTGACAGGTTCTCGAAAGTCCTTCCTTTTTACAGTAATCCTCATTCTTTTGTGGCTTTGTATTATTTTGAAATACCATTGGAAGTTTTCCTCCTTAAAGAAGAAAACACTTTTCTTAACTTTAATAGCTGCCACATTGATCGTAGGTGTGATTGAGTTTGTACCCGTTTTTTTTGATTCCGCTCTTTACATAAGACTAACCGAAGGGCTTGGATATCAAGGTGACCAAAATAGAAAAGAAATGTATATAACGGCACTTGACTACTTTAAATCAAATCCGCTACTTGGAATCGGATTTAATCAATTCCGCGTGTTAAGTCCGTGGGGAACATACAGTCATTCTACCTATGCTGAAATTATATCGACTACTGGGATTATCGGACCTATATTGTATTTCATCCCCTATTTGATCATTATGTATAACATATTTCTGGTTTACAGATATAACAAACAAACTCTGATTGCAAGTCAAGCAATTCTATATTTAGTTTTGATGATCTTGATGCTTTTTTTAGCAACTGGGGTTATTCTTTTTTACGATATTACTGCAAATATAATGTTTGCTTTAATGATATCGTTTTATTATATTAGCCTCCGCGGCATGAAAGTGGAATTTACGACGCGAACAGCAGTATAGAAGTTGAAAAGTTAAGGTGAACCATATTGAATATTACGGAGTTAAAGGGAAAAATGCTAAGGGCTACTAAATGGGCGACTTTAGCCGAAGTAGCCGCTAAATTAGCTGTGCCTATTATTAATATGATTTTGGCCAGATTGCTGGCACCAGAGGCGTTTGGCATTGTGGCAACAATAACTATGATTATAAGTCTTGCGGATATGTTCTCGGATGCTGGTTTTCAGAAATATCTAGTGCAGTACGAATTTAACAATGAGCTTGAGTTATATCAAAATTCAAACGTGGCTTTTTGGACAAATCTTGCAATATCACTATTCATATGGGGACTTATAGTGCTTTTTTGCAATCCGTTAGCGGAACTTGTAGGGAATCCTGGGCTGGGCGTCGTAATCGCAGTTGCTTGTGTTCAGCTACCGCTTACATCATTTTCAAGTATACAAATGGCATTGTATAGACGCAACTTTGATTATAGAACGTTATTTTTGGTCCGTTTAGTTTCAGTATGCATTCCTTTTATTGTATCAATACCTTTAGCTCTAACAGGTCTTGGTTATTGGGCTCTTATAATAGGAAGTATATGCAGCCAGCTTTCAAACTCGATCATTTTGACAATAAAATCAAAATGGAAGCCTGCGTTATTTTACCGCATAGCTATTTTGAAAAAAATGTTATCGTTTAGTATATGGTCACTTATAGAAGCGATCTCTATATGGGTTTCTGTTTGGGCAGATACATTGATAATAGGAACAATATTAAGCTCCTATTATTTAGGACTATATAAGACATCGACTACTATGGTAAACGGGCTTATGGCCATTATTACATCAGCGGTAATTCCGGTATTATTCTCGGCACTTTCGAGACTGCAAAATAACAACGAACAGTTTAACCAACTATTCTTCAAGGTACAGAGGCTCCTTTCTGTTATTATTTTTCCGTTAGGTGTCGGTGTTTATTTGTATAGCGATCTTGCCACAAATATTTTATTAGGTAGCAAATGGAATGAAGCTAGTCAGATAATTGGGCAATGGGCTTTAACAAGTGCCTTAATGATAGTTTTTGGCAATTTATGCAGCGAGGTATATCGAGCAAAAGGACGGCCCAAGTTATCATTTTCAGCACAGGTGCTTCACATCGTCGTACTTATACCGGTTTGTATCATTAGCGCCCATCATGGCTTTTGGGCACTCGTTTTGGCGCGCTCTTGGATTCGACTCCAATTTATTATGGTACATTTTATTCTCCTTAAGACTAAAATAGGGATTCCGATTGGCAAGATTTTTACTAATACAATGCAGCCTGCTATTGCAGCCATAGCTATGGGGCTAGTTGGATACTTCCTGCGCTATCTGTTTGATGGTGTTATTTGGAGTTTAATATCAATCCTTATATGTGTATGTTTTTATATTGGCATTCTTTTTATGTTCCCGAGCATGAGGAGAGAGATCGCTAACGCTTCGGAGCGGTTTCTTAAGAATAAGGTGCTAAAATTTTCGGCGAGAGAAGTTTAGTCAATCAACCCCCAAGAAGGAGAACCAAACATGAACATTTCAATCATCGGAACTGGCTATGTAGGCCTAGTCACCGGCACGTGTCTTTCGGAATTCGGCATGAACGTAACATGCATGGACGTGGACGAGATCAAAATCGAGAACTTACGGCGGGGGATTTTGCCGATCTACGAACCAGGGCTGCTGCCGCTTGTTGAGAAAAACTATAGATCGGGTAGGTTGAAATTTACTACAAATTTGCAGGAAACGGTCGAGAGCGCGAACACAATTTTTATCGCGGTCGGGACACCTCCCCGAAAGGATGGTTCGGCGGATCTGCAATATGTACTTGTAGCCGCGAGGTCAATTGCGGAGCATATGAACGAATATAAAGTCATCGTTAACAAAAGCACGGTCCCTGTCGGAACGGGAAAACAAGTGAAGGAAGTTATCCAAGCGGTGCTGGATTGCAGAGGGCTTGATATCGATTTCGATGTCGTATCGAACCCGGAATTTCTGCGTGAGGGCGCCGCTGTTCGTGATTTTATGCATCCGGATCGGATCGTTATCGGCTCGGAGAGCGAACGGGCCAAAGAGATAATGAAAAGTATCTATAATGTACTTTACTTGATCGATACGCCGTTCGTTTTCACCAGCGTTGAAACTGCCGAATTGATTAAATACGCGTCCAATGCGTTTCTGGCCACAAAAATTACGTTCATTAACGAAATCGCAAACCTATGCGATAAAATCGGAGCGGATGTCCACCACATATCGAAAGCTATGGGTCTTGACGAAAGAATAGGAAAATATTTTCTTCACCCAGGGCCGGGATATGGCGGCAGTTGCTTCCCGAAAGACACGAAAGCGCTGGTCAACATAGGGCAAGCATTCGATGTGCCAATGAGCCTTGTACAATCCGTTGTTTCCGCGAACGAGAACCAAAAAAGCTATATGATCCGTAAAATGGAAAGAAGTCTGGAAAATTTGAGCGGCAAGGTGATCGGCATTCTTGGGTTGGCCTTCAAGCCCGAGACGGACGATATGCGGGAAGCTCCTTCCATCACTATTATTCAAGAGCTGCTAAAGCGCGGGGCCATAGTGAAGGTATACGATCCGATCGCAATGGACAATGCACGCAGGTTTGCATTCGAACAATACAAGGGTACGAAAAACGCCGAGTGGGACGGCTCGATGGACGACACCGAAATCGTGTATTGCGAGAATGAGTACGAGGCATTGATCGGAACGGACGCCTTGGTTTTGATTACCGAGTGGAACGAGTTTCGCAGCCTCGATTTGCTGAAGATTAAAGCCAGTATGAGAGGTAATCATTTCTTCGATCTTCGCAATGTATATGAGCGCAGTGAAGTGGAGCCATTAGGTTTTGTTTACGAAGGAGTGGGCCGATAAATGGAATCGAATACGATCGTTGTGACAGGGGGAGCCGGATTCATCGGGTCTCATCTTTGTGATGCCTTGCTGTGCCAAGGAAACCGGGTTATCAATATCGACAACTTTAACAACTATTACAATCCGGCTATCAAGAGGGATAATGTACGGGCCACCCGCCAACTCGTTCACGAGCTGCGTTTGAGCGAAGATCGTTACCGGGTTGAAGAAGGAGATATTCGGGACCGCCATTTTTTAAGCCGGGTATTCAAGGAAAATCGGGCGGACGCGATTGTCCATCTCGCCGCTTATGCGGGGGTAAGACCCTCTATACAAGACCCCGTACTCTATACGGATGTTAACATTAACGGAACCGTGAATATGCTGGAGATGAGCCAAAAGCACCATATTCAGCGATTTGTCTTTGCCTCCTCGTCCTCCATATACGGAAATAACAGCAAAGTGCCTTTTGCCGAGGAGGATGTTGTCGACTTTCCAATATCTCCTTACGCGGCAACGAAAAAAGCTGGAGAGCTACTCTGTCATACTTACCACAGTTTGTATGGTATCAATATGGCTTGTTTGCGATTTTTTACCGTTTACGGCCCCAGACAAAGACCTGATCTTGCCATACATAAATTTACGAAGCTAATTTCCACAGGGCAACCGATTCCTTATTACGGGGATGGCTCGACAGAACGAGATTACACGTACATTGAGGATATTATTGACGGCGTAATCAAGGCGATCGCCTGGACAGATGCAGACGACGAACGGAAATACGAAGTGTTTAATCTGGGTGAATCGAACACGATTCGCTTGAGCCAAATGGTCGAAGCAATCGAGGAAGCGCTCGGCCAAAAAGCGCTTATCGACCAAATGCCGATGCAGCCGGGAGACGTGAACCGGACATTTGCAGATATTCGGAAAGCGAAGGAGGAACTAGGTTATGCTCCCATATGGGAATTCAAGAATGGAGTCAAGAAGTTTACGGAATGGTTTGCGGCTCAATCCCCTCATGAAGTAAAGCGGTAAGCAGGACTATGTAAGCGGAGGCGTATTCTGCCGCACGAAGGGCAACAACGAATATCGGAGGGTGAGAAAATATGAAAGTCAGAAAAGCGATTATTCCCGCTGCGGGATTAGGAACTCGGTTCTTGCCCGCTACGAAGGCGCAGCCAAAGGAAATGCTACCGATCGTCGACAAGCCGACGATCCAATACATTGTGGAAGAAGCGATTCAATCGGGAATCGAAGATATATTGATTATTAGCGGGCGCGGCAAACGGGCAATTGAGGATCATTTCGATAAATCGTTTGAACTGGAAGAAACGCTGCTGAAGAAAAACATGCTGAAAGACTTGGGGCAAATCCGCGCCATTTCCGAAATGGCGAACATTCACTACATTCGGCAAAAGGAGCCGCTTGGGCTCGGCCACGCCATTTGGTGCGCACGCTCGTTTATCGGCGACGAACCGTTTGCGGTGCTACTAGGGGACGATGTAATCCAGTCCGAGAAGCCTTGTCTAAAGCAACTGATCGAGGTCTACAACCGATATCACTCCTCGGTTGTCGGAGTTCAGAAAGTGGCGGACGAGGATGTGTCCAAATATGGGATCATTGCTCCAGGCGGTGGGGAAATCGAGCCGAATATCATTCATGTCAGTTCATTTGTCGAAAAGCCGAAACCGGAAGAAGCTCCTTCTAACTATGCTATTATGGGACGATACATTTTGCGTCCGGAAATATTTGATGCACTCGAGTATCAGGAACCGGGAGCCGGCGGTGAAATTCAACTGACGGATGCAATTAAACGTTTGAACGGAGAGCAGTCTGTTCTGGCTTACCATTTTCAAGGCACGCGCTACGATGTGGGGGATAAGTTCGGTTTTATTCGGGCTACTATTGACTTTGCGTTGCAGAGAGAAGATTTAAGAAGAGACCTCCTCGACTATTTGGGGGCTATACTAGAAAGTGAAAAGATTCATAAACGCTAATATACGAAGAGACTATAAGGGAAGACACGGGCTTTGATTCTTAATGGAGAAAAAAAGCGATTATCAAATCGGACTTTGAGGTATGTCTTGAACCAATTGCATACTTTTTATTAGGGTATTTTAACTTGAGGTGAAGTTGTGGATTTACGGATGAGGGGCCGAATTATTTCTGTTGTACTAGTTTTTTTTTCATTTTCATACCCTTTTCTTATTAATCCTTGGGGAGAAGCCTATTACTACACGAATATGAAAGCTTACTATTTAATAGGTTTCTCTATCTTACTATGTGCATTTATTTGGTCTACTGGCGAACGACAGAAGAAACGAATGGTGCGGATCGAATCATTCGGACTTGCCGATGGGCTCTTACTATTTTTTTTATTGTTAGTTGGGTTTTCAACCATCCTGTCCTTACAAAAATCTTTTGTAGGATATTTAACACAGCATTACGGGATCTTGGTTATGTTCTCTTACGCCTTGTTATTCTTTAGTGCATCTCGTTTTTTTCATCCGGATTCTCATAAAAAAATCATCATATATATGACGATCAGTTCCTCCCTTTGCGCTGGTTATGGGATTGCACAACATTATGGTGTAAAACTTTTGCCTCAAGATTTTATCTTGAGTTACGTTTACAAAAACAGGAGCTTTTCTTTTTTTGATAACCCCGATTATTTCGGGGCTTATCTGGTTTTGGCTGTAGTTATGGTATTTGCTTTATATTTAGGGGCAAACGGCAGAATACAAGAAATCTTATATTTGTTCATATTATGTCTGCTCGGTATCGCATTACTAGGGTCAGAAACACGGAGCGCTTGGCTGGGGAGCTTAGTCGGACTCATCACCTTATCGGTATTAGTTGCTTGGAAACGAAGAGATTTATGGAGAAAATGGATGGTTCTATTAACGCTCATTATATTAATCTTCGTGGTCATGAACCTCTTTTCTCAACAAGACTATTTAACGCGAGCCAAGACGATAGTTGAGGATGCGCAAAGAATCTTAACCAATGTCGATAGTAATAATGCAGGTGCAACACGCTGGTATATATGGAAAATTACATTGCCATTAATCCCGGAACATTTTTGGTTCGGTTCGGGACCCAATACGTTTCAGTTAGTTTTCCACCCCGGAATTGACTCTGATTTCTTTAAGTACTTGAGATCAGGTCCGATATATGATGCGAACAATGATTATCTTCAGATCGCTTTAACGTTGGGGGTACCTGCCTTATTCGTCTACTTATTATTCATAGGGGTCGTTTGTTACAGCGGCTTCCGTGCTGCTCGAACGTTGAGCGGAGAGAAACAGATCCTGGCATTTGGGTGCCTAGCTGCGATAACGGGGTATTTGGTTCAGGCTTTCTTTAACGTTAGTGTAGTATCTGTTGCTCCTTATTTTTGGCTGCTGCTTGGTTTTGTTTATAGCCACTCTATTAATAAGGAAAAGGGAGAGTAGATCCGTACAATGGTTCCGATCAAAGAATTAAATACTTATCACCAATTTACGGAGGAATTGCAGAAGTTTATTACGAAACATGAACTGGATTCGGGCATGAATGATGATAGTGTTAAACCCTATGTAGAGGAACTGAAGCAACTTGTTTTAAGTTTCTTACTCATCAAATAACTTAGCTGCTAATAGCAAACGAAAAGCTGATTGGATTTATCGTCTGAACGACTAACCTATCTGCTTTTCGTCCACTATATGTTAGCTCCTCACCCAAACAACTTCCTCAAATTCTCCCCGTATGGCGCCTGAACGACACCTTTCTCCGTAATAATAGCGGTCACGTATTCGTTAGGCGTTACGTCGAAGGCCGGGTTGAATACTTTGACGCCGCGTGGAGCCGTGCGTTTGCCGAAGCCTTCGGTGACTTCCTCTTCATTGCGCTCTTCGATCGGAATCTCTGCGCCGGTGGGCGTGTTCAGGTCGATCGTCGACATCGGGCACGCCACGTAAAACGGGATGCCGTGGGCCTTGGCCAGAACGGCGACGCCGTAGGTGCCGATTTTGTTGGCTACGTCGCCGTTGGCGGCGACCCGGTCGGTGCCGACGATGACGGCCTGCACCCAGCCTTTGGACATGACCATGGCGGCCATGTTGTCGCAGATGAGGGTGACGTCGATGCCAGCCTGCTGCAGCTCGAAAGCGGTCAAGCGCGAGCCCTGCAGGACCGGACGGGTCTCGTCGGCGAATACTTTGACGTTCCAGCCGCGTTCCTGGGCGAGATACAAAGGCGCCAGCGCCGTTCCGTACTTCGCCGTTGCCAGTCCGCCCGCGTTGCAGTGCGTCAGCACCCCGATACCGTCGTGCAGCAGGGTGAGCGCGTGTTCGCCGATCAGACGGCACGTTTCCTCGTCCTCGGCCTGGATCTGGATTGCTTCAGACAGCATCACTTCCCTCAGTACTTCTCCGTCCCGCAACCCTTCGTCCGTCAGCAACGCTTCCGCTTTGGCTTTCATCCGGTCCAGCGCCCAGAACAAGTTAACGGCGGTCGGCCGCGAGGTGGCCAAGTAATCCGCCTGCCGGTTGATTTCCGCCTGGACCTGCTCGGCGTCACCGGAAACCTCTCTGACTCCCAAGTATACGCCGAAAGCCGCAGCGATTCCGATCGCCGGAGCTCCGCGCACTTTCAGATGACGGATGGCTTCCCAGACGTCCTCTGCCGTCGTTAAAGCCAAATAGACGATTTCTTCAGGCAGCAGCCGCTGGTCGAGGAGATCCAGATGATCTCCCGCCCATACGACAGACTGCAGCGGTTGTTGTGCAGTTTCCATTCCTAATCTCCTTATCGCTTACCTCGGGCGTGATCGCCTTCGGAAACTCTTCCTTATTATTGAGCGGCTGCTTTGACAGCGATGTCGAGCACTTCGTCGATAGAAGCGGCGCTCCGGTGGTGTTTGATCAGCGCCTTCCCTATGGCAAGTGCCAGACGTTGAGCGCGTTCTTTGGCGGCTGCATCTTCGATTTTATCGATATCTGCGACATGGGCCAGTCCGACGATGCGGCGCACCATTTTACAGCCGGCATATCCGATTGTATCACGAAGCAGTTGTTCGACATAGATGTCTTGAAAGCCTGGTGTGTTCGAAATCCGATCCACACTGCGGTCGTTCCACAGACTGCGGAATTCCCGCTCGAACGTCGTCCAGGTGTCCTTTACGGTAGTAAGCAAGTACTCCCGGTATTCCGCACGACTGGCTGCATCCGGACTCCAGCCCTCCTGGCCGGCGAAATTCAGCAGCAGATTGGCGATCACCGCTCCGATATCGAAGCCCATCGGGCCGTAATAGGCGAATTCGGGATCAATTACCTTCGTCGATTGTTCGGTAATAAAAATACTTCCGGTATGAAGATCGCCATGGAGCAGCGCTTGGGCATTCGTCAGGAAGCCATGACGCAGACGGGCAACCTCGAGCTTCAGTCCGGTATCGTTCGAGAGCGCTTCCGCTTCATCGCGGATCGTTTCGTCGAAGCTGTTCGTCTCGGCGTCACGGTAAGGGTCGTCGAAGATCAAGTCCTCGGTTATTTTGCACAGATCGGGATTGATAAATTGCTTGACGCGTTCTTTTTTGTCCTGCTGATTCATGCCGAGATCCGACGAATAGAAAAGCGTATGCGCCAGGAATCGGCCTATATCGCCGGCAAATTTAGGATACTTGTTGCGCTCGATCAAGCCTCTTCTCATGATGACGTGATCGCTCAAATCTTCCATAACGGTGAGCGCCAGCTCGGGAACGTATTGGTACACGCGCGGAACGAGGTCCGGGCAAAGCGCGCCTTCATACTGCAAAGCTTCGCTCTCGATCCTTGCGCGGTCGAGGGTAAGCGGCCATGATTCGCCGACTACTTTAGCGTAGGGCAGCGCCTGCTTCAATATAATGCTTTTTCCCGTCGCCGGTTCGGTAATATGAAATACCAGGTTCAAGTTCCCGTCGCCGATTTCACGGGATATCAGCTGGGCGTCCGCTGCGAACAAATCCGGGATGGATTTGGCAAATTGTATGGCTTCCCCTTCCGAAAGCGGGTGATACTGCGTCATAACGCACCTCCGATAAATGGTCAAACTCTTATCTTAGTATAAGCGAAATTGAAACACGGGGAAATACCAAGTTTATCAATAAGAATAGTATTTAATTGGAACTTACATAATAAACGTCCCCGGCAGCCACAATAGGAAAGAATGTGCATAGGCTAAGCGCATTCCGCTGCCTGTTTCAAAAACGGCAAACCCGTTTACATTATGAGTACAGCTTTCAATAAGAGGAGGCACTGGTAACTATGGCTACAGCAACCGAGGCAACCATTAAAACCGTCGTGGAGACGCTCAACAAGCAAATTGCGAACTGGGGCGTCCTGTATGTGAAAATTCACAATTACCACTGGTTTGTAAAAGGAAAGAACTTTTTCACATTGCATGAAAAGTTTCAGGAATTGTATGAGGAAGCGTCTGTCCATTTGGACGAGCTGGCGGAGCGGGTGTTGTCGATCAAGGGCAAACCGATCGCTACGATGAAAGAGATGCTTTCGGAAGCGACAGTGAAGGAAGCGGCCGGCAACGAAAGCGCCGATCAGATGATCAAGGAAATCGTCAAAGATTTTCAGACGATGATCGCCGAAATGCGCAAAGGCATTGATCAGGCCGATGAAGCCGGAGATCATACCACCGCCGACATGCTCACAGGGATTCAGAATTCGCTGGAGAAGCACGTCTGGATGCTGGAGGCTACACTCGGGTAACAAGGCACGTTACCGGCAACCAACATTCATAAGGCGGCGTATTTTCGGATATTCAGCACCGTCGATAAATACTTCATTTCCTCTCGGACCGTCGCAGCATCGTATCCGCCAACTTTGCTTATTATAGAAAAAACGTCAGGGAGCTTGGAGGGCTCTACCTGACGTTTTTTGCTGTTACCTCCGATGCTCCACCAAATCGATAGCTCCTAATACGATGTGAGCGAGTCCGAAGCCGAGAATGCCCCAGCCCGCCGCCGGGAATTTACTGCGCAGCGCAGCGCCGGAAGCCGCCACCGCCGTTCCGAGAACGGCAGGTACCAATCCTTCTCTCATGCGGTCACCTTCTTTCGTGTTCGGATAGGGGATATGGGGTGCAGCGAATGCTTTTATAAGGTTCGGTTAAATGGAGGTTATTATGCGGCGCAAGGGGTTGCTTTGTTTTGCCTGCAAGGTATAATGGGGTTCATTGGAGGTGTGAGGTTTTATGGAAAGGATGCAACCGGTCGCCCTTAAGGAATGGGCGGTAGCGATACGCGCGCTTGCAGAAGGAACGCAGATTGTTCTGATGCGAAAGGGCGGTATTGCGGAGGAAACCCGGGATTTTCATTTGAAAAGCCCGTCTTTTTGGCTGTACCCGACTTACGAGCACCAAAAACGGGAATTACTGAAGGAAGAAGCCGGCGCCGGATTGGACGAAACGCTGGCAGGCTGGAGCCCGCAGCAAACATATGCGGATATCGAATGTTTCGCAACCGTTGAAGCGGATATCGAGGTGACAAGCCAGGAACAGCTGGACCGGATCCGCAGCACTCACATATGGACGGACCGCTTCGCGGAAGAGCGTCTGAAATGGAAGCGGCAAAAGCCTTTGCACGTCCTGGTGCTTCGCGTACATAGGCTGGACCTTCCGGTCCGCATTCCGATTCTGGATGCGTATTCCGGCTGTACGTCCTGGATCAGACTGGAGGGAGATTTCACTCCGGGAGCGATGAAGCCGGTTCTGGATGATGAGGCTTTTAAAGCGAAGGCGGAACAAATAAAGACGTTTCTTAGCGTTTAAAGAAGGGCAGCCAGGTGAAAGCTGCTAAAGTGCTGAGATAAGGCGGTTTTGACTCGTTAAATGCGGCCTCTTTGCTTGTTTGCATGGTTTGGTTCCCGCACATAAGAAGGTTTTGTTACTTTTTAAACAAAACAGTCTGGAAATATATCGAAATGCCCTTTATTGATTTGGTGGGGTAGGTTATAATAAAATTATTGCTGAGAATCAATGAGAATCATTTCATATGAATTTCAATCACATATTGAAACTCATTTTGTAACGATTCCAATATAAGATCGCAGTCGGAGGGAAGCACATATGTCAAACGCACCAAAATTTGTCATAGACGGTCTGAAAGCATCGATCGAAGACAAGGAAATTTTGAAAGGCATTCAGCTGGAAATCAACGGTGGGGAAGTACATGCCATCATGGGACCTAACGGTACAGGCAAAAGTACACTCGCATCCGCTCTTATGGGGCATCCCAAATACGAAGTGACCGAAGGTACCGCTACGCTTGACGGTGAAGACGTGCTGGAAATGGACGTCGACGAGCGCGCACGCGCAGGTCTGTTCCTCGCTATGCAGTATCCTAGCGAAATTCCCGGCGTAACGAACGCAGACTTTCTGCGAAGCGCGATAAATGCCCGCCGCGACGAAGGTAACGAAATCTCGCTTATTAAGTTCATCCGCCAAATGGAAGGCAAGATGAAAGAGCTCGAGATGAATCCGGAATTCGCTCACCGTTATTTGAACGAAGGTTTTTCCGGCGGGGAGAAAAAACGGAACGAGATTTTGCAGATGATGCTGCTTGATCCGAAAATCGTCATTCTCGACGAAATCGATTCGGGTCTCGATATCGACGCCCTCAAAATCGTCGCCGCAGGCGTCAACGCCATGCGTAGCCCGGAAAGAGCCTTCCTGATCATTACTCACTATCAGCGCCTGCTGAACTACGTCAAGCCGGATTTCGTACACGTTATGATGCAAGGCCGCATCGTGAAATCGGGCGGACCGGAACTCGCTGAGAAACTCGAAGCGGAAGGCTACGATTGGATCAAGGAAGAGCTTGGGATCGTAGACGAGACGGTCGGACAAAACTAATATTAATTGGAGGAATCGATATGAGCTCTCAAACCGTTCTTCCAATCGACCGGAATTCCGTAGCGGACTTGTCCGCAAGCCGCAGCGAGCCTTCATGGATGACCGAACTTCGCTTGAAAGCTTTGGAATTGGCCGGTTCGTTGGAACTGCCGAAACTGGAAAAAACGAGAATCGACCGTTGGAACCTCACTTCCTACGGAACCTATAAAGCGCCTGCGAGACTTCAAGGGGCGGGAGCGCTGCCGGAGGCGGCCAAACTGCTGCTCGGAGATTCCGGCGAAACGACAAATTTGCTCGTACAGCGTAACTCTGGTATCGTCTGGAGCGAGCTGTCGGGCGAGTTGGCCGAGCAAGGCGTTATTTTCACCGACCTGGAAACGGCTCTTAAAGAGCACGGCGACTTGGTGCAAAAACATTTCATGACGGTCGTCAAAGCGGACGAGAACCGGCTGACGGCGCTTCACGCTGCTCTCTGGAACGGAGGGGTTTTCCTCTATGTTCCCAAAAACGTGGAAGTGAAAGTTCCGCTGCAAGCGATCTTCATCGCTGACGACGCGGAAGCGACTTTCGCTCCTCACGTGCTGATCATAGCCGAGTCGAACAGCTCTGTCGTATACGTAGATAATTATATCTCCGAAGACGGCAAAGAATTCGTTCATAACGGGATCGTCGAAGTCGTCGCCAAAGCTGGCGCCAACGTACAGTTCGCTTCCGTACACGATTTGGGCAAAGGCTCCACAGGTATTACGTACCGTCGTGCCGTCACGGATAACGATGCCCGCATCGAGTGGATTATCGGCGAGCTGAACAGCGGCAACGCCATGGCCGACACGAGCACGCTGCTTAAAGGCAACGGCTCGAGCTCCGACGCTAAAGTGATTTCCGTCGGTAAATCCGACCAGAAGCTCAACTTGACGACCCGCGCCGTTCATTTCGGCAAGAGCACGCCGAGCGATATGATTACGAGAGCGGTTATGCAGGATGAGGCGACTGCGATCATCAACGGTATTACGAAGATCGAGAAGGGGGCGACAGGAGCGAACGGCGAGCAGACGGAACGCGTGCTTATGCTGAGCCCTAGAGCCCGCGGCGATGCGAACCCGATGCTGCTGATCGACGAGGATGACGTAAAAGCGGGCCATGCGGCCAGCGTAGGCCAAGTGAACCCGGAGCATATGCACTATCTGATGTCCCGCGGTATTACCCGGACCGAAGCGCATAAGCTGGTCGTATACGGATTCCTTGCCCCCGTCATCAGCGAAATTCCGCTTGAGAACGTTCAGAAGCAGCTCCAGGCGCTCGTTGAGAGGAAGCTCGGACAATGAGCAGCCTCGGAGCCGAAATTCGCGAACAGTTTCCGATCCTCCACCAGGAAGTAAACGGTCATCCGCTCGTTTACCTGGATAACGGGGCAAGCTCGCAAAGACCGCGTTCCGTTATCGAAGCTATAAAACGCTACTATGAGCTGGATCATTCGAACGTTCACCGCGGCGTTCATACGCTAGGTTCCCGCGCCACCGACGCATACGAAGGCGCACGCGATAAAGTCGCCGCGTTTTTGAATGCGAAGTTTCGCGAGGAAATCATCTTCACGCGGGGAACGACGACGGCGCTTAATCTGGTCGCCTTCAGCTACGCCCGCTCCGTATGCCGGGAAGGGGACGAGATCGTCCTGACTCCGATGGAGCACCATAGCAATCTCATTCCGTGGCAGCAGGTCGCCAAAGCGACCGGCGCCACGCTCAAATATATTCCGCTTCAGCCCGACGGCTCGATTACGCTGGAAGATGCAGAGAAGACGATTACGGAACGGACCAAAATCGTATCTGTCGTGTATGTGTCCAACGTCCTTGGCGTCACGAACCCGGTTAAGGAGCTTGCGGCCATCGCTCATCGCAACGGTGCGGTTATGGTCGTGGACGGCGCGCAAAGTACGCCTCACTTGAAGGTAGACGTGCAGGACCTGGATTGCGATTTTTATGCCTTCTCCGGGCATAAGATGTGCGGACCGACCGGAATCGGGGCCCTGTATGGGAAAAAAGCGCTGCTCGACAACATGGAGCCGATCGAGTTTGGCGGCGAAATGATCGACCGCGTCGACCTGTACGAATCTACGTTTAAGGAGCTGCCTTACAAGTTCGAGGGCGGCACGCCCATTATCGCCGGTGCGGTAGGTCTCGGAGCCGCGATCGATTTTTTGACGGAAGTCGGGATGGACCGGATTCATGCGCACGATACGCATTTGGCCAAACTTGCTTATGAGCAGCTGTCGCAGATCGAAGGGTTGACCATCTACGGACCGCGGGATAACCGAACCGGCCTCGTTACGTTCAACCTGAAGGAAATTCATGCGCACGATGTAGCCACGGTCATCGATCAAGAGGGCATCGCCATCCGCGCGGGACATCATTGCTGCCAGCCGCTGATGAGATGGCTGAATGTGAATGCCACGGCTAGAGCAAGCTTTTATTTGTACAATACCGAGCAGGAAGTGGAACTGCTGGTCCGCGCTTTGCGGAATACGGAGCAATTCTTTGAGAGCATCGGCTGAGCAGTTCGATGATAACAACAAGGAGGGATTCGAAGATGGCTAAGCAAATGCCGGAAATGGAAGATTATAAATATGGCTTTCGCGACGAGCACCAGAACGTTTTTCGTTCGGAAAAAGGGCTGACGAAAGAAATCGTCACCGAGATTTCGAAGATGAAAAACGAACCGCAATGGATGCTCGATTTTCGTCTGAAATCGCTGGAGCAGTTCAACAAGATGGCGATGCCGCGTTGGGGCGGCGATCTGGACGATCTCGATTTCAATGACATCACCTACTACGTTAAACCTTCGGAGAAACAAGGCAAGACGTGGGAGGAAGTGCCGCAGGAAATTAAAAATACGTTTGACAAGCTCGGCATTCCCGAAGCGGAGCAGAAGTTCCTTGCAGGAGTATCGGCCCAGTACGAATCTGAGGTCGTTTACCACAGCATGCAGGAAGATCTCGAGAAGCAGGGCGTCTTGTTTACCGATATGGATACTGCGCTTCGCGAGCATCCGGAGATTGTCAAGGAGTACTTCTCGACGATCGTTCCGATTACGGATAACAAATTCGCTGCGTTGAATAGCGCCGTCTGGTCGGGCGGAAGCTTTATCTACGTACCGAAGGGCGTCAAGTGCGAAATTCCGCTGCAGGCCTATTTCCGGATCAACTCCGAGAATATGGGACAATTCGAACGGACGCTGATTATCGCCGACGAGGACAGCTTCGTCCATTACGTCGAAGGTTGTACGGCTCCGATCTACAGCACGAACTCGCTGCACAGCGCTGTCGTTGAGATCATTTGCAAGAAAAATTCTCGCGTTCGTTACACCACGATCCAGAACTGGGCGCCGAATATTTACAACCTTGTTACCAAACGCGCGGTAGCCGAAGAAAACGCGACGATGGAATGGGTCGACGGCAACATCGGCTCCAAGCTGACGATGAAATACCCGGCAGTTATCCTAAAAGGCCGCGGTGCCAAAGGTATGGTACTCTCGATCGCTGTAGCCGGCAAAGGGCAACACCAGGATGCGGGCGCCAAGATGATTCACCTTGCACCGGAAACGACGTCTACGATCGTCTCCAAGTCGATCAGCAAGCACGGCGGAAAAGTAACGTACCGCGGTTTGGCTTCGTTCGGACGCAATTCCGAAGGGTCCAAAGCGAACATCCAATGCGACACGCTCATTCTCGACAATGAGTCGACGTCGGATACGATCCCGTACAACGAGATCATGAACGACAACATTACGCTTGAGCATGAAGCGACGGTCTCCAAAGTATCCGAGGATCAGCTGTTCTACCTGATGAGCCGCGGTCTCAGCCAGGCGGAAGCGACACAGATGATCGTCATGGGCTTTATCGAGCCGTTCACGAAGGAACTGCCGATGGAATATGCGGTGGAGATGAACCGGTTGATTAAGTTCGAGATGGAGGGTAGTATTGGGTAATGCCCTTCAACCCTTGCTGGAACAAGGATTGAAGGATAAAAAACTACAGGCTGGAATCGCTTATTCCGATTTCGTGCCGACTTAGATTGACCTTTTGGTGTAGGAGGCGAACTTTTTTAAGTTCGCCTTCTTCAATTTTTTTGGGTAATAGATAGGTATATGTCCGCTGTGGTTTTTATCGTCTTATGCCTGAGCCGCTTTGATACAAAACTAAGCTCTTGCCCCTGATTCTAGCAGTAGAATGGCATGGGTATGCCGAAATCCATGAGTTCCTTTGTAACAGTAATCGTTTCACAGTTCTTTTAATCTCGAAATTAGGTTTAACATGCAAACGAATACTGACTTCACTGTTTATAGTTCACTGTCTATAGCAGGTTATTGCATTGTATTCGCAGCAGGTATTATGTTCTACCGACTAAAGCAGAAGAATAGCATGCTGCCTCATATAATAATTGGACTATTTACGGCTTAGAAACAGGAGGATTAGTAGCAGTATTTTTTACAATATTTTATTTTGATGATAACCG
>NZ_JARBDB010000014.1:0-4973 GCF_036577605.1 Paenibacillus sp. GYB004
TGCAGCAAGCACTGAATTTGGTCTCCCAAATTCGCTTGTTGAGGGCTGCGCCCCCAAGCTCCCGGCGATGTGCGATGTGACGTTATCGAACTTCACTGTATTGAAAGAAAGTGTGAATGGATGATTTCGAACTGATTCAAAAGCGACGGGGAATGAATGAATGGATGGATGAATCTCGGCTGTCGAGAGGGGGATTAGGGGCTTCGCCCCTAACAAGCGAATTTGGATATCCAAATTCAGTGCTTGCTGCAACTTCGGACAGCGTCCCAAGTTGCCTTCAATGCACCTGCCGGGAAAAGATGAGGAAGCGTCCAGCGACGATGCTTTCGATTGTCATCCGTCGTTGCGACTGGTTGACTTGAAAGCTTCCTCCGCCTTTTACGCTTCCCTCATTGAAAGTTGGCGTTAATCGCCGCGCATCATGATTTCTCTCGCAATAGCCTGCGCATATGTCTTATCTTGATAGTGAGCATCAAGTTGCTCGGCCAGTTCATTCTGCTGCTTCAGGTATTCCCGGCTGTATTCCTCGGCATAGCGCTTCAAATTGTTGTTGAGAACTAACTCGGCATAAGCAAACGGCTCATTTTCTTTAAGCCAGATCAAATGAGAACGCGCCGATGTATGCATATCATACGTTGCTTCGATCTCGGAGCAGCTGAGGCGACGTGTTGTTCCATCCCCACATACAACCGTCATGACGTCGCTGCATTCATTATAATGACATGCCCGCAGCTTCATTCGGAACCAACTCCTCACGCTTATTCATGACTTCAATAATCATGTTCGCGCCGAGTTTGAATCCATGAACAAAGGCAGCTTCAATATGCAAGCTGTTCACGCTCACGCATAGATCAGAATACTTCTCAAGCTCATGAAACATCTCGTCGCTGAGTTCTTTTCTCCATTTTTCAGTCATAGCGCCAAGTTGTCGGCTTAACGGCCGATATTCAGGATGAGTCGGTACAATGATCTCCTCGGGGTGAAGCTGTCCGCAGTACAAGGCTTCCAGAATCGATTTCATTTTCATCCTCCCATCATTGTCATCGCATCGCTTGAATGAGATTCCTGCACATGGTAGGATATTTATGCAGTCTGCTCATGTAGCGATTGCGGGCAAGGAAGTAGCGGTGTTCTTCGCGGGACTCACGCTGCTTCCTTCTTTATTTTTGGAGCTCGTCATACACCTTTTCAATCCCTCTGCGAACGATGTCTGAACGTGTCGTATTTAGCTTCTCAGCGGAAGCATCAAGCTTGCTCATAATTTCCTGATCGACACGTATCTCAATCGTTTTACCTTTGGGTTTGTCAGATGGAGGACGCCCCATCTTTTTGGAGGACATCTCTTCACCTCACTTTTTGTCCTGACAATAATATATTATTGTCAGGACAAAAAGTCAATTCTCAGAACTAAACCTTTCTGGTGTTCTACGCAGGTCACATTGCAACAAGCGATATGAGAATATCCCTATGGGCAGATGTAAGTACAGATGAAAGGTGATTTTGCTTTCAAAACCGGATATAATGATAACTGGCAGGAGGGATACAAAATGAAGCCATTTTCAGATAAATATGCGCTGACCAAACAACAAAGCCTGTTTTTGGCTAAGAAGAAATGGGACGAGAATATATACTGCGGCATGAAGATGGAAAACCGGAATATTACCTTTCCGCAAACCCAAACGATACTGAACGGTGTCAATGTTCCTGGTGTCACGCTGGACGACATACAAGCCGTCCTTAATATGAGGGATGCCTGGCGTTATTTGTTGAACGCGATTGATGAGCCGACTACGCTTCCCCTCATTTGCAAACTCAATGAATACGTCGCGAGGAATGAAGCGCTGGAATGGGGCGTTTTAAGAGCCGGGCGTGTCGGAATTTCAGGCACGGATTATGTGCCGCCGCTCCCGGTGAAGAGCGAGATCGAACAGGAATTGGCGGACTTGCTGGCTGCGGACATGACCACAACGGAGAAAGCCATTACGGCTTTCCTGTGGGGAGCGCGGCGGCAAATGTTTTGGGATGGAAACAAGCGAACCTCTCTTCTGCTCGCAAACAAGCTTCTTGTCGGCAATGGACATGGTATGCTAACCATTACAGAGAAAAATATGGAGCGGTTTAACGAATTGTTGTCAGCCTACTATACGACGAACGATATGAGCGAGATTAAGCAGTTTTTATACGAACATGCGATCAGCGGGATTGACTTTGAACCGGAAAAGCATCGTGAATCCGAACGATCTCGATAGAGCGAATATGTATGCAAGCTTGTGGCCCGAACTTGGCAGCAGGCTTTTTATTTTGTGCAGGATCGGGAGATTTTTTCCTGACCTGCGAATGACCTTGAAGAGCAACATGAGATGAATGACTCGTTGCAGCAAGCACTAAATAGAGATAGCCATATTCACTTGTAAGGGGCATGCCCCTTAGCCCCCGTTGTTTAGCATTTGTCACTACATCTCGTAAAAGATCGAATGTTGTGTCCATTAATAAGATTAGTCTTATAAGTTTGGAAGAATACATGTCCTTTTCGGGATATACCTCAGTTTTTTTGGTTATAATCTTCGTAACAAAACAAAGCATAAGAAAAAACCAGTCGAGTTGAACAACTGGTTCAATAAATTTCTTTAGGACTTCCCCTGTTCAATAATGTTAAAAATAAACGCAAAAATTTCTTTAAATGGTTACTCAGTCCAATGGCATCTTACAAACTCATCTGCTTTTGGTTCCTCCCACTCGGAAATGGCTTGTTTCAATTCTGTCCAAGAATCCCTTTCATAACGTGGAAGCAACGTATTATTAGAATGATCCAAGGGGGAATTTAACACCAAGCCAAAGGCTGACTTAATAATGTCTATTAATCCGAGAGGTAACTCATCAATTGATTTAGGATTTATGTATTCATAGGCTGAGAATGATTTTGAAGAGCCTTTCTCATAATCGTGTGGCATTTCGGCTTCAAAAGTATGTTGAAATACAAATCGACCATTATTTCTTAAGCTCGCTAAATATTCCAGCTTGTGATTGATAGTTAGAACAGCTTTTAACGCAGCGGGACTCCTTCTATCCCCTTTTGCGTTTATTTCAGTAATGTCAAAATCATGTATGACGGTATACTTAACTCCAAAATTATTAAGAACATTCATTACTACATACATTGTTGGTTTTCCAGAGCAGTTTACTACGGTTGTTCTATTAAATACATCTAAATCTAAATGTCCTTCTTGTGCAAGTTTTTCTCCAATAAGCCTCAGCGCCACAACTTCAGTGTCGCCTTCGACTAAGATAACTTGATCAGCAAAAAACGCTTCATTTACGTGTGGATTAAATTTTAAAAGCGCTTGAAATCTTGATTTTTCATCATCCGGTAAACCATATATGTCTGAATCCACTTGATGGATACAAACTATCTTGTCACCATTTAGCGACACCTTAGCTAAAGTTCTATTAGGCTTAGACAGATCAATAAAATTGGGAGAATGCGAAGTAGCCATAACTTGGAAGTAATTGTCATCTGCTAATGAATATAGAGTATCTTTAAAAATCCTTGCAATCTGCGGATGCAAATATAACTCAGGTTCTTCAATAGCAATAATTAATTGCCTTCTGGATAAGGCCTGCTCTTTAGCCTCAGAAGCATATCTGCTTTTGTACTTACGAAAACCCTTCAAAATCGAAACAATAAATGTTCTCTGAACTCCATTCCCTTGAAAATCAAGTTCCGTTTCAATTCCATTATAATTAAATAATGGATTAACAGATGTACTGACAAATTCAGCTAAAGGTTGAACATTGACTTTGAAATTTATTTTGGTTGACGTAATATCTGTTAGAAAACTTTGGATTTCGGACTCAAAATATTTTATTTTCTCATCATCATGCTGGTTGATCTTGTCTTGTAGTGCCTTTGTTTTTGTTTCGGCTTCTGTATATTCCTCTAATGAATGAATAACCTCTTTATAGAGTGTGGTCAATGTTTTAATGTTATCTGAGGTGGTTTTTATTTCATCGCTAGCATTTTTTACAGCAGGAATGTAAATTACTTCAGGGAAAATATTAACAAAGTGAGACGCATTATTGCCTCCACCCATTTTCCCTTCCCATCCTTCGTCACCTAAATCATGAGTGGGTTCTCCAACTGTTTTCGATAACCGCTTCACATCTTCTCCAAAATTATACACTGCTCTTACAATAAAGCTTCCTGTTGCTTCATGCATTGAAGCCCTTAGTCCATGCAAGGCAGCTTCCTCTTCTGAAATATCAATGAACGTTGCATGAAAAGAAATTGGATTACTGGTATTATGATTATTATAGTACTTTATATCCAATCTCTTATCAGAGCTACCAAATTGCTTTAATGCTTGTAGCACAGTACTTTTACAACAATTGTTCGGCCCTATAATGATTGATATATTTTCAACATTTACAGTTAACTCCTTGATACCTTTATAATTTCTTATCGTAAACTTAGATAATTTCATTGAGACACCCCCGGATTTATTTGAGCCCCGCAGTCGTTTACATTCGACAAAAAGGCCCAAATTCCTCCTTCGATTACTAATTTGACCAATAATCCTTCGAGACTATTCTACTATCAAAATAGAATATATTTTCCTATTTATTTAGGTTGAGGTTATCTGACAGGGGATCTGAAGGCATCGCTAAGTAGATCCTACCTGAAGGCACGGGCCGTGAAAATTTATTTGCTCGACAAGGTAATTACCAGCAATTGGATGGCTTCAGTTTCTATGATAAACTGAATATATTTCTAACATTACTCAAAAACGAGGGAAATATGTTAATGGGGAATTATGACCGAAACTATATGCAGTTAACAGAAGAAGAAATAAACCTGAATTTCGAAAGTGACTCTTTCTGAAAATATGAAAAAGGGCTCAAATCTTTGGTAGAATGGTGTTTGCCTAGAACAACATCACCCAAAGAGAGGAGCACCTTTAAGGTGAAGTCTATCA
>NZ_JARBDB010000015.1:0-94410 GCF_036577605.1 Paenibacillus sp. GYB004
ATAATCGTTTGGTGATGATGGCGGAGGGGATCCACGCGTTCCCATCCCGAACACGACCGTTAAGCCCTCCAGCGCCGATGGTACTTGGACCGCAGGGTCCTGGGAGAGTAGGACGTTGCCAAGCGATGTAATGAACGAGAAACTCTGACGAAACCGTCGGAGTTTTTTTGTTTTTATAGAAGTTACAGAAAGTCGAAATTTGCTAAAGTGTGCTAAGCTTCAAAAGCGCTGCTTCGGAAAAGCTGCTTAAAGAAACTGCTTAAAGAAATAAGAAATTGAAATTGCTAAAAAAACTGCTTCCAAAATTCCTTCAATAGAGCGACTGCAAGTTTATTGTACCCAGAAAGGTTACCTCTCTCGCAGCAGTACGCTTCGTGGCAAAAGCTTCGTCTAGACGTCTAGAAGCTTTACTTAAATGGGCGGAAGTGATGCAGGACGTTCAGCGTGGCAGCTGCCGTTAGAAGCTCGACCTTATATGCCGCTTAGGGGGAAGAGGGGAAGCAAATAGGAGTGGTTTGTACTCTTTATTTTGTCCGGAAACTCCCCTCCCATACACGCCAAAAATGTCCGAACGTTTATACATACCGGACAGTTTATCTTACGACATACACGGTGCAATGAATTTTTCCATAATCTCTTAGTTGACGATGAACGATAGTTGTTCGTGACTTGTGTCATACTACCTCCAATAGGAGGTGTATCCATGAAAGTCAGGATTATTGCCGTTGCTGCGATGTTATCGATGATACTTACCGGTTGTTCGTTCTCTGAAGCAGCGCAGCCGGGTGAACCGTGGACCGGTGACAGCATCGTACACCAAGCGCAGACGTCGGAGGCCAAGCTGCCTATCCAAAGCGAAGCGCCAGGACATCTGTCCGTTGCCGATGAGATCACCGATCAGCATCAGCGGGAGCGCAGGATCGAGTCGTATGCAGAACCACCAGCCGGACCTCCTCCTATACCGAAGGCTAGACCGAAAGTGAAAGGCATCTACGTAAGCGGCTGGGCTGCCAGTACGTCCAAGCTGGATCAATTAATCGAGCTCGTAAACCAAACGGAGCTGAACGCTATGGTGATTGACATGAAAAACGATTCCGGGCAAATCACCTACGATTCTTCTCTGCCGATCGTTCACCAATTGGAAGCCGACTCGAAACATATGATTCATGATATCAAACGTCTCATTTCAACATTAAATGAACATCACATCTATACGATTGCCCGAATAGCCGTCTTTAAAGATCCATATGCAGCGGTTCGCAAACCGGAATGGGCGATCCGCACGAAGGGAGGCGCTCTGTGGAAGGACGCCAAAGGTACTTCCTGGGTTGATCCCTACCATCCGGAAGTGTGTACATACGCAATCGAACTGGCGAAGGAGGCGGCCGACCTCGGATTTGACGAAATTCAGTTCGATTACGTCCGGTTCCCCGACAATGGGTCCAAGGTCGATCGGGAAGCTGTTTTTCAAAATCCGAACGGCTGGTCCAAGTCGGCAGCGGTTCAGCGTTTTCTGAAGCAGGCTAAGCAGGAACTGGCCGCCAAGGGCGTGTACGTGTCGGCTGACGTGTTCGGTTTGACGACATCGGTCACGGGGGATATGGGAATCGGGCAAACGTGGGAGGATATCTCCTCTGAAATAGACGTCATCAGTCCGATGGTTTATCCTTCTCATTATGGAGACGGGGTGTTCGGAATTAAAAATCCGGACCTGCAGCCGTACGTAACGGTTCAAAAAGCGCTGGCGGACGGATTGAAAAAAAACGAAGCGTTAACGCGGGCCCGGAAGTCTGCAGCCTCGATCCGCCCATGGCTGCAAGATTTTACGGCGACTTGGTTAAAACCCCATAAAACTTACGGAAGCGAAGACGTACAAGCTCAAGTGCAAGCGGCTAAAGAACTGGGAATCGATGAATATTTGCTGTGGAATTCCAAATGCACTTACACATTCCGGTAAAAGTTTGACGGAACGAAGAACACCGAAGCGGCTGCTGATACGGAACGTCTGTTTTGCCTTGACACCAAAAATGGGCTTTTGTTACGATAGGCATTAACACTCAGGAAGACATGTTGGCCAGTAGAAAAGCTGAAGCCATCCTAAAGCTTGATCTCGGAATTGGATGCAGCTGAATTTGTGCAGGGTTACTTACTTAAGGGGGTACTTTTTTGTGTGGGACAATAAGTTTGCCAAGGAAGGTTTGACGTTCGACGACGTACTGCTAATCCCGAGAAAGTCGGATGTGTTCGGACCTAGAGAAGTGGACGTGTCGACTCAGCTGACTCCAACGCTTAAATTAAATATACCGCTGATCAGCGCTGCGATGGATACCGTTACGGAAGCGGCTCTGGCGATCGCCATGGCCCGTGAAGGCGGCGTCGGAATCATCCACAAGAATATGTCGATCGCGCAGCAGGCGGAAGAAGTAGACCGCGTAAAACGATCGGAGAGCGGGGTCATTACCAATCCGTTCTCGCTTACCCCCGAACATCATGTATATGACGCTGAAGAGCTGATGGGCAAATTCCGGATCTCCGGCGTACCGATCGTCAATGGCGATAACAAGCTGGTCGGTATATTGACCAATCGCGACCTTCGGTTTGTGCACGATTACTCGATTAAGATTAAAGAAGTGATGACGAAAGATAACCTTGTGACCGCACCGGTAGGCACGACTCTTCAGGAAGCGGAAGTGATTTTGCAAAAGCACAAAATCGAGAAACTGCCGCTTGTTGACGAGACGAACTCGTTAAAAGGTCTGATCACGATCAAGGACATCGAGAAAGCCATACAATTCCCGAATGCGGCTAAGGACCCCCAAGGAAGGCTGCTGGTAGGTGCGGCGATCGGAGCGTCCAGAGACGCCCTGGAGCGTGCCAGCGAGCTTATCAAAGTGGGGGCGGACGTTATCGCCGTCGACTCGGCCCACGGGCATCACGCCAACATCGTGGAGACGGTGCGCAAGCTGCGCGCCAAGTTCCCGGACATTGTCATCATCGCCGGCAATGTCGCTACCGGCCACGGCACACGGGATCTGATCGAAGCCGGGGCTTCGATGATTAAGGTGGGTATGGGTCCGGGCTCGATCTGTACGACGCGGGTCATCGCCGGCATCGGGGTGCCGCAAATTACGGCGATTTACGATTGCGCTACGGTAGCCCGGCAATACGGCGTACCGATCATCGCCGACGGCGGGATCAAGTACTCCGGCGATATTACGAAGGCGATCGCGGCGGGAGCCGATGCGATTATGATCGGAAGCTTGTTTGCCGGATGCGAGGAAAGCCCGGGCGAATCGGAAATTTATCAGGGCCGGAAGTTCAAAGTATACCGCGGTATGGGCTCGATCGGCGCGATGAAGGAAGGAAGCAAGGACCGATACTTCCAAGAGGGCGAATCCAAGCTGGTGCCGGAAGGTATCGAAGGCCGCGTTCCTTACAAAGGCCCGATCAAGGACACGATTCATCAGTTGGTCGGCGGTCTGATCCAAGGTATGGGGTATTGCGGTACGAAAACGATTCGGGAATTGAAGGAAGATACGGAATTTATCCGCATTACGGGTGCAGGGTTGCGCGAAAGCCATCCGCACGACGTACAGATAACCAAAGAAGCTCCAAACTACTCGATGTAATCGGGGCGCGAGACGAAGGGCAGAGGGCGACCTCTGCTCTTTGCTATTGTTCCGGTCTTCGTAACAACGGTAAGGAATCAGTCCGTAAACGTCCCTTTGTCGGATGAAGTTAAGGTGTTTCTAATTGTTAAGGGGAACGGCCGTTTCGCCTTTTGCCGGGAGAGTCGGTATGTTACAATGAGAACAGTGATTTGCGAGAGTGCGAGAGTTGGAGTTTGGAAATGATAGTTTCGGGAAAGGGAGTTGGGAAAAACGTGTTGGAAGTAAAGAAATCCGGGTGGAACAAATGGATCGCACGGGCATGCTGCGTTACGGTATTTGCGAGCAGCCTGATTCTTATACAGCCGCAGCAGGCGGAAGCGGCGGAGCCGATTAATTTAACGCTGGAAGCGAAGGCGGCCATTCTCATCGAGCCGACTACCGGGCAAGTTTTGTACGAAATGAATGCGGATCAGCAGATGCCTCCAGCCAGCATGTCCAAAATGATGACCGAGTATCTGGTCATGGAAGAGATCAAGTCGGGCAAGCGCAGTTGGGACGATATCGTCAATCCGAGCCAGTATGCGGTCGATGTGATCGGCTCCGGTCAATTGATCGGGCCTAACGAAAAGTATTCGATTCGCGATCTGTACAGTGCGATGGCCATCTATTCGGCGAATGACGCTACAGTAGCGCTGGCTGAAACGATTGGCGGTACCGAAGAAAATTTCGTCAAGATGATGAACGATGCCGCGAAAAAAATGGGATTCAACGAAAAATCGTTTTTCATTAACGCAACCGGCCTTCCCCGGGTTGATCTTGGCAAGTACGCTCCTCCGGGAATTACGGAAGAGGATACGATGATCACCGCGAGGGATGCTGCGATTCTGGCTCAGAATATTGTGCTGAAACACCCCGAAGTACTGGAAATTTCCAAAATCCCGTCCAAAAAGTTCCGCGAGACGGATAAAGCGCCGATGATCAACTGGAACTGGATGCTCGAAGGCAATAAGGACGTTCCGAGCTTTAAGTCTTATGCTTACCAGGGGATGGACGGACTGAAGACAGGCCATACGAGTCAAGCCGGATATAACTTTACGGGGACGGCTATGCGTAACGGGATGCGCTTGATCAGTGTCGTGATGAATACGCCTTCGGAATCGAAACGGTTCCGGGAAACACAAAAGCTTCTCGACGCCGGCTTTAATAACTTTGAAATGAAGTCGGTCGTGGCGGCCAAGAGCGAAGTCGAGAAATTAAAGACGGTAGAAGTAAAAAAGGGCGTTAGAACCGAAGTGCCGGTTGTTACGGCAAATGCCGTCGATTTCGTTGTAAGAAAAGGCGAAACACCCGAAATTACGGTAGAAGCGGCACCGCTGGCGGAGATGAAAAGCGCTCCGATTAAGACAGGGGATGTGTTGGGCACCGTAAAGGTAAAGTATAACGATATCGAAAGAACGGTTGATCTCGTCGCATCGCAAGATATGGAAAAAGGAAGCTGGTTCCGTCTTATGATGCGGGGAATTAAAAACTTTTTCGGCGGCATTTTCTCCGGTATCGCGAGCGGCCTAAAAAACCTCTTCTAAAAGGTGTCTAAATGTGGGGCACGGGTTGTTAATTAGATAGGCTTGTTGTAGAATGACTTGTTAGAAGATCATCGAAGAGCCACGCTTTCGTAGCTATGGAACTACAGCAATTCATATACAGGAGGAGTAAGAAATGGAAACAGGAACATGGACAGTCAAAAAAGGGATGGCTGAAATGCAAAAAGGCGGCGTCATCATGGACGTTATGAACGCGGAACAAGCGAAAATCGCCGAAGCGGCGGGCGCTTGTGCGGTTATGGCTCTTGAGCGCGTACCTTCCGATATCCGTGCGGCCGGCGGAGTAGCGCGTATGGCTGATCCTACCGTGTTTGAGGAAGTTACGAAAGTAGTAAGCATCCCGGTTATGGCCAAATGCCGGATCGGCCACTATGTGGAAGCACGCGTCCTGGAAGCGCTTGGCGCCGACTACATCGATGAGAGCGAAGTTCTTACTCCTGCTGATGAAGTGTTCCATATTAATAAAAGAGAATTTACCGTGCCGTTCGTATGCGGCGCGAAAGATATCGGTGAAGCGCTCCGCCGGATCGGCGAAGGCGCAGCCATGATGCGTACCAAAGGCGAGCCGGGAACAGGCAACATCGTAGAAGCCGTTCGCCATATCCGGATTATCAATTCCCAAATCCGCAAAATCCAAGGCATGTCCAAAGACGAGCTGATGACGGAGGCGAAAAATCTCGGCGCTCCTTACGATCTCGTTGTGTATGTTCATGAGAACGGGCGCCTGCCGGTCGTTAACTTTGCAGCGGGCGGGGTAGCGACTCCGGCGGATGCTGCACTGATGATGCATCTGGGCGCTGACGGCGTATTTGTCGGGTCCGGTATTTTCAAATCGGACAACCCGGAGAAATTCGGAAGAGCGATCGTTCAAGCAACGACTCATTACACGGATTACGCCCTGATCGCCGAAGTATCCAAAAATTTGGGTGCGCCGATGAAAGGGATCGAAATCTCCAAGCTGGAGTCGTCGCAGCGGATGCAGGACCGCGGCTGGTAAGAACAGAAAGAAGGGTCAGCTATGAAAATAGGCGTTCTCGCTCTTCAAGGAGCGGTGGCGGAACATATCAAGATGATCGAAGCAGCGGGCGCCGAAGGCGTGCCAGTTAAGAAAACGAGTCAGCTGGCCGAATTGGACGGGATCATCATCCCTGGCGGAGAGAGCACGACAATCGGCAAGCTGATGCGTGATTACGGATTTATCGAGGAAGTTCGCTCTTTTTCCAAGCAGGGTAAGCCGATTTTCGGTACTTGTGCGGGATTAATCTTACTCGCCGACGAGATCGTTGGCCAGGAGCAGGCGCATCTGCAACTGATGGATATGAAGGTGCAGCGCAATGCCTTCGGCCGCCAGCGGGAAAGCTTCGAGACGGAGCTTGCCGTCAAGGGTGTAGACGATAAAGTTAGAGCGGTATTCATCCGGGCCCCCTTGATCAGGGAAATCGGAGATCGGGTGGACGTGCTGTCCGAGCATAACGGTGAGATTGTCGCGGCGCGGCAGGATCATTTGCTGGCCGTCTCTTTCCATCCCGAACTGACGGACGATTACCGGATGCATCAGTATTTTATAGACATGGTCAAAGAGGCAAAGTCTTCTTCGGTTCAGTAATAGGATGTTCGGAAGCACCTTGTTTGGCTGATGCCCAAGGTGCTTCTTTCGTGACTGTAGTCCGCGGCGTTGGTTGAATATTTATTCGGAGTATAGTACATTATATTGCATAACTTGTAATGATAGCGTGCAGTTTGGTTTGGTGTGCCAGAGATAATGGACTTGAATATAGTTTCCCTTTTGGGAGGGGTTTTGGTTGTTTGACGTCAAGTTGTTGCGTAATGAGATTGAACGTGTAAAAGAAGCGATGACCGCGCGCGGCAAATCCGCGGAAGAAATCGACCGTTTTACCGGGTTGGACGGCAAGCGTAGAGAGCTGCTGCAGGAAAGCGAGCAGTTGAAAAACCGCAGAAACACCGTATCGCAGGAAGTTGCGGTCAAGAAACGGAACAAAGAAGACGCAGAGTCGTTAATATTAGAGATGCGCGATGTTAATGACCGGATTAAAGTGCTGGACGAAGAGGTTCGCGTTCTGGAAGAGGATCTGAACAAGCTGCTGCTGTCGATCCCGAATATGCCTCACAGCTCCGTTCCGGTTGGATTATCGGAAGAGGAGAATGTGGAGATTCGCCGGATCGGAGAAGTGCCTTCGTTCGTTTTCGAACCAAAGGCGCATTGGGAGATTGCGGACAAGCTCGGCATTCTTGATTTCGAATCGGCTGCGAAAGTAACGGGTTCGCGATTTGTGTTTTATAAAGGGCTTGGAGCGCGTCTGGAACGGGCGCTCATTAACTTTTTTATGGATCTTCACAGCGGCGAGCACGGTTATGAAGAGATGCTTCCGCCGTTTATCGTCAACCGGGACAGCTTAACGGGCACTGGTCAGCTTCCCAAGTTTGAGGAAGACGTCTTTAAGGTGCAGGGCACCGACTATTTCCTGATCCCGACGGCGGAAGTGCCGGTAACGAACTTTCACCGTGATGAAATTTTGCCGATCGAGCAGCTGCCTAAAAATTATGTGGCGTTCAGCGCTTGTTTCCGTTCGGAAGCGGGTTCGGCCGGCCGCGATACGCGGGGACTGATTCGTCAGCATCAATTCAATAAAGTCGAGCTGGTGAAACTCGTGAAGCCGGAAGACTCGTATGACGAGCTTGAGGCGCTTACGCAGCATGCCGAGAAAGCTTTGCGGCTGCTGAAGCTTCCGTACCGCGTGATGACGCTGTGTACGGGCGATCTTGGCTTTACCTCGGCTAAAACATTCGATCTCGAAGTATGGCTGCCGAGCGGCGGATCGTATCGTGAAATTTCGTCCTGCAGCAACTTCGAGGATTTCCAGGCACGCCGCGCCAATTTGCGGTTCCGCCGGGATGCGAAGTCGAAGCCAGAGTTCGTTCATACGTTGAACGGTTCCGGACTGGCCGTCGGCCGGACGGTAGCGGCAATACTGGAAAATTATCAGCAGCCGGACGGCAGTGTCGTAGTGCCCGATGCACTCCTGCCTTACATGAACGGCGTAAAAGTGATCTCCAGAAAATAACCCTTGCGGTGGGCCCGCTGCTTATGATAAAATTCTTTCTAGTCATTGGCGGGCCGCCATTTTGGAGAGGTGGTCGAGTGGTTGAAGGCTCTGGTCTTGAAAACCAGCGAAGGGGTAACTCTTCCGTGGGTTCGAATCCCACCCTCTCCGTATGAATAATCTTGCTTATGGGATGCAGAACCTTTAGGTTCGTCGGAGCTAAAAGTTTTCGGAGAAAACTTACTTCGGAAGCATTCGCTAATCTTCGTTAGCGTTTGCTTCGCAGTCTCACCCGAAGGGGGAGTATCCCACCCTCTCCGTATGAATAATCTTGCTTATGGGATGCAGAAGTCATGAATCTAACGATTCATGGCTTTTTTTGTACGTCAGGCCAGTCGCATAAAAGGGTGGCGACCTCCGCAAGTTAAGGTTGCGGAGGTGTTTGTTGATGAGCAAAACAGATGTGCTCACGCTTGATCAGAACGAGCTAACAGAGGCGTGGCGGACTACATTGCCCACCTTGCTGAACGAATCCGATAAGGCCGAGGTGAAAGCGGACGAGCATGATCCGAAATCGGTGCGCATTCATATTCGTACGGCGGGACACGCGATGTATTCCTTCGATTTCCTCGTGACTTACGTGGATTCCCGCGAGGTGAAGGTAGACTTGGTCGACGTCGAGAAGGACGATCAGACAGTCGATGAGCGGAACGATGTCATTCAAAATATGGTCGAAGACTACATCCGCCACATTCACGAATGCGCACAAGCATTAAAAAAAGTGACAAGCTGACTAGGAGGGGCGGAGCGATGACGAAAACAAAAGCAACCGATAAAAATTTGCAAAATGTCGTCAAGGATCTGGAATTGTCTCCTGTGAACAGTCACCATGCCCAACAGCTTCAACAGGATACGAATGACCGGCGCCACAAGGATGCCTTGAACCATGATACCGACAAAGGGGAAGTCAAGTTTGTAACGGAAGGAGAATAAAACGATGCCCAAAGATATCCCTCAGCCTGTAAACCCTCCAAGCGGAGCGGCCGAGCGCAAGTCGAACAACGGCAATTCGCAGGAGCCTCTATCCGGTTCAAAGAAAACGAAGCAAGCCAATCATACCCGACATAATAACGGGGAAGGGTAAACCGAAAAAAGTTTTCGGCCAAGTGAATATCGAAGCCATAACCGGACATACTATTATCGACGGTGAGGAGAGAGGTGTGGTTCCGTTGAACTATTCAACAGCAACACCAAGTAAGGATCTAAATACCGAACATTGAAGCGGAGGCGATGTGCCAAAGACACGTTAGCGTGTTTCTAACACATGCAGCAAGGATTAGCCGCTAACAGCAGCGATCCTGATTCCGAAGAAGAGGTAAGGTACAGCTGATTCATACAAAAACCGATCACCGTCAAAAAAGGACCCGAAAGGGTCCTTTTTTAGTTGTACGCTAAGTGTGGGCGTCATCTCTGGGGTGATACGCTGACCACAGCCAAGAACGTGTCTGACGCGAGGCGGAGCTTGAAGGAAACTGAGCAAAGTGCGAGCTAAGGGATACGAACAAAGAAGTATGAATAATGAACAACGAACAACTAACACGAACTGGAATCAAGGGTAAATAAGTCAGAGTCAGATTTGGCCCGTCATCATACGCAAGTGTGGTGTATCCCATCCATGCTAATTGGTGCGAGCTGTAGATAAAAGCGGTTTGCATCTCTTATTTGCCTGGAAATCGAACTTTAGGTAAAAACAAGAGCGGTTTGCAGCCCCTAATTCTTCGAACAAGACCGGAAACCGACCAGATTCGCAGTAATAAGGGGTACAAACCGCTCTTAATCTTTAACAGTGGGCTGAGATCTGCCGAATAAGGGTCCCAAACCGCTCTTATGACGCCAACACTTCCAAAACGTACGTCCTCGGCACGACACGAAAGGTGAACCCCAGCAACCCCAGCTATCTTTTTAATCCGGAATCTGTGCCGTGCCCGTCAGTCGCCAACAGCACCAGACAACCAGCCGATTCGCTTCTATGTCCGACCAGCGCCGTATTTCGTCAGCCCTGCACGGCTTCCACGAAAGCAAGCAGTTCTTGCGCAAGCCGGCTTGGCCGTTCCATCATACTCATATGGCCGCTGTCCTCGATCAAAACCTGTTTGATGGAGTTTCCTGAGACCGAGAACGTCTTTTCTGGTTGAATGATCTGATCCGAACCACCGGCCAGAAGCAATACCGGGCACGAAGCGTTCTTTATAACCTGATTCCGGTCGGGCCGTTCTCTCATCGCTTCAAGCGTTAAGACGGCTCCTTCCGGCGGGGTGATGTAGCCGATCTCTTTCGCTTCGGCAACTTTTCCTTTCATCGTTTCTACGTGATCCGGGGCGAACAGCTTCGGAATTAGTCCGTCGATAAACGGAACGATGCCGGAATCGAGTACGGTTTGAATCGATTTCAGGCGATTTTCTTTGCCCTTCTCGTCGTCCGGGAAAGCGGTGGAATGGACGAGCCCAAACGCTTGAACCCGATCCGGATGTCTCTCCGCCCCTGCAAGCGTGATATAGCCTCCAAGCGAGTGGCCGATCCATACCGCTTTCCCGACGTTTAATTGACGCAGCAGCTCCGCCATATCGTCAGCAAACGACTCGATGGCATACGGAGCCGCCGGGACTCCGGATTGTCCGTGACCGGGCAGATCGGGTACGATGACTCTGCATCCTTTCAATAACGGCACGACTTCATCCCAGTAATGGGAGCTGCCGCAAAAACCGTGCATCAGCAAGACGGGAAACCCGGTTCCTTCGTCTCTGTAGCGGATTTCGATGGAGCGTTCGGACAGTTGTATCGTATTCATCAGCATTCCTCCCGCATTTATTTTCTCCATGCTACCCAAAATGAATCAGAAAAGCAAAATGTGCGCGAGCCAAGATTAATTACCCTTTTCCCATTTGTTCAAAACGTCCGTAACTTTCCAAGCTTTCATTCGTGGATACAAGGGAGGGGGAGCGAATGGAGACGAACAGTTTGGATTCCATATACCGTAAGTATGTCAAAGACATCTTCCGTTACTTGCGCTCCCTCTGTCGCGACGAGCATGCAGCGGAGGATTTGCTGCAGGAAACGTTTTACCGGGCCTATCTGCATTTGGACGATTGCAAGGAAGATAAAATCAAGCCGTGGCTGTTCCGGGTCGCTTACCATGCGTTTATCGACTACATGCGGAAGGAAAGTCGCAGCTCGGTGTACGGAACGGATTACTTTCAACGTCTGGCCGATCGCGATACGCCGGAAACCGCCGTTCTCCGCCAGGAAATCTGGACGGAAATCGGAAAGCTTGTAGCCGGACTGCCGGACAACCAGAGGCATGCAATACTGCTGTACGATTTCCACCAGCTGTCTTATCAGGAGGCTGCTGATATTATGGGCATCCGGTTGTCCCATTTCAAAATCTTACTGTTTCGGGCCAGACAAAAGCTAAGAGAGTACGAAGAGTGGAGGAATCCGGATGAGCGAGGAGTTTAAGCGAAAGCTGAAGCAATATGCGGAGGGCAGCCTGCCAGAAGATGAACGTGAAGAAGTGGAGCGGGAGATCGAGAAGCTGGAGCTGTACCAAAGCTACTTGGAGGAGCTCACGGAAAGTGGCGATAACAAAAGCGGAATACGGGGCGGGCGGCAGGCGGAACCGTCCGAAAGCGAGAACAAGCGGCAACTGCGGAAGGAAGCCAATATTATTCGCAAGGGGAAATGGAAGGCACGCCTGTCCAATGCCCTGACGCTGCTTTCTTTGTTAATCGCTGTGACATTCGTCAGTTCGGCCTGTACGGCGCTTTTTTACAGTATGGGAGAGCCGGACCGTGTGGATCTATACAGAGACGTCGTATCGTCTGCGATCGCCGTTACAGAGCCTAATGTCGAGGTTCATCTGAACGCGCAGGGCAACGCGTTTTTTACGATGGATTTGAAAGGCGAACTCGTCAAGCAGATCGGAGACGCGAGGGTATCGGCGGGAGATTACTCGATCAGGTTTTTGCTTAATCGTACGAATGGCCCGGTCCTGTTGTGGAAGGAGCGAAATACGAACGGACGCGGGTTAGCAAGACTTCCCGACTCCAGCACCTACAACGGGGATTCCGAATGGTCGATTCTCGAAAAGCTGCCGGAAGGTACCGTGTCGGAGCTGTATTTCTCGCTGGACCGGCTGTACGAGACGGAAGATCTGCTGAAGCTGCTGGAATCACGAAATCTGACGCCGCTCTGGTTCGCCGTAGATAACGGCCAGGACAACTCAGGCAGAAGTTGGGTGAGTGATCCCATCGGCTTTCCCTATATGCCGATCTGGCACCATGACGATAAGAAGCTGGAGAGTTATTCGGAGGAAAAACGCGGCTTATTCAGCAAGGTTACGTCGAGCCTCTCTTCTTATCCGCAAGTACAAGCTTATGGCGACGGAGAGCTGCGCAACGATAATTTTAAGAAAACGTTGTACTTGTTGAGAGAGTACAGAGCGATTACGAAAAAAGCAGCCCCCTTCTTGAAACTGGATGAAACGATTGGCTATGTGGAGCAGCATGGCGTCAAGCTGTACGGGGCGGTAGTCACCGGTCCGACCAAGGAGCTGCTGAAGCTGAAGCAGGAGCCCTGGGTGAGAGCGCCCCGGGTTGGGGAAGTGCGTCTATGGAACTGGAGGGATAGAGGGCATTAAACGAAGACAAACAAAAAAATCGCGGCAGAAATGCCGCGATAGGATATACAAGTATCGGAACGACAGGATTTGAACCTGCGACCTCTTGGTCCCGAACCAAGCGCTCTACCAAGCTGAGCCACGTTCCGTCAAGCTATGGTGGATTGATAAGCGCGCCACGGCGGGATTCGAACCCACGACGCACAGTTTAGGAAACTGTCGCTCTATCCAGCTGAGCTACGGGCGCATGCGAAAGAAAGATGCAAGGATTAATATAGCACAAGGTTGAGGGGAACGCAAGATCGTATTTGCAAAAATGAAGGATATAAAAGTGATCTCCCAAGCGGAGCGGCGAATCGCCGGAACGAATGGAAAAGCCCCTGCCTTACCGGCAAGGGGCTTACCTGCATCGTCACGATTTGACGGTAGTCAGCTTCGGCAGCATTTTGGTCTCTAGCACCATTTCTTTGCTGCAGATCGGACAGGATGGGCTCTCCTCAAACGCAAGATCGACCCTCATCCAGCACGTGCACGAAGCATCGGAACATTTCCACACCGGAGTTTCGAACAAGGGAAACGGGCTCGAATTCCGCGGGAACCCTTTTTCCATATAGGTTTTGCCGCTCATACAATCACCTTATCACCCGGAAGCCGCCTCGGATTTCCGTTCGTATTTTTTTAACTTCTTCTTGTTGCGGCACAGCTTGCATACTTGCCATACCGTACCGTCGTCTCGCGTAAGCTCGTGAACGAGTTTTACGCCTGTACTGGAACAGTTGGGACACGTGCCTCTTGTGCTTGGCTGCTGCTTGGGCAGCACTTTGATTTTCGGTTTTCTGGACGACATCTCTCGTCTCCTCCTTGTATTCGATAATGGTAGGAAGGGGAGGAGAATAGAGTCCGGCGGCATCAGCTCCCTCTTTCAAGCAAGGGACGAACCGAAATTGCAGGCTGCTGTCGGCGGTTGTCATCCGGATCTCTTTACGGCTTGTGCATCCGGCTCGGCGCCGGGTTTTGCATGATACACGATCAGAATGCTTCTCTTTATGAAGGAGTGCGGCTCACCGGTTTGGATCAGCGCGTACTTGGTTTCGATATACTGACTGGCCTCCAGGGTGTCTAGAAACCGGTTTGCTTTTATTTCAGCAGAGGCATGCAACGTATCCGTAAACGTTTTTATCTGGATCATATTCACACGCGTCCTTATCAATTAATTCGTCAAGCAAAGGATTCTGAACGTCGCGCCCCGTCCGCCGGGCTTAAGGAAAACGGTTACCCGGCTTGTATGACTAGCGGAACATGGCACCACCTCCTTCACATCCATTAAATGTAAATCGCCATATATAAGCGCAAAGGCACCCCGTTTCAGAAATGAAACGGAATGCCCAGTCCTACCACTCGTATTGCATTTATTATCTCTCGACGTCTCACAAATGTCAACATTACTGGGATATGGAACCATTTAATGTAAGCTAGGGTAAAAAATAAAAACCGGCGGATAGGAGGAAGTCAAGAACGGCAGCCGAATTGCTAACAGATAGAGGACAGACCCGGAATTCGACGCAGGGGAAGGAGGAACATGCGATGGGAAGCCCGTTCCGTTTCGAACCGAGCCTATATCCCGAGGAACCGGGATGCTACTTGATGTTTCATGAACACGGCCAACTGCTGTATGTCGGAAAAGCGATTAATTTGCGCAAACGATTGGCGTCTTACTTCCATTCCAAGCCGGACCGGGAGAAAACGGCCAGACTGGTGCAGCAGATCGCCTCCATCGAAATTATGATCGTCCGAAATGAAAACGAAAGCTTCTCGCTGGAGACTAATCTGATTCAGCACTACCTCCCTCCGTATAACCGGTCCAAGAAAGGAGAGCCCTCCGTGTATCCGTACATTGCGGTCATGCGGGAGCCGCTTCCCCGTCTCGTTGCGGTCGATAAGGACCGTCTAACCCCGCAGTCGAAGGCGGAGAGTTGCGGAGACGGAGAGCTGATCGGACCGTTTCCGAATCCGGTATTTCGCAATTATTCGCTGGAGTTCGCGATCGCCCGTTACCGGCTGCGGACATGCGAGCCTTTGGAGCGGCGTCTGTGCATGCGCTACTATTTCGAAACTTGCGGAGGGATCTGCGAGCAGTTGGAGTCGGCCGAGCAGTACGACGAACGTGTGGTTGGCGCTGCCCGGTTGCTGTCGGACGTCCGGGCGATTCCGGCAGAGATGGTCACGGCCATGGAGGAATGCTCGGAGAAGCTGCAATTCGAGAAGGCGAAGGAGCTGTACACGAGGTCCAATACGCTAAAAAGCATGCTGGATGATCAGGCGGTTAACATCCCTCGCGATTTTTGCCAGATCGTCTTGTTGTTCGACGGCGATATGCTGCTTGCGGCTCCGATCGAATACGGGATGCTTCGCAGCCGTTTCGTGGAGCGCCGGGTAGAGGCGGCGGTGCCGGAAACCGGGGATTGGGCGGAGGAGCTGCTCCGGATGGTATCGACCGAAGGCCGTGTCGAGATCGTCACGAACGATGCGGAACGTGCAGAGCCGCTCAGGCAAGCGGTCAAGAGCCAGGGGCTGCCCGCCAAAATAACGGTTCCGGTCAAGGGACCGAAACGTCATCTACTGGATATTTGCGAGCGGAATATGACGTACCGCAGCGGGCTTCGTATGGAGCAGGGCGTTGTATGAGGCGGGGAGCAGAGCAGCGGGCTTGACGCGAAGGAGGAGATCTATACCAAAACCGGCGCTTCATGGTATGATAAGGGGTGCAGGAATGGACACTGAATACGAAGAGAAGAGGGGATTTTTTCCATGGAGCAGGTGGCCGCTCTCATCCGTAAGATTCCTTTGTTCCAAGATTTGAACGAGGAGGAGCTGAAGAGCATATCGGCCCTTTTTTTCGAGCGGAAGTATAAGAAAAATACGATTTTGTTTCTGGAAGAGGACGAGGGCGAAGAACTCTTCATCGTCAGGTCCGGAACGGTCAAAATATACCGAATCGATAACAACAAGCAGATCACGCTCGCTCTGTTCCGAAGCGGGGATTTTTTTGGCGAGATGTCGATCATCGAGAAGGGCAGCACCCGCTCGGCCAATGCCGAGACGCTGGAGCCATGTGTGATTTATACGCTCAAACGGTCCACCTTTTACGAATATGTCGACCGCAATCCGGGGTTGTGCATGAGACTGCTGGAAATTACGATGAATCGGCTTCGCCGGGCGAACGAGCAGATTCGCAATCTGACGTTCCTCGATGTACGCACCCGCGTCTTAAAGATCGTGCACCAGCTCTCCAAGGAGTACGGGGAGCCGAAGGCGGGGGGGGTCATCCAGATCTCGATCAAGCTGACGCATCAGGAAATCGCCAATATGGTCGGTACGGTGCGCGAGTCGGTTACGAAAGTATTGCAGGAACTGCAGGATGACCGGATCATTTCCATCCGCAACAAGATGATTCGTGTCGAAAGCATGGAAGGGCTGGTTAATAAAATCGTCGATTAGAGTCAATTTCATACCGGGCGGCTGCCGGCCAATACGGTCGCTGATCGCGTTATGAGATTGACTCTTCCGGTATAAGGGGGCTAATAAACCGAAACCCGCTTGTAATGTTATCGCCGCGATTATTGAAAGCGCTAGCATATTCGACTAATTTCGAGTAGGCTAGGTACAATTTCACTGTATATCTATGAATTAAAAAGAAATTGCCAACGGCAACTCCCCTTTTTCAGTCCACATCTTTAGCTCTGAATTTGTACCAGGTATAAAAAAATACGATTCGGCAGGAAGTGACATCATGGATATTCAAAAGTCGATTAAACTGCAAGTCATGAGGAGAAAAAATACGGTCGTTTTTATCGCATTGGCCGTTACGTGTCTCCTGGCGTTAACGAGTATTTTGGCTCTGTCGGGCGCCTCCCAGGATGCGGACAATTCGGGACTGCTTATGGGCTTACTGATCGGGCTGTTAGCCGTATTCGGGTTTTTGCATTTTACGAAACGGTACCCGTACGTTCTGCCTTACATAGCGATTATCGGCAACACCGCCATTTCGTTCACCACCGCTCTGCAAAGTGAGTCGATCGGCAATATTTTCAGCGTATACTACGGACTGTTGCTGGGTGCGGTTTATATGAGCGTATGGCCAACTGTAGTCAGTCTGGCAGCCAGTTCTTCCTTGCTGGCTTATTTTTTGTTGGCTCAACATACAGTCCCGGGCATAGCCGGTAACGAAACGACGATCCTCATCTACTACGTGCTGATCTGCTCCATGATCATCGCTTTGCTGAGTACGGCTATGCATATGAGCAAAAGGATGGAAGCGTTCGGGAGCGAGACGGTCAAGCTGCTGTCCCAGCAGAAGGAGGACAAGGAACGGCTACTGGAAGGCGCGGCGGCCATCTCGTCCAATATGACGTTAATCGCCCAAGCGAGCGTAGAGAATAATGCGTCGTTCACGGAGATGAATACGGCGTTCCAGGAAATTGCGGACGGTGCGAACAGCCAGGTCGACTCTACGCTGTCCATTAACCGTTCGGTTCAGGAGACCGGGCATAAGGTCAACGGCATGCTGCAATCGATCATCGGGCTGAAGCACAAAACGGAAGGTGCGAGAGATCGCAGTATGGAAGGCAGCGACAAGATGGATACGATGTTCCGGGTGACGACGGAATTCCAGCAAAGCATCGAAACGATGTCAAACACGATCGCCGAGCTGACCGGGACCCTGCAGGAAGTCACGTTATTCAACGAATCGATTCACCAGATCGCGCAACAGACCAACCTGTTGTCGCTTAACGCCAGCATCGAAGCGGCCAGGGCGGGGGAAAGCGGCAAAGGCTTCGCCGTCGTAGCCCAGGAAATTCGCAAGCTGGCGGAGATGAGCCGCCGGTCGGCGGAGGAAATATCGGAGAAGCTCGGCGAAGTATCGAAGCATGCCGCGGCTACAAGCGGCAATATGAGCGTCATCGCTGAACAGATGAAGCACAACGCGGCTACTGTACTGGAGACGCGTCAATCGTTCCAGGAGATCAGCGAATCGGTTACCGAGCTTAATGAGATGTCGGTCGGTTACTCTGAGATGATGGAGTCGATCCGAAGCGCTACCGAGTCGATCCAGGAATCGACCGAGCATTTCGCTGCGGTAAGCCAGCAGTCCTCGGCCACCTTGGAGGAGCTGTCGGCTACACTGGAGACGCTGCTTAAGCAGAATACACAAATGCAGCTGAACATTCGCGAGACGGATGAGAAAGTGAAACGGATGGTCGTCTAATTTGCGGCGGACAATCTGCCGTTAGCTGTGGGCAGGCATCCGGGCGGTATGCTACAATCGGGGGAGAGCCGGGACGTTCGGGTTCCGGTTTTTGGCTATAGAGACGGTTCGGGAGGGATAAAAGGATGCAATACCGGAGATTGGGCGGGTCCGGGCTGAAAGTAAGTGAGATCAGTCTGGGCAGTTGGCTGACGTACGGCGGTTATGTGGAGGAGCAAAATGCGGTAGGAACGATCAAGCTTGCTGTCGAATCGGGCATCAACTTTTTCGATACGGCCAACGTGTATATGAAGGGCGAAGCCGAGCGCGTAGTCGGCGAAGCGCTGCGCGGCAACCGGCGCGATTCCTACGTTCTGGCGACCAAAGTATGGGGGCCGATGGGCGACGGTCCGAACGACCGGGGGTTGTCGCGCAAACATATTATGGAGCAATGCGAAGCAAGTCTGAAGCGGCTTGGGATGGAATATATCGATTTGTATTACTGCCACAGCATCGATCCGTCGACGCCGATCGAGGAGTCGCTGAGGGCAATGGACGATCTGGTGCGGCAAGGCAAAGTGTTGTATGTAGGCGTCAGCAACTGGACGGCTTCGATGATGACCGAGGCGGTCGGGATTGCGGACCGCAAGCTGCTCGACCGGATCGTAGCGAGTCAGCCGCCCTACAGTATTCTAAGGCGGGATATCGAGCAGGAGATCATTCCGGTCGGTACGAAGTTCGGCATCGGTCAAGTCGTGTATTCGCCGCTCGCACAAGGGGTGCTTTCCGGCAAATACAAACCTGGAGCCGAGGTGCCGAAGGACAGCCGGGCCGCCAGTGCGGGACAAGCGATACAGCGTTACCTCACTGCGGATAACCTGACTCGCGTGGAACGCCTTGGCGAGGTAGCGGGCGAGCTGGACTTGACGCTGTCGCAGCTGGCGCTTGCGTGGGTACTGCGCCAGCCGAACGTCTCGAGCGCCATTATCGGAGCGAGCCGCCCGGAACAGATCGAGGAGAATGTGAAGGCGTCGGGAGTCGTTTTGCCGGCTGAGGCGCTGAAGAAGATTGAGGCTATTTTAGCGTAAGCGATTTCGCCCGATCAGAATGGTCTGCTCCGTTTGAAATTTTTCATGCGGAGGGGGCAGGCAGCTGCGGGGATAGCTGCACAACCGGAATATAGGCCGTCCACCTGGATAGAGGGTGGCGGCCTTTTCGCAATAGCTCGGGTACTGGATTATCATCGCGAACGCTACACCTACAGGCTGCTTAAGCCGGTTCGATCGGAGTAGACACCTCAGCAGCAGCGGGTTTCCCCCTCAAGCTGCGGAAGAAGTCGGTGAGCAGCCCGGCGCACCGCTCACGCAGCACCCCGTCTACAAGCTCCGTCCGGTGATTGAACCGGTCTTCCTGCAGCAGATTCATCAGAGTTCCCGCACAGCCCGCTTTCGGATCGGAGGTCCCATACACGACGGTTTTGACGCGCGCCTGCACGATCGCCCCGGCGCACATCGGACACGGCTCAAGCGTCACGTACAGCGTGCAGTCCAGCAGCCGCCAAGCGCCAAGCACTTCGCTCGCTTCCCGGATGGCGATCATCTCCGCATGAGCGGTCGGGTCATGCGTAGTTTCCCGCAGATTGTGGCCTCGCGCGATAATTCGCCCTTCCTTGACGATCACCGCCCCGATGGGAACTTCCTTCAGCTCCTCCGCTTTTTTCGCTTCCTTTATCGCTTCTTCCATCCATAATTCGTGATTATCCTCATAAAAGTCCATCGATTCGATCCTTTTCCGTTCCGTTATTCCCATGTGGATAGCGGGCGTCTAACGGCGAACATTTATTCTTGTTAACATGCTGTGGATAAGATTGTGCATAAGTCGTTCGGAGCTGTAGATAACAACGGTGTGGCTGGGGATATTGTACCACAAATATACGTTTTCTCATCATTTTAGGGCAATATCTTCCTGGAAATCAAGGCTGGCGTTGGCAAGTAGTCCGGATGAACGGACTCAGGGCCCTTTCGTCCTCCGGATAAGCTGAAAATCGCCGTCGAGCCTCGTCGAATCCGTATTGGCCGGTCCTTCCAAAACGGTCAGGACAGCGGATCACGCGGGAAGTAGAGGCAACGGAGGATGTTCGGTGAAATCGCAAAAATCGGTCTGACCCTATGCATGAAAATAGGAAGCGGGCGTGCTCCAACCGGTAGAGAATTTTCGAAAAAATAGATGGGAAGTTCAAAATATTCAGACATTGTTGTTAACATGTGGATAACCTTTGGATAAAATGAGGATAACATCCACAGACCTGTGAATAGACTGTGGATAAGGGGCCGTTTTCGGCCATGCCAGGGATACAACGGATGCAGGCCAAATGCCCTGCTGCGCGGTTTTTTCCCCAGCTCTCTTCCTTCCAGCCGGAGCCTGATTGTATATAGTCCGGGCGTGCTATATAATGATGGGAGTATTCAGATTGGAAGATGAGGAGTTGTTTCGTTTCATGGCATTGAAAGCAGGCATAGTCGGACTTCCGAACGTCGGCAAGTCGACCTTGTTTAACGCAATTACCCAAGCGGGTGCCGAATCGGCCAATTATCCGTTTTGTACGATAGATCCGAACGTAGGCGTTGTAGAAGTACCGGACGAGAGACTGCAGAAGCTGGCCGACATCGTCGTTCCAAACCGGATCGTTCCGACCGCTTTCGAATTCGTCGATATTGCCGGTCTTGTCAAGGGAGCGAGCAAGGGAGAAGGACTCGGCAACAAATTTCTGGCTCATATCCGCGAAGTCGATGCAATCGTGCACGTCGTCCGCTGCTTCCAGGACGATAACATCACTCACGTATCGGGCAAAGTCGATCCGATCAGCGATATCGAGACGATCAACCTCGAGCTGATTCTCGCCGACATCGAGTCGGTGGAGAAGCGGATCGACCGTTCCCGCAAAAATATGAAGGGCGGCGACAAAAAATACGCCCAGGAAGTAGAAGTGCTTGAGCGGATCAAGGCGGCGTTGTACGAAGATAAGCCGGCCCGTGCGGTCGAGCTGTCCGACGAGGATAAATTGATCGTACGCGACCTGCATCTGCTGACGATGAAGCCGGTCTTGTATGCGGCGAACGTAAGCGAGAGTGAAGCGGCTAACGCCGACGGCAATCCGTATGTGGCCAAAGTGCGCGAATATGCGGCTATGGGCGGCGCGGAAGTCGTGCCGATCAGCGCGAAGGTCGAATCGGAGATCGCCGAGCTGGAAGGCGAAGACAAGGAGCTGTTCCTGGAGGAGCTGGGACTGCAGGAGTCCGGTCTGAACCGTCTGATCCGCGGCGCATACAAGCTGCTCGGGTTGTATACGTATTTTACGGCGGGCGTTCAGGAAGTGCGTGCTTGGACGATCCGCAAAGGGACGAAGGCGCCTCAGGCGGCGGCTGTCATTCATACCGACTTCGAACGGGGCTTTATCCGCGCCGAGGTTGTCTCTTACGACGATCTCGTTACGAGCGGTTCGATGAACGCGGCGAAGGAAAAAGGGCAAATGAGGCTTGAAGGGAAAGAATATGTGGTGCAGGACGGGGACGTCATGCATTTCCGTTTTAACGTGTAAGTTGCGGGGTCGCCCCCAAAAGAGTTCGAACTGGCCTTCTACGGCGTTCTGCCCTTTTGGGAGGAACAAGGAGGTGAAGGCGGAATGTTAGATCGGCTGCAGGCATTGGCGGACCGGTACGAGAAGCTGAGCGAGTTGCTCTGCGATCCGGACGTCGTTAACGATTCGAAGCGGCTTCGGGACTATTCGAAGGAGCAATCCGACTTGCAGGACGCCTATCAGGCGTATACGGAATATAGAAGCGTCTCCGAGCAGTATGAAGCGGCCAAGCTGATGCTTGGCGAGAAGCTGGACGATGAGATGCGCGAACTGGTCAAGATGGAGCTCGACGAACTGACGGAACGGAAAGCCGAGTTGGAATCATCCATTCAAGTGCTGCTGTTGCCCAAAGATCCGAACGACGACAAAAACGTTATCGTCGAAATCCGCGGTGCGGCTGGCGGAGACGAAGCGGCCTTGTTCGCGGGTGATCTGTATCGGATGTACAGCCGCTATGCCGACGGGCAAGGGTGGCGGACGGAAGTGCTCGATACGAGCATGAGCGATCTGGGCGGATTTAAGGAAATCGTCTTTATGATCAGCGGCAAGGGCGCCTACAGCAAGTTGAAATACGAAAGCGGCGCGCACCGGGTGCAGCGGATTCCGGCGACGGAATCGGGAGGGCGTATCCATACGTCGACCTCGACCGTGGCGGTTATGCCGGAAGCGGAGGAGATCGAGGTGGACATCCACGAGAACGATCTCCGTATCGACACGTTTTGTTCCAGCGGTCCCGGAGGGCAGTCGGTGAACACGACGAAGTCGGCGGTCCGCATTACGCATCTTCCGACCGGACTCGTCGTCTCCTGTCAGGACGGAAAGTCGCAAAACTCGAACAAAGATAAAGCGATGCAGGTGCTGAGAGCGAGACTGTATGACAAGCTGAAGCAGGAAGAGGATGCCAAGTACGCAGGCGAGCGGAAAAGCAAAGTAGGGACGGGAGACCGAAGCGAACGGATCCGCACCTACAACTTCCCGCAGAGCCGCATTACGGACCATCGGATCGGGCTGACGCTGCACAAGCTGGATCAAGTGCTGAACGGCGATTTGGAAGAGATCATTTCCGCGCTCACGCTGGAAGCCCAGTCCGAGCTGCTGGAAAAAGGAGAGTAAGGCGGTTATGAACGATACGCAATTTGCCGCTGCAACGACGATCCGGGAAGCCTGTTTGCAGGCTTCTTCTTTTTTGCTTGAGCAAGGCGTCCAGGATCACAATTCGGCCGCGGAATGGCTGCTTCAGCACGTGCTCGGGGTAAGCCGCAGCGAGTTTTTTATGTGCTGGAACAAGCCGTTCCCCGAGGAGTGCCGGGACCGCTGGAGCGAGGTGCTGACGCGGAGGGCGAAGGGAGAGCCGGTGCAATACATTACAGGGGAGCAGGAATTTTACGGGCTGCCGTTCCGTGTTACTCCGGCCGTCCTCATCCCTCGTCCGGAGACAGAGCTGCTGGTGGAGCGGATCGTCGCGGTCGGCCGCCGGTTGTGGCCGGGTGGCCGGCCGCTTGTCGCCGATATCGGCTGCGGAAGCGGGGCGATTCCCGTCACAATAGCCGTCCAATGTCCAACCTGGGACGTAACGGCTACCGATATATCGGCCGATGCGGTTAAGGTTGCCCGCTCGAATGCGGCGGCCAACGGAGTGGGCGACCGTGTCCGGTTTTACGGAGGGGACTTGCTGGAGCCGTATATTCGGGAACGGATCACCATCGACATTCTGGTATCGAATCCGCCTTACATCGAGAGCGGCGATATGCCGCACCTTCAGCCGGAAGTAAGGGAGCATGAACCGCATCTCGCATTGGACGGAGGGCCTGACGGCTTGCGGTTTTATAGGCGCATTGTGGAGCAGACCGGAAAGCTTCCCTCGCGGCCGGCGGTTATCGGATTCGAGGTCGGAAGCGGGCAGGCCCGTCAGGTGGCGGAGCTGATCCGGGAAAGCGGCGGCTGGGAGCGGATCGAGATCGTGAACGACCTGGCCGGCATCGAGCGTCATGTAATAGGTTCGCCAAAAATTTAATAGATTCATAGTTTAAGACCCCTCGCGTCTGTCCATACTGGGTACCAGGAAGACGAAAGAGGGGTTGTTACTTATGGTGAAACGGTTGCCTTTTCGCTCTTATTGGTTAGTAGGATTTGCACTTATCGTTATGATGACATGCTGGGATTCGAACCGGACGCAAGCGGCTCTGCTCGAGTCGGGTATTCCGGAGGAAGCGATCCGGCTGCGTATATTAGCCAATTCCGACGCTCCTGACGATCAACTGGTCAAGATGCTGCTGCGGGACGAGGTTTCGCGTGAGATTAGTAGATGGGCAGGCGAGCCAAGCAATATTGAAGAGGCGAGGGACGTTGTCCGGGCTCATCTGCCGAAGCTGGAAGCGCTCGTGCAGGAAGTGCTAACGCACAACGGATACAGCTACGACTACAAGGTCGAGCTTGGGCAAGTACCGTTCCCGGCCAAAGTATACGGCAATCAAGTATATCCGGCAGGCAACTACGAAGCGCTCCGCATTACGCTGGGCAAAGGAGAAGGGCAAAACTGGTGGTGCGTTCTGTTCCCGCCGCTCTGCTTCGCGGGAGGCAAAACCGGTACCGCAGCGGCGAAAAAGACGGAAGAGCCGAAGGAGCCTGCAGCAGCAGCCAAAGCTGGCGACCAAACGGGTACGAGTAAGGCGAGCGCAGCTAAATCCCTTGCAAGCAAGGCCGATACCGGTAAGATAGAAACGGGCAAAGCGGAAGCATCTAAACCGGAAGCAAGCAAGAAAGACGCTGGCAAAGCAGCCGCTTCGGACGAAGAGGGCGCAGAAGAACCGGAGCTGAAGTTTTTTGTATGGGAAGTGCTTAAGAAAATGATCGGCTCGGTGAAAAGCGCAGTGGCCTAATATCATCTATTATTATCTGCAAGCTTGGCAGTGCTTATCGAATGCGGCGTGACAGTCCTGCCGATCCGCGCTATAATGGCAAGGACAATAATCGGGAGTGCCGGACCCCCGGACCCCCGGACCCCCGAACTCGGTAAAGCAGGGATGAAACGAATGAATACGACAATATGGAAAGTACAATCGGATGCGTCCTCGGCGCATCCTTTCTTGACAGAAGCGGGAAGCTGGATAGCTCGGGGACGTACGGTCGCGTTTCCGACGGAAACGGTATACGGCCTCGGTGCCGATGCCGGGAATACGGCCGCGGTGGAAGCGATATTCGAAGCGAAGGGCCGTCCGTCCGACAACCCGCTGATCGTGCATATAGCGGATGAGGAACAACTGGACGCTCTGGTCCGGCATGTAGACGATACGTCTCGCCAGCTGATGCGGGCTTTTTGGCCGGGACCGCTCACGCTGGTGCTGCCGGCCAAGCCCGGTGCGGTGTCGCCCCGCGTCACGGCGGGACTGTCCACGGTGGCGGTGCGGATGCCCGCCCACCCGGTCGCGCTCGAGCTGATCCGCGCGGCCGGATGTCCCGTCGCGGCGCCGAGCGCCAACCGTTCGGGGCGGCCAAGCCCGACGCTGGCCTCCCACGTCCGCGACGATCTGGACGGCCGCATCGGCGGCATCGTCGACGGCGGCCCGGCCGGTGTCGGCGTCGAGTCGACAGTCGTCGCCGTTGAAGCCGGCGGCAGTCGAATCCGCGTACTGCGACCGGGCGGCGTAACGGTTGCCGACATGCGACACGCTGCACCCGGCGTGGAAGTGACGGTGGAGACCGCAGCGGAAGAAGCGCTCGCCCCCCGTTCGCCCGGAATGAAATATACCCATTATGCGCCGCAGGGCAAGCTGACACTCGTGCAGGGAGAACCCGGGGAAGTGGCGGCGTATATTCGCCGGTTGCTGGCGGAAGCGAAACAGTCCGGCGAGCGGACGGGGGTATTAACCACCGCGGAGCGTACGGAACTCTACGAAGCCGATCGGGTCGTCCGTTGCGGCCATGAAGACGATATGGAAGCTGCCGCCAGGGAGTTGTATGCCGCACTGCGGCAATTTGACGAAGCAGGGATTACGTTAATATGGGCCGACGGGTATACGTCTTCGGACGGGATCGGACTGGCCGTGATGAACCGGCTGAACAAAGCCGCCGGCCACCGGATCGTACAAGTATGACAAGCTAGAATGTTTCCCGGATTGTCCGCATATGTTGGTTAGGAACATTGTGGACACGGGGTGATATCATGACAGCGCTGGCAACTGCGGCCGAGATGGGGCAACTGATCACGATAGTCGTTATGAGTATTGCTCTCGGGATGGATGCTTTTTCCCTCGGAATCGGCATCGGGTTAAGAGGGGTACGGCTGCTGGATATTGCTAAAATCAGTTTGATCATCGGGTTGTTCCATGTGGTCATGCCGCTCGCCGGCATGTTCATGGGCCATTATCTGGGCTCACTGCTCGGCGACGTCGCCACGATGACCGGCGGGGGGCTTCTGGTGCTGCTGGGCGGCCATATGATTTTCAGCTCGCTTCGGGGCCAAGAGGTAAAACCGATCGATCATCGCACGTTATGGGGACTGACTTTTTTCGCATTCAGCGTCAGCATCGATTCGATGTCGGTTGGCGTATCGCTCGGCATGTTTTCCACCGACCTGGCTTTCACCGTCCTAATGTTCGGTTTGTTCGGGGGCGTGATGTCCGTATTCGGCTTGCTGCTCGGCCGCAGGGCCGGACACTGGGTCGGAGAGTATGGGGAGGCGCTCGGAGGAGTGATCCTGCTGGCGTTTGGTATCCGTTTTTTGATATAAACGAGTGCATGAGGTACAATAGATGCGTAATCTGCCGGTCGTGGCTGCCTAACTACACTTGACTGACATGTAGAAGCGGGAAAGCGGGGGAGACGGATGTACGAACGGATCTTATTTGTATGTACGGGCAACACGTGCCGCAGTCCGATGGCGGAAGGTTTATTTCGCAAGCTGGCGGCGGAGGCAGGGCTGGACACCGAAGCCCGTTCGGCGGGCGTATCGGCCTGGGACGGTTCGCCGATCTCGAAGCATTCCGCCAACATTTTGCGGAGCCGGGGATTTGCGGGCAGCCTGACTTCAAGCGCGCTTTCCGGAGAGACGATAGCTTGGGCGGATCTGATTCTGACGATGACGACCGGGCACAAGCAGACGATCCTTCGCCGGTATCCGGAATCTGCGGATAAAGTGTACACGCTCAAAGAGTTTGCCGAGGACGACCCTTCGGTTACGGAAACGGTTGCGGAGCAGCAGCGGTTTCACTCCGAGTTGCAAATCAAGCAGGCGCTCGGACAGACGATTACGGAGGACGAGCTTCGCCGGGCGAAGCAGCTTGGGCTCGGGATGCCCGATTTCGATATAGCCGATCCGTTCGGCGGGGATCAGGAAATCTACGAGCAATGCGCGGACGAGATCGAGTCTTATGTGGTGAGGTTGATACGCAAGCTTGCGCAGGGCTAACCGCGGGCGGGCAGTTGCCCGCCCGGAGTGGCAGCAGATGCGGAGACAGTTCTTCCGTCTTTACAGCGCTGACAGGATGCGTTATGATACAGGTAAGAGTAAGGACTCCGATGTAACTGGCGACAAGTGGAGATTACCACAATGGAGCATCGGGGAATACGGCCGGTCGCCTGGGCAAAGAGCAGCGGCGTTTCCACGTGGAACGCAAGTCATGCTCTTTTTTCGCTTTCCGTCGGTTATACTAGTACAAAGTCAAAGCTGACGGCATATCCCGGAGACGGGGCGTGATCGCCGGGGGCATTTTGAACTTGTACCAGGCGCAAGTCTAACTTCAGGAACGGAGGTAGCACGAATGAAAATCGCAATCGGTGCGGATCACGCGGGTTTCCGGTTGAAGGACGAGATCGTGGCTGTATTAAAATCGGAAGGGCATGAGGTGGAGGATTTCGGCTGCAATTGCTCCGATTCCATCGATTATCCGGACTATGCTGTGCCTGTGTGCGAGAAAGTGGCTGCGGGAGAGGCGGATCGGGGAATCCTTATATGCGGAACGGGGATCGGCATGACGATTGCCGCCAACAAGGTGCCGGGCATCCGTTGCGCGCTCGTGCACGATTTGTTCTCGGCGAAAGCGACCCGCGAGCATAACGACTCGAACGTGCTCGCTATGGGGGAACGGGTGATCGGACCTGGGCTTGCGCTCGAAATTGTGAAGGTGTGGATCGGAACCGATTTTTCCAAAGGACCGCGGCATGAAAACCGGATTCGCAAAATCAAAGAGCTTGAAGATAAATACGCGCTTCATCCATAAAGCCGGTAAAAGGCTCGGCTGAAGCAGACGGAAGGGGAGCGGCTTTCCGTGAGTAGCAAGCAGAAGGAAGAAGGGCCGAATCTGGTCCAGATTGGCGCAGACGTGGAGCAGGTTCTTCGCGAACTGGTGCAGGCGGGCAGCATACGGCCGGGTCAGATCGTCGTGATTGGGACAAGCACAAGTGAAGTGATCGGCCAGCGAATCGGAACGTCCGGCACCGGAGCGGTAGCGGAGCATATTTTTCGGGCTGTCGATACCGTGCGTCGGGAAGCCGGCTTTTATCCCGCCTTTCAATGCTGCGAGCATCTGAACCGCGCGCTTGTCGTAGAGCGGGAGATGCTGCGCTCCTATCCTCAACTGGAGGAAGTATCGGTTGTGCCGGTGGGCAAGGCCGGCGGCTCAATGGCCGCATACGCTTACCGCCATCTGCGGGACGCTTGTGTCGTCGAAACGATCGCAGCACACGCCGGATTGGATATCGGCGATACGCTGATCGGCATGCATCTTCGCCGCGTTGCCGTTCCGGCACGTCCGTCGGTAAGGACGATCGGTCATGCTCACGTCACCATGGCTTATACCCGTCCGAAGCTGATCGGCGGGGTTAGAGCCGTATACGAGCTGGAACAGCCCGATCTGAAGGGCGGCGGCGGTACTTTTTGTGATTAGTCTGCAAGATTTTATGATTATACACCTTACTACTATATAGCGGGAGGAACTGAATATTATGGAACATTTGCGTAAAGCCGATCCTAAGATTGTAGAAGCGATGAATTTGGAGCTGGGCCGTCAGCGCGACAAAATCGAGCTGATCGCTTCCGAGAACTTTGTCAGCCAGGCCGTTCTGGAAGCTATGGGAACCGTACTTACTAATAAATATGCGGAAGGATATCCGGGCAAACGTTACTATGGCGGCTGCGAATACGTGGATATCGTCGAAGATATCGCTCGCGACCGCGCGAAAGAGCTGTTTGGCGCAGAGCATGCCAACGTTCAGCCGCACTCCGGCGCCCAGGCGAACCTGGCGGTTTATCTGGCGGCCTTGAAACCGGGCGACACGGTACTCGGCATGAATCTGGCCCATGGCGGCCACTTGACTCACGGCAGCCCGGTTAACGCATCCGGCATTTTGTATAATTTCGTAGCCTACGGAGTAGGCGAGACGGATTCCCGCATCGACTACAACGAAGTGCGTAAAGCCGCTTTCAAGCATCGTCCCAGAATGATCGTAGCCGGAGCAAGCGCATATCCGCGCATTATCGATTTTGAAGCGCTCGCTTCGATCGCGAATGATATTGGAGCCTTGTTCATGGTCGATATGGCTCACATTGCAGGTCTTGTTGCTGCGGGTCTTCACCCGAATCCGGTTCCACACGCACACTTCGTGACCACAACGACTCACAAGACGCTTCGCGGTCCGCGCGGCGGATTGATTCTGTGCCGCAAGCCTTGGGCGGCAGCGATCGACAAAGCTGTATTCCCGGGCACGCAAGGCGGTCCGCTGATGCATATCATCGCCGCTAAGGCGGTAGCGCTCGGAGAAGCGCTGCAGCCGGAATTCAAAACATACGCGCAAAAGGTCGTCAACAACGCCAAGGCGTTGTCTGAAGCGCTTCTCGCCGAAGGACTCGATCTGGTGTCCGGCGGTACGGACAACCATTTGATGCTGATCGATCTGCGCAATATCAATCTGACCGGCAAGGACGCTGAGCATCTGCTCGACGAAGTCGGCATTACTTGTAACAAAAACGCCATTCCGTTTGACCCGAACAAGCCGATGCTTACAAGCGGCGTGCGCGTCGGTACGCCGGCGGCCACTGCCCGCGGCATGGATGAAGCGGCGATGAAAACGATCGCGAAGATCATCGCGCTGACGCTTAAAAACCCGACCAGCGAATCGGCTCATAACGAAGCACGCGGCCTGGTGAAAGACTTGACCGCTCAATTTCCGCTCTACGCGGGACTTGGCTATTAAAATGATAAGCAATCCGTTGAAGGGGACCGCTAACTTGCGGTCCTCTTTTTTCGTTCGAACGCCGCTTGTAGAATGTGGCCCATCGGATTGAGGAGAATGTAGTAGATCCCGGAATTTAGGGAATGCTAAATGCGGTTTAAAGCGCGCCGGGAGCGGGCAAAAGTTTCGTGCAACGAGATACGTACAGTGATATAATAGACAAGGTTCGCCTTCGACAGGAAAAACCAGATGCAACAAGCATTCGACGCCGATCGTACCGACGGATGCTGCCCGGGAGGACGTTTATGAGCAAGGTTTACGTGTGTGATCATCCGCTGATTCAACACAAAATGACTTACATAAGGGATAAAAACACGACCACAAAAGATTTCCGCGAGCTGGTGGACGAAGTGGCGACGCTTATGGCCTATGAGATTACGCGGGATATTCCGCTTGTCAGCGTAGAAGTGGAAACGCCGGTACAAAAGGCCGAGAGTAAAATTATCTCAGGCCGGATGCTCGGCCTTATCCCCATATTGCGTGCGGGGCTCGGCATGGTAGACGGCATCCTGAAGCTGCTGCCCGCCGCCAAAGTCGGACATGTCGGCTTGTACCGCGATCCGGATACGCTGCAGCCAGTCGAGTATTACGTGAAGCTGCCTACAGATGTGCAGGAGCGCGAGCTGATCGTCATCGATCCGATGCTGGCGACCGGAGGCTCGGCTAACGCCGCTATCGAAGTATTGAAGAAACGGGACTGCAATCAGATCAAGCTGATGTGCTTAATCGCCGCACCGGAAGGTATTCAGGCTGTACAAGAGGCCCATCCGGACGTTGACATTTACGTGGCTGCCGTCGACGAGTGTCTAAACGATCACGGCTATATCGTACCGGGATTGGGAGATGCCGGGGACCGGCTGTTCGGCACGAAATAAACCGAAAAAGGGGAAACGAAGCATGAGCCGCATTCGGGTAATGACGATTTTCGGCACACGGCCGGAAGCGATTAAGATGGCGCCGCTTATATTGGAGCTGAACAAGCGTACCGAGCAGATCGAATCTTTGGTGTGTGTAACCGCCCAGCATCGGGAGATGCTCGATTCGGTTATGGAGATTTTCGGAATCAAGCCGGATTACGACTTGAACGTGATGAAGGAAAGACAGACGCTCAACGAAGTTGCGATTCGCGTCCTCCAAGGACTGGAGCCGGTCCTGAAGGAAGCGAAGCCGGATATCGTGCTGGTGCACGGCGATACCGGGACGACGTTTCTGGCGAGCTATGCCTCGTTTATGCAGAAAATCTCGATCGGACACGTTGAGGCCGGGCTGCGCACGTGGAATAAAATGTCCCCGTATCCGGAAGAGATGAGCCGCCAGCTTACGGGTGTATTGGCGGACTTGCATTTTGCTCCGACGGACTGGTCTGCCGACAACTTGCGTAAAGAAAACAAGTCGGAATCGTCCATCTACGTGACGGGCAATACGATAACCGACGTGATGTCGCATCTCGTGAAGGAAGGGTATACCCATCCGGTGCTCGATTGGGCGAAAGGACGCCGTCTCGTACTTGTAACCGCTCACCGCAGCGAATCGCTTGGCGAGCCGCATAGACGGGTATTCCGGGCGATCAGGCGGATCGCCGACGAGTTTGACGATATCGCCATCGTGTATCCGGTGCATCCGAATCCGGCCGTTAAGGGGCCTGCGCACGAGCTTCTCGGCGGGCACGAGCGGATCAAACTGATCGATCCGTTAGACGTGACCGATCTATATAACTTTTATCCGCATACGCATTTCATTCTTACGGATTCGGGCGGCATTCAAGAGGAAGCGCCTTCCTTCGGAATCCCGGCGCTCGTGCTGCGGGATACGACCGAACGTCCGGAAGGAGTCGAGTCCGGGGTGCTGGAGCTCGTAGGAACGGACGAGGAGCTCATCTACGAGCGCGCCAAAACGCTGCTAAGCGACAAGGCGGCTTACGAGCAAATGAGCAAAGCGGCGAACCCTTACGGAGACGGACGCGCTTCCGAGCGGATCGTCGACGCTATTTTGCATCATTTTGGCAAGCGTGGACAAGCTCCCGAGCCATTCCGCATATAATGTCGAAATAAAGAGGGAGAACCGTACAGCGCAACTGTACACTGTATGGTTCTCCGAATCCGGGAACCGTTGAAGCACAAGGGTTGATATGTTTCCTGTTCACACAATGTTTGATTTTATATTGATTGACAAACCTCAATTTACTTCGCTAAAATAAATGAGGATTGTAAGGTGTCTGAAGTGAAGAATCCGAACAACAATGAAAGCCCTTGGCGTGTATTAGGTTGGTTTGGCGTTGCTGGAATAGATGTAGCCGTGTGTGTAGCTCTCGGGTATTTTCTTGGAAAGTGGCTGTCGGAATGGCTGGGTGGAGGGCCGATTTGGAACGCGGTAGGTGCTCTGACAGGATTAGTAGTGGGAATCGTCAACATCGTCTACTTCATTAAGAAACTTACGGAGGAAACAGATGGATGATTTGAGTACCCACCTAAGAACGGTAATGAGAGTATCGCTTCTTTTGATGTCCGCAACTTTACTTTTGTGGGCGAGTATGGTCGATTATCGGCCATATGCAGCTGGTTTTGCTCTTGGTTTGGTCGTCAGTCTGATCAATACGTATTATTTGGGAATGAAGATCAAACAAATGACCATACTAATAACTAGTCAGCCAGGTAAGCGGTTTAATCTCGGATTTATGACTAGGGCAGCCATGGCTATTTTGGTAGTGATGCTTGCTTATCAGTTGGAAGGAACGAATGTTTATGCGACCGTAGGCGGGTTGTTTACCTCCCAGTTTATAGCCGCATTCGTTGGTCTCTTTTCAGGGTTCAACAGGAAATCATAGCACGATTCTATCGGTTGAAGGGGGTGAAACCTAAAGATGCATGAATCACCGATTATCGATATCGGAGGCTTTAGACTCGATCTTTCAGTCGTTATTATGCTAGCGGTAACGTCCTTGATCGTATTCGTTATAGCACGGCTGTCTGTTAGGAAGTTGTCGGTGGAGAGTCCTTCCGGCCTGCAAAACTTTATGGAATGGGCCGTAGAATTTATCCGCAACACCATTGCCAGCACGATGCCGATGAAGTACGGCAAAGCATTCGTATCACTCGGGATGACGCTGATTATTTTCATTTTTGTAGGGAACATTCTCGGTCTTCCATTTGCTGTTATTACCGAGCACGAGCAGCCAGTGGAAGCGATTGCGACGGCGAATTCAGCTGTTTTTGAGGAGCTGAAGGCTGAAGGAGAAGAACATCCGCACGTAGGGTTGCTTTGGTGGAAATCACCTACAGCCGACCTGGGTGTTACATTCGGACTAGCTCTCGTTGTGTTTGTCATTGTTCACTACTTGGGTTTGACACGCAACCGCAAACATTACCTGAAACATTATTTTCACCCGTACTGGTTTTTCCTGCCGCTTAACATTATTGAAACGATTGCAAAACCTGCGACACTGGGGATGCGTTTGTTCGCCAATATTTTTGCAGGGGAAATCTTAATATCTACGATTATTAAAGCAGGCATTCTCGGAATTCCGCTGTTGGTCGTATGGCAAGGATTCAGTATGTTCATCGGAGCTATCCAGGCGTTCTTGTTTACAATTTTGACGATGGTATACATCGCACAAGCTGCTGTACACGAAGAGCACTAACTCCGAATAAACTCGGCTTTTGGAGCACAGAGTTTCGGCAGCCTGAGATTATATAAATAAACCATACAATTTCAAATTCTGAGGAGGATTTTTCAAATGGCATTCTTGGCAGCTGCAATAGCGGTAGGTTTGGGCGCACTGGGCGCAGGTATTGGTAACGGTATGATCGTAAGCAAGACGGTAGAAGGTATCGCTCGTCAGCCGGAGCTTCGCGGCCCGCTGCAAACAACAATGTTTATCGGTGTAGGTATCGTAGAGGTTGTTCCTTTGATCGGCGTCGTTATCGCGTTCTTGATCATGGCATCCGCTTAATAAGATAGCTACCGTTTGGCGGGGAAGGCCTAAGCCATCCACGCCTTCGTTTTGTAATGAAACTTGTTTGCATATACGGTAACAGTTTTTAGAAGGGAGTGACGAGAACGTGTCAGTAAATTGGGAGTCCCTGCTTTTAGCAGCGGCGTCGTTTGTCATTTTGTATTTCCTTTTGAATAAATACGCTTTCGGCCCGCTGTTTGGCATTATGGAAACACGCGCGAAAATGGTGCAAGACCAGATCAGCACCGCCGAGAAAAATCGTGCAGAAAGTGAAAAACTTCTCGCCGAGCAGAAGGAAGCCATTCAACAAGCCAAAAAAGAAGCTTACGATATTATAGAGCAAGCGAGAATCTCCAGCACGAAAGAAGCGGACAACTTGATTGCAAAAGCAAAAGAGGATTCCGAACGTCTGAAGCAGGACGCGCTGAAAGATATCGAAGCAGAGAAGAACAAAGCCATTGTCGCTCTGCGCAGTCAAGTTAGCGCTCTGTCCGTATTGATCGCTTCCAAAATCGTGGAGAAGCAGGTCGATGAGAAGTCGCAGCAAGATCTGATTAACCATTACCTGAAAGAGGTAGGGGGCAATAAAGTATGAGCAAGGAGACAGTCGTAGCGAAGCGGTACGCCAAAGCGCTATTCGAACTGGCCCGGGAGCGTGGGAAAGTCGCTGAAGTGGAGCAGGAGCTTCAAGCGGTCAGCAATGCTTTAGCCGACAATCCCGAATATGTGAAGCTTTTGGAACATCCGAATATCGGCGCTTCCGTTAAAACATCCATGCTCAAGCAAGTGTTCGAAGGCAAAGTGTCCGAAGAGTTGATGAACACACTTCAGTTGCTTATGCAGCGGGGAAGAGAAGCGATTATCCGTGATCTCGCCGTTCAGTATTCCCTCATTGCGAATGACGCGTTGGGTCAAGCCCAAGCGAAAGTATACACACCTCTTCCGCTGTCGGCGGAAGAATCCGACAAGATTGCAGCGGCATTCGGCCAAGTAGTTGGCAAGAAGATCCGCGTGGAGAACATTGTAGAGCCAAGTCTGCTGGGAGGACTTCAAGTCCGCATCGGCGACCGGTTGTACGACGGCAGCTTGTCCGGCAAACTGCAGCGGATGGAAAAAACGCTGAATCAAGCTTAAATGCCAAAGTTAGGGGTGAAGTTCGTTGAGTATCAGACCTGAAGAAATCAGCACGCTGCTTAAGCAGCAAATCGAGCAATATAAATCGGATATCCAAGTGTACGATGTCGGTACAGTTATTCAGATCGGGGACGGTATCGCCCGTGCACACGGTCTGCAAAACGTTATGGCCGGTGAGCTTCTGGAATTCTCCAACGGCGTCATGGGGATGGCTCTTAACCTCGAGGAAGACAACGTCGGTATCGTTATCATGGGTCCTTACACCGACATTCGTGAAGGCGATCAAGTAAAACGGACTGGCCGTATCATGCAGGTACCGGTAGGGGAAGCACTTCTCGGCCGCGTCGTTAACCCGCTCGGACTTCCGGTAGACGGCAAAGGCCCGATCGACACGACTGAATTCCGTCCTGTTGAATCGCAAGCTCCAGGCGTTATCGACCGTAAATCGGTTCATGAGCCAATGCAAACTGGTATTAAAGCTATCGATGCGATGGTTCCGATCGGCCGCGGTCAGCGCGAGTTGATCATCGGCGACCGTCAAACCGGTAAAACGTCGATCGCGATCGACACGATCATTAACCAAAAAGGCAACGGCGTATTGTGTATCTACGTCGCCATCGGCCAAAAGCAATCCACTGTTGCAAATGTTGTGGAAACACTTCGCCGCAATGGCGCTCTCGATTACACGATCGTCGTAACTGCAGGTGCTTCCGAGCCTTCTCCGCTGTTGTTCCTTGCTCCGTATGCAGGTGCAGCGATGGGCGAATACTTTATGTTTAAAGGGAAGCATGCGCTCATCATTTATGATGACTTGACTAAGCAAGCAGCTGCTTACCGCGAGTTGTCCCTCTTGCTCCGTCGTCCTCCGGGCCGAGAAGCATATCCGGGCGACGTATTCTATTTGCACTCCCGTTTGCTGGAGCGCGCAGCGAAGCTGAGCGACGAGCTGGGCGGCGGTTCCTTGACCGCATTGCCGTTTATCGAGACTCAAGCGAGCGACGTTTCCGCATACATCCCGACTAACGTTATTTCCATTACCGACGGACAGATCTTCCTGGAGTCCGACTTGTTTAACTCGGGACAACGTCCGGCGATCAACGTCGGTATCTCCGTTTCCCGCGTAGGAGGATCCGCACAAATCAAAGCAATGAAAAAAGTTGCATCGTCTTTGAAACTTGACCTTGCCCAATACCGCGAGTTGGCTGCGTTCTCTCAGTTCGGCTCCGACTTGGATAAGAGCACTTTGGCTCGTCTGAACCGCGGTCAGCGCACGCTTGAGATTTTGAAGCAGGGCGTTAACCAGCCGCTTCCAGTCGAGAAGCAAGTTGTCTCGATCTATACAGCGGTAAGAGGTTTCCTCGACGATATCCCGGTGCAAGACGTCCTTCGTTTCGACCGCGAATTCCTCGCATATGTGGATGCAAACTATCCGCAAATCTATGCAAGTATCCGCGACACGAAAGACTTGACGGCTGATAACGACAAGCAGCTTGTCGAAGCGATCGAGAAGTTCAAAAAAGGATTCTCGGTGTCCGCTTAATGACGAACACAACGGTAGAGCGGCCTAATGGCCGCTAGATCGTATTCAATAGAGGCATCTGCCGAACGTACGGAGATGCTTGGGAAGTTAAGCTTTTGCTCCGCAAAAGCTCAGGTTATGCTTGCGAAGTTAGCTTTCCTTCGGAAAGCTCTAAGGTGGTGAAAGCATGGCAAAAGGAATGCGCGAAATTAAACGTCAAATCAAGAGTACGCAAAACACGAAGCAGATCACGAAGGCGATGGAGATGGTCGCAGCTTCCAAGCTGAGAAGATCCCAGGAGGCGGCCGAGGCGGCCCGTCCTTATGCGGAGAAGATCAAGGAAGTCGTAACCAGCATCGCAGCGGGGACGAAGGGAAGTACCAATCCGATTCTCGTATCCCGTCCTATTCGCAAAACCGGCTATTTGGTCATTACCTCAGACCGCGGTTTGGCGGGTGGCTACAATGCGAACCTACTTCGTAAATTGATGCTCACGATTCGTGAAAACCATAGCTCCAAAGACGAATATGTTGTATTTGTAGTAGGACGTAAAGGCCGCGATTTCTTGAAGAAAAGAGGCATTCCGGTCATCGGGGAAGTTACCGGTATTTCGGATGCGCCGAAGTTCGCTGATATCAAGGAGCTCGCATCGCTTGCAGTAAGCAACTTTGTGGATGGAAAGTACGATGAGCTGCATCTCGTCTATAACAAATTCCACAACGCCATTACTCAAGAGCCGGTCTTGAACCGTATCCTGCCTTTGGATATGGGTGAAGGCGGTCAGGCAGCAGATTATGAGTATGAGCCTTCGCAAGAGGAAGTGCTTAACGTATTGCTTCCGAAGTATGCAGAAACGCTTGTTTTCAGCGCGCTGCTGGAATCGAAAGCAAGCGAATTCGGAGCGAAAATGACTGCAATGGGCAATGCTACACGCAACGCCACAGAAATGATCGCCCGCTATACGCTTATGTATAACCGTGCTCGCCAAGCTTCGATTACCCAGGAAATATCCGAAATCGTCGCCGGAGCGAACGCGCAGGGCTAATAATTTCTACAAGATTTGATAGTTCCTGAAAGGGAAACTATTTCGCTTACAAATCGGGCTTCTCAGTTGAGAATCTAAGATACTTGATAACAAGTCGTTTTTCTGCAGTTAAGCTTTATGCCGCTTACGACAATATGAGGTCTCCAGTTGGAAGCCCAGGCAGTTCCGAAACGATATGAAGTTTTCCTGCAGAAAATCAGGCTGTTGCTTGTGATGTACCGTTTTCTTTATGGAAAACTAAGCCGTTGCTTACGATGTGAGTTTTCCTACGGAAAACTCCTTAGGAGGGAAAAATATGAATAAAGGACGCGTTTTGCAGGTAATGGGACCTGTCGTCGACATCGAGTTCGATAAAGGCAACCTTCCTGAAATTTTGAATGCGGTCAAGATTCAAACGAAACCGCAAAACTCCAACGAGCCTGAAATCAACCTGACTGTTGAAGTCGCGGTTCACTTGGGCGACAACGTTGCGCGATGCGTAGCGATGTCCTCCACGGACGGATTGGTACGCGGCACGGAAGCGGTTGACCTCGGCAAGCCGATCAGCGTTCCAGTCGGAAACGCAACACTTGGCCGGGTATTTAACGTTTTGGGCGAACCAATCGACAATGCAGGCGATGTTGAAGCCGGACAAAGAGATCCGATTCACCGTCAAGCTCCTGCATTCGAAGAGCTTTCGGTACAAGCTGAAGTTCTTGAAACAGGTATTAAAGTCGTTGACCTTCTCGCTCCTTACGCGAAGGGCGGTAAAATCGGTTTGTTCGGCGGCGCGGGTGTTGGTAAAACGGTATTGATCCAAGAATTGATCAATAACATCGCGCAAGAGCACGGCGGTATTTCCGTATTCGCAGGTGTAGGGGAAAGAACTCGCGAAGGTAATGACTTGTACCATGAGATGAAAGACTCCGGCGTTATCTCCAAGACAGCGATGGTATTCGGACAAATGAACGAACCGCCAGGAGCGCGTCTGCGCGTTGCTTTGGCTGGGTTGACGATGGCGGAATATTTCCGTGACAACGAAGGAAAAGACGTTCTTTTGTTCGTCGACAACATTTTCCGCTTTACACAAGCAGGCTCCGAGGTTTCCGCTCTTCTCGGCCGTATGCCTTCCGCGGTAGGTTACCAACCAACGCTCGCTACCGAGATGGGTCAGCTGCAAGAGAGGATTACTTCTACGAAAAAAGGTTCCGTTACTTCGATCCAAGCAATCTACGTTCCGGCGGACGATTATACCGACCCGGCTCCGGCAACAACGTTTGCTCACTTGGACGCTACGACCAACCTGGAGCGTAAAATTTCCGAGATGGGGATTTACCCTGCGGTTGACCCGCTGGCATCCAGCTCGCGGATTTTGTCTCCGGAAGTTGTAGGCGAAGAACATTACAATGTAGCTCAAGGCGTAAAGCGGATTCTGCAGCGTCAAAAAGAGCTTCAAGATATTATCGCGATTCTCGGGATGGACGAATTGTCCGATGAAGATAAAGTCATCGTACTTCGCGCCCGTAAAATCCAGCGTTTCTTGTCCCAGGCGTTCCACGTCGCCGAGCAGTTCAACGGGTTCCCGGGGCAGTACGTTCCGGTTAAAGACACGGTACGCAGCTTCAAAGAAATTTTGGAAGGCAAGCATGACGACCTTCCGGAAGCGGCGTTCCTGTTCGTCGGCACCATCGAAGAAGCGATCGAAAAAGCAAAATCGATGTAAGGAAGCCGGATGACCGTGCCATGCTGATGCTTCGATGAGATTATTCAATTTCGTCACGGGGAGCATCAGCTTTGGCACATGATGAAGCTTTCGGTATCGAAAGCTCTCAGGAGGAATTTGCGTGAGTACTTTTCTATTGGAAGTCGTGACGCCCGAGCGGAAAGTATACGCTCAGGATGTTAATATGATCGTTGTAAAAGGCGTTTACGGGGAGCTCGGAATTCTTCCGAACCATATTCCACTGGTATCCCCGCTAAAAATTGCACCCGTTGCCGTGAAAATAGGCAATAAAACCGAGTACATTGCAGTTAATGGCGGTTTTATGGAGGTGCGCAAAGACAAAGTGGTCATTTTGGCGGAATCGGCCGAAATGCCTGCAAGCATCGATGTCGATCGTGCTCGCGCCGCCAAAGAACGTGCGGAGAAACGCCTCGCCGAAGCAAGGAAGGACGAGATCGATTTCCGTCGCGCCGAGCTTGCCTTGCAGCGTGCGATGAACCGGATCGATACTTCGACAAGAAAGTAATGCATATATGAGCAGAGGAACTGATTCCTTTGCTTTTTTTGTGTGCATAGATATTCGATTGAATGGTATAATTACAAATGTTGGGATTTGCTGCGACCCATTGCATAGTTGGCTGGCTAATTGCGTAGATTTAACTTAGCCAGCTTTGGATCAAATGCCGGAGCTTATAGGATGAGCGGGCAATAGTTATGCCGATCGGCAACCCGTTTCGGGCTGCTGGACTAGCTCTTCCTTTGTACTAGCCTGATTCGTTCGATTTAGAGTGAAAATTGATTAGAGACGGATTATTGGCATAGACGAGGCTCCGAGCATTTGTTACCATTACGAGAGGTGGCTTGGCCGAGGGTATGTCGCGATGATCTTTGCTACTGGAGCGGCGCATCCGGAAGGCCCTTCCTTCATAGACGCCGTTACACCTTTTTGTTATAATTGTGTGGGTGTTTATTAGAAAAAATTTCTGGCTTCATCAGAAAAATTCATAATACGCCATGAGGCGGGGAGGCGATGAAATGGCGCTTTACAGTAACAATTACGTGCTAGTTGCCATCTTTATTGGGCTCGGGATTATACTGCCGATCGCAGCTTTGACGCTCGGCCGGTTGCTGCGCCCGAACAAGCCGACGGCAGAAAAGCAAACGACTTATGAAAGCGGTAACGATCCGGTCGGGGAAAGCCATGTCCGGTTTAATATCCGTTACTATTTATTTGCTTTGATGTTCGTTATCTTTGACGTCGAAACGGTGTTTTTATATCCTTGGGCTGTCGCGTATGACTTTTTGGGATTGTTCGCGCTGGTTGAGATGCTCATTTTTGTCTCCCTGCTCGTAGTAGGGCTAATTTACGCCTGGAAAAAGAAGGTGCTGCAATGGAGCTCAATTTAGAGAAAATCTCGCCCGAAGAGCGGAGCGAGTTCGATCGCAACGTATTCACGACTACGCTCGACCAAGTGAAGGCATGGGCGCGCAGCAGTTCGTTGTGGCCGTTAACGTTCGGTCTCGCATGCTGCGCCATCGAGATGATGGGTACCGGCGGAGCGCATTATGACCTGGACCGTTTTGGCGTTATATTCCGGACTTCTCCCCGGCAGTCCGACGTTATGATCGTAGCGGGCACGGTGACGAAGAAGATGGCGCCGCTGCTTCGGCGTCTGTATGATCAAATGCCGGAGCCGAAGTGGGTTATCGCGATGGGATCGTGCGCCACTGCTGGCGGACCGTATATTAAATCGTATGCTGTCGTTAAGGGAGTCGATCAGATCGTCCCTGTTGATATTTATATTCCTGGATGCCCGCCGAACCCGGCTGCTCTCATTTACGGGATCAATAAGCTTCAAGAGAAGATTCGCTTTGAGGCGAAAACCGGGAAGAGGGTGACCAACTCGTGAGCGAAGAAAACAACAGCAACGACAAAAAGGTAGAAAGCGCAAACAATCATGCGGCTGATCGTCCTGCTGCCGATCATTCGGCTTCGCCTCCTAAAGAAAGCGCTGCACCCGAACAGGCTAATGATGCAGTCGGCTCGGCTGCCAATGCTGTTGAACCGACGGATGAGGAAAAAGAAGCAAAGGCAAAAGCTGCCGCGGAAGCAAGAGCAGCCCGTGCCGCGGCCCGCGCCCAGAGAGCTGAGGGCGGAGAAAGCGCCCCGGCGGCTGCGGAGCTGACCGACGAAGAGAAGGAATCGAAGGCAAAAGCCGCCGCGGAAGCAAGAGCGGCCCGCGCTGCGGCCCGCGCCCAGAGAGCCGAGGGCGGAGAGAGTGCGCCTGTTCCGACTGCAGAAGCTGGAGGCGATGATGAAGCGAAGGCGAAGGCTGAGGCAAGAGCAGCCCGCGCTGCGGCCCGTGCCCAGAGAGCAGAGGGCGGAGAGGGTGCGCCCGCTCCGGCTGCAGAAGCTGGAGGCGATGATGAAGCGAAGGCGAAAGCGGAGGCAAGAGCAGCCCGCGCCGCAGCCCGTGCCCAGAGAGCCGCAGGCGGTGACGGCGGAGCCGAGGACGGTCCGAAAGAACCGTCTCCGAAGCAGCCGCTGCTTGACCGTATCGTTCAGCTGATTAAGGAAAACGTATCGGATCAAGCGGTGGTAGAAGGAGTTATTAATGAAAGAGACCGCCATCTGCCGACGCTGACCATTCATCCCGATCACTGGGTCGCCGTAGCCGACTTTGTGAAGACGAACGAAGAATTGCAATTGACCTATTTGAGCAATTTGAGCGGGGTCGACTACGAGACGCATTTGGAGACGGTATACTACGTCTTGTCCATCTCCAGCAAGCAAGGCTATTGTTTTAAAGTAAAAACGAACCGGGACACCCCATCGATTCCGTCCGTGACTCCCGTATGGGCGACGGCCAACTGGAACGAGAGGGAAGTGTACGATTTGCTCGGCATCGATTTTCCGGGTCATCCAGACTTGCGGCGGATCATGATGCCGGACGATTGGGTCGGCCATCCGCTTCGCAAAGATTATGAACCGATTGATCCGGAGGTGTGACCTTTGATTCGGACCGAAGAACTGCTACTGAACGTAGGCCCTCAGCATCCGAGCACTCACGGCGTATTTCGCGTTATCGTCAAACTGGACGGAGAAGTGATCACGGAGGCTACGCCTGTAATCGGATATTTGCACAGGGGAACGGAGAAGCTTGCGGAAGATTTGACCTACACGCAAATTATTCCTTATACGGACCGGATGGATTACGTATCTGCGATGACCAACAATTATGTGCTCTGTCACGCCGTAGAGACGATGATGCAGCTGGAAATACCGGAGAGGGCGCAATATTTGCGCCTTATCGTCATGGAATTGCAGCGGGTTGCGAGCCATCTGGTATGGTGGGGCACGTACCTGCTGGATATTGGCGCGCTCAGCCCGTTTCTGTTTGCCTTTAAGGACCGGGAGACGATTATCGACCTGTTCACCGAGCTGTGTGGAGCCCGGCTCACTTACAACTATATGCGGGTAGGCGGAGTGAAGTGGGATGCTCCTCCGGGGTGGATCGAGAAAGTGCGCGCGTTCGTGGCGTATATGCACGGGCAACTGAAAGTCTATGACAACCTGGTCAGCGGAAACGAAATTTTCCTGGCACGGATTAAAGGTGTCGGCAAATATTCGGCCGAGGAAGCGATCAATCTGGGGCTGAGCGGAGCGAATCTGCGCTGCACCGGGGTGAAGTGGGATTTGCGGAAAGACCAGCCCTACAGCATCTACGACCGCTTCGAATTCGACGTTCCGGTAGGCCAGAACGGAGACTGCTACGACCGTTATCTGGTCCGGCTGGAGGAGATCCGTCAATCGCTGCGGATACTGGAACAGGCGATTGAGCAGTTCCCGGCCGACGGCGAGACGATGGGAAAAGTGCCGCGGGTGATCCGTCCCCCGGAGGGCGAAGCTTACGTCCGGATCGAATCGCCGCGCGGAGAGATCGGCTGTCACATCGTATCTAAGGGAAAAGATAAGCCGTACCGGCTGAAATTCCGCCGTCCGTCGTTCGTTAATCTGCAAATATTGCCGCAGCTGCTTGTTGGCCAACCGATGGCCAATATGATCATGATCTTGGGCGGAATTGACATCGTCCTCGGGGAGGTGGATGGCTGATGCTCAGTTTGTTGGCCGAACAACTGACTTGGGCGAACTTCGGCATTATGTTCGCTGTTGCGGTGTTATTCCTGCTTCTCATACTCGGTTATGTCACGTACGCGATTTATTTCGAGCGGAAAGTGATCGGCTGGATGCAGATGCGGCACGGACCGACCCGGACCGGACCGCTTGGTCTTCTGCAGACCGTAGCAGACGTTCTGAAATTGCTTCTTAAGGAAGATACAATTCCGAAAAAAGCGGATCGTGAGCTGTTTATCCTTGCGCCGGCGATTACGTTCGTTCCGGCTTTTGCCGTGCTTGCTACCTTTCCGTTCACGAAAACTTGGCAGTTTGCCGATCTGAATGTAGGGCTGCTGTATTACGCCGCCTTGTCCAGCATCTCCACGATCGGGATCGTGCTTGGAGGCTGGGCGTCCAACAATAAATACTCGCTGCTCGGCGGCATGCGTTCCGCAGCGCAGATGATCAGTTATGAAATTCCGCTTGTCATGTCCATGGTAGGCGTTATCCTTATGACCGGAAGCCTGAATATGCGCAAGATCGTCGAGGCGCAGGGCAACTGGTTCTGGGATTGGAACTTCCTTCCGCAAATTATCGGGTTCGCCGTATTTATTGTGGCAGCCATCTCCGAGCTCAATCGTACGCCGTTCGACCTTCCAGAGGCGGAGTCCGAGCTGGTGGCCGGCTACCACGTTGAATACAGCGGATTCCGTTTCGCTTTCTTCATGTTGGCGGAGTACGTCTATACGTTTGCAATCGCAGCGCTTACGACGGTATTGTTTCTGGGAGGATGGCATGCGCCGTTCCCGTTCCTGGACTTTGTGCCTGGGATTCTGTGGTTTTTAATTAAAATGTCGTTCTGCGTCTTCTTCATGTTCTGGCTGCGGGCCACGCTGCCGCGCGTCCGTATCGATCAGCTGATGGGGATCGGCTGGAAAGTGCTGCTGCCGCTTGCGCTCGCCAACATCTTTATTACGGCGATCGTGAAGGAGATCTTGCGTTAACATTACCGAACAGTACGAGAGACCGGAACCGACTCCGGTCTGTCGCACGTGATTGAGGGGGAACGACCTATGAAAGGGATAGTCAAAGGGCTCGGGCTTACATTCAAGACGATGATGCAGAAAAAGGTCACCTATGCCTACCCCGACGTGCCTTTGGAGCTGCCGGACCGCTTCCGCGGCATCCAGCACTTCGACCCGGAGAAATGCATCGTATGCAATCAGTGCGCGCGGGTGTGCCCAACGGAATGCATCACGCTGACCGGCAAAAAGAACCCCGATCCGGAAAGCAAAATGAAGCTGGTTATCGATACGTACGATATCAACTTTGAAATCTGCATCCTGTGCGACCTCTGTACCGAGGTTTGTCCGACCGAAGCGATCGTCATGACGAACAATTTTGAGCTTAGCACCTACAGCCGCGACGATTTGTACAAAAACATGGACTGGCTGCACCAGAACAACACGAACGTGCGGAAAGAAAACAATTCGGCGGCACCTAAGGGAGGAGCCAAAAAAGATGCTGGGTAACATTGCAGACTTTTTCTCGAGCGGTGCCAACGTGATGTTTTTCGTGTTCGCTCTGCTCGCCATCGGCGGCGCGATCTTTATGATCAGCTTCACGAAGGTCGTCTCGATGGTCGTCTCGGCAGCCGTCACTTTCTTAAGTCTCGCCGGTCTCTATGTGCTGCTGGAAGCGGAATTTCTGGCAATGGCGCAAGTTCTCGTCTATGCGGGCGGCATCTCGATCCTGATGATCTTCGGTATCGTGATGACCCGCCATAAGGGCGAAGAGCCGGAGGATAAACGCCGCTGGCATCATATCGGGCTGTGGATCGGAATTGCCGGACTGTTCGGCATCCTGTTCTATGCCTTCCAAAATGTGTCGTTCCCGAAAGGGGAACTCGCGACGCCGGAAGACAATACGCTTGAGATCGGGAAGCGGCTGTTCACCGAGCAAGTTATCCCGTTCGAGCTGATGTCGATTCTGCTTACCGTCGCGTTCATCGGCGCGATCATCCTGGCCAAGAGGGAGGAAGAGTAGGATGAGCGAACCGATTCTGCCTTATCTGACCTTAGGCGCGATTTTGTTCTGCGTCGGGTTGTATGGGGCGTTAACGAAGAAAAATGCCGTAATCGTCCTGTTGTCGATCGAGCTTATGCTTAATAGCGTCAATTTGAACTTTGTGGCGTTCTCCAAGTACGGAGTGGCTCCGTCTTTTCAAGGCCAGATCTTTTCTCTCTTTAATATGACGGTTGCGGCCGCGGAAGTTGCGATCGGGATCGCGATCCTAATTACGCTCTACCGGAACAAGGGCACTTCGAATGTGGACGACATGAACGAATTGAGAAAGTGAGGAGGATCAACGATGGAATCGTACGCACAAATCGCCTGGCTCGTTCCTCTGTTTCCGCTTCTCGCGTTCCTCGTTCTGCTCGCCGCAGGCCGACAGTGGAAGGAAGGCGGAGCATACGTCGGGATTATCGCGACACTAGCCTCGTTCATCGTGTCGGTGCTCATATTCGTGGAGCGTCTTGGAAGTGGCACGGAAGATTACACGTGGAACGGCTTGGAATGGCTCAAGCTTGGCGAATATTCGCTTGCTATGGGGTTCGAGATCAACAACCTGAACGCGCTCATGCTGATTATCGTGTCGCTCGTCAGCTTGCTGGTTAATGTATACTCCAAAGGGTATATGCACGGAGACGACCGGATATCGGTGTTTTACGGATATGTCGCCTTGTTTACGTTCGCCATGCTGGGCGTGGTTATGTCGGAAAATATACTTCAGCTGTATATTTTCTGGGAATTGGTCGGTCTCGGGTCGTTCCTGCTCATCGGCTTCTGGTACTTCAAGCCGGAAGCGAAGGCGGCCGCCAAGAAAGCGTTTATTATTACGAGAATCGGCGACGTCGGCTTATTGATCGCGATCTTGCTCCTGTATTGGAATATGCCGGGGCATGCGCTCGATTTCTCCAGCATTCATAATGCGTTTGCCGAAGGCCGAATCTCCGAAGGCACGGCAACCTGGATTGCGCTGCTTATCTTCGTAGGCGCCGTGGGCAAGTCCGGCCAGTTTCCGCTGCATACATGGCTGCCGGACGCTATGGAAGGTCCAACGCCGATCAGCGCCTTGATTCACGCGGCGACGATGGTTGCGGCCGGCGTGTACCTGGTGGCACGGACATTCGATATTTTTACCGCTTCTCCAGCCGCTCTGGAAACGGTGGCTTATGTGGGAGGCTTCACCGCGATTTTTGCCGCTACGATCGGCGTCGCTCAGAAAGATATTAAGCGGGTGCTCGCCTACTCGACGGTCAGTCAGCTTGGGTATATGATGCTGGCGCTCGGCGTCAGCGCCACGATATCGGCGGGAATGTTCCATCTGTTCACCCATGCATTTTTTAAGGCGCTTCTGTTCCTTGGAGCGGGCAGCGTCATTCATGCCGTACATACGCAAAACATTTTTGAAATGGGCGGACTGTCATCCAAGATGAAAATTACGACTTGGACGTTCGCGATCGGGGCTCTGGCTTTATCGGGAGTTCCACCATTCTCCGGCTTTTGGTCCAAGGACGTGATCCTGTCCGAAGCTTATTACAGCGGACATTACGGATTGTTTGCGGTCGGACTGATTGCCGCTTTCTTCACCGCATTTTATATGTCCCGGCTGTTCTTTCTCGTATTTACGGGCAAGCCTAGAGGCACGCAGCACCAGCACGCTCACGAGTCTCCGGCCGTGATGACGGTTCCGTTGATCGTCCTTGCCGTTCTTGCGGTAGGAGCGGGCTTCCTGATGACTCCGTTTAACGGCTGGTTCGGAGAATGGCTGACCGGTAAAGCGGCCGAAGAGCACAATGCGGCGCTGGTTATGACACTGTCGACTGTTGTCGGCTTGCTTGGAATCGGACTCGGATATTTGATGTACGTCAAAAAGAGCATCTCCGCGGACGCCATTCCGAATGGCGCGCCTTGGCTGCACCAGCTCGTGGAGCGGAAATATTACATCGACGAGTTGTACGGCCTGATTATCGTAAAACCGGTAAAAGCGCTCGGCAACGTGCTCACCTTGTTCGATCATTATGTTGTGGACGGCATCGTCCGGCTTAGCGCTTCGGCTGTATCCGGGCTGGGCCGTATCGGGTCGAGGCTGCAGAACGGCCAGGTGCAGACGTACGGGCTCGTTACGCTGCTCGGTATCGTCGTCCTGATGCTGGTGTTCGCCGGGAGGAGGTTTTTGAATGTTTGGTAGTTGGCCCATTCTGTCGACCATCCTCTTCTCGCCGCTGCTCGGCATTATTGCGCTGCTGCTTATTCCGAAGCATAACGGCAGGGCGCTGAAGACGACGGCGATCGTTGCTACTCTTATACCGCTTGTATTGGCAGCGCTGTTGTACGCCGACTTTCAGCACGACACGGCCGATATGCAGTATAAGGAAAATGCGAATTGGATCAAAGTTCCGCTGAACAAAGAAATCGGCGACGATCTAAGCTCGCTGAAAGAATTTTTTTACGAGTTCAACTACACGCTGGCGATCGACGGCCTGTCTCTGCCGCTCGTATTTTTGACCGCACTTGTAACCGCTATGGCGGCTTTCGCCTCCGTGCATGTGAAGAAACGATGGAAGGCGTTTTACATCTGGTTTCTGCTGCTGGAGATCGGGATGTTCGGCGTATTTATGGCTCGTGATTTGTTTTTGTTTTTCCTGTTCTTCGAGCTTACGCTCATTCCGATGTTTTTCCTGATTGGAATATGGGGTTATATGGACAGGGAGCGGGCGGCCAACAAGTTTTTGATTTATAACGGGATCGGTTCGGCCGTCATGATTTTGGCGTTTTTCATTATCGTCAATACGGCCGGGTTTACGATGCAGACGGTAGGCGACGCGACCTCCTTCTATTACAGCGGCAGCCTGGACGTTATTACGAAAAACTTGTTTGCCGACCAAGCTTCGCTGATTCACGCCGGACCGGAGATGTTCCCGGACAATCCGTTTTATTTAAGCGAGACGATGAAGTGGACGCTGTTCATCATGCTGCTCATCGCATTCGGCATCAAGCTGCCGATCTTCCCGTTCCATACGTGGATGCTTAAAGTGCATACGGAAGCTCACCCGGCGGTCGTTATGATCCACTCCGGCATTTTGCTCAAGATGGGCGCCTACGGTTTGCTGACCTTTGGCATTATGTTGTTTCCGGTGCAGGCCCATGCGGCGGCGTTTGCGATAGCGATTCTGGGCGTTATCAATATTTTGTACGGCGCGATCCTCGCTCTGCGCCAAACCGATTTCAAGCTGATTTTGGCTTACTCCAGTATTAGTCATATGGGGATCGTCCTGCTCGGTCTTGCGGCGTTTAACGAAATCGGGCTAAAAGGAGCCATCTTCCAGCTGGTATCCCACGGACTCATATCGGCGCTGTTCTTCTTGCTCGTCGGAAGCTTGTACGAAAGAACGGAAACGACGGAAGTGAGAAAGCTGGGCGGTTTGTCGGCATCGCTGCCGTTCATTTGCGGCTTCCTGATGCTCGGCGGCATGGCGTCGCTCGGACTCCCGCTGTTGTCGGGTTTCATTAGCGAGTTCATGGCCTTCCTAGGCCTGTTCGAGACGATGCCGATCGTCACGGTGATCGGGGTGCTGGGTATTATTTTTACGGCGGTATATGTGCTTCGCGGGGTTATGAAGATCAGCTACGGACCGATACCGGAGGCGTACAAAGGGCTTCGGGACGCCAGACTGGTGGAGGCGGTGCCGATGATTACTCTGACTGCGTTCATCGTACTGATCGGTATCTATCCGGCCGTGCTGAGCGAACCGCTGCAGCAAACCGTAAGCAGTATCGACGAATGGATTCACAACATCGTGAAGATGGGAGGGTAGACCATGGATCAACTTCAACGTTTGACGGCGGGGGACCTCGTTCATCTGGCGCCTGAGTTGACCCTGGTCATCTCGGCAATCGTCCTGTCGCTGCTCGATTTATTTATGCCCCGCTCGTTCAACCGTACCGTTCTTGGCTGGCTGGCGCTGGTGTCCGTCGGCATATCGGCCGTGTTTGTCCTGGGGGATATTAGCGCTCTGAACCGCATCGACGATGCTACCGGGCTCGTCATGCCCACGGAGCCTGTATCGCTGCTGGGCGGCAGCTGGCGGGTCGACGATTACGCGAATTTGTTTAAACTGCTTTTCCTTGGCGGAACGGCGCTTATTTTGATCATGAGCATCGGCAATGTGAAAGAAGACGAAATCCCGCACAAGGGCGAATTTTATTACTTGTTCCTGCCGGCTACGATCGGTGCGATGGTCATGGCGTCTTCCGGCGACCTGATCACCTTGTTCGTCGGGCTCGAGCTGCTGAGCATCACTTCTTATGTACTGGTCGGCATGCGCAAGAAGTCGTTTTCGTCCAACGAAGCGGCGTTTAAGTACGTAGTCATGGGAGGCATCTCGTCCGCCGTGATCTTGTACGGAATGTCGTTCTTGTACGGGATGTCCGGATCGACGAACCTGGCGGAGATCAATCGGGCGCTTTCATCCAACTACGCGGCTTTCGAGCCATTGATTTACGTATCCTTCTTCCTGCTGCTGGCAGGTTTCGGCTTTAAAATTGCGGCGGCTCCGTTCCACATGTGGGCGCCTGACGTCTACCAAGGCTCGCCGACGCCGGTTACGGCATATCTCGCGGTCGTATCCAAGGCAGCCGGTTTTGCGATTACGTTCCGGGTGCTGTACAGCGTGTTCGGCCTGGGCGGCTTGATCAGCCAGCAGATCCATACCGACGCCTTCACGGCGACGATGGTGGTAGCCGCGGCAGCTATGATATTCGGTAACTTCATAGCGCTCCGTCAAAAAAACATGAAGAGGCTGCTCGCCTATTCCGGGATCGCGAATGCAGGTTACCTGCTGGTGCCGATCGGCACGCAGTTCGGCATGGTGCACTTCTCGAATTTCTCGGAAATGTTTTTCTACCTGATCGCTTATCTGTTCATGAACATCGGAGCGATCGCCGTATATATGATCGTCAGCGATTCATCCAGAAGCGAGGACATCTCGGCTTTCGCCGGCTTGTATTACCGGGCGCCGGCGACTGCGGTGGCGATGGTCGTTCTGATTTTGTCGCTGGCCGGCCTTCCGGTAACGGGCGGATTTTTCGGGAAGCTGTACATTATGCTCGGTACTTTGCAGCTGCAGCATTACTGGCTTGCCGCCATTATGATCGGTACGAGCGTCATTTCGTTTTATTACTATTTCAGCATCATCCGGCAAATGTTCCTGAGGTCGGGCGAAGTCGAAGCGGAGATCAAGTCTTCGCCAACCGCGCAAATTACGGTATGGATTTGTGTGGCGGCTACGCTGTTGACCGGATTTTTCCCGCATGTGGTGCTCCGTTATATCGAGACGATTTTCAGCGTACCGATCGATTTGTTTATCAGTTAACTGTATAGCTTGTCCGTTTGCAGCCCTTCCGGGGAACCGGAGGGGTTTTTCTTTTTTAAAGAGCAAATCGACGAAGCAAAGCTTCGTTTTCAACATTTCTCTTAATCGGAATCGGGGAAGTTTAACGAAGAGTAAACCGGGTTAAAAAGATAGCGTATTCATTGTGGCGAATAACCAAATTTATTGGCGATGAGTGAAGCAGCCCTATATTCCAACCATGAATCGGGTGGGCCTTTCGAACCGATTTTGTTACAATGGAAAGGGATGTCCGGCATAATGGCGAAATGTATACGTTCGGACAAAATCAAGAATGACATGAAGAGGACAACATCCATGATACAAAACGGGCGGAAGCGTTTAGCGTGGATCGGTTTATTTGCGATTGTATGGGTTGCGCTGGACCTATACTCATTTTGGCTGCCGAATCGGGCGGAAGCGGCCTTGCCGACTATTTCCCCGGCAATAACGGAAGCGGCCGATTCATCCACCTATATTATAAAGTGGAAAGGGAGCCCCGATCCGACGTTTACAGCGAAAAGTATGATCGAGCGGGAGTATGGCTTGTCCGGCACAGTAGTAGCGCGTCCGGGAGCGGGCGTGAACAGTGCCGAGTGGCTGGCGGAATGGGAAAACTCTCCGGGTGTGCAGTATATTGTGCCCAACCGGAAGGTCGGGATTTCGGCCGCGGCTTCCAATGACCCTTTTATCGATAAACAAACGTATTTGCAGAGAACTCATACTACCGACGTCTGGCAAGAGGTTAGCGGAACGGAAACGGAATCGGTAGTTATTGCTATAGTCGATACGGGCGTGGATCTGAGCCATGCCGATCTGAAGGGCAATCTGGTGCCTGGCGTTAACCTGATTCAACCGAACATACCGCCGCGCGATGACAACGGACACGGGACCAATGTAGCCGGAGTTATCGCAGCTGTCGTGAACAATAGCAAGGGTGTAGCGGGGATGCTGTGGAAAGCCAGCATTATGCCGATCAAGGCGTTGGAGCCTAGCGGCCGCGGGGACGAGGACAAGCTGGGCGAAGGTATTCGTTATGCGGTCGACAACGGGGCCAAAATTGTCGTGTTATCCGTCGGACTTCTGCGCAACGACGCTTATTTGCAGGAAATTGTACAATACGCAGAAGATCATAATGTAATGCTGATCGCGGCTACGGGCAACGATGAAGGACGCAATGTCCGTTATCCGGCTGCCTATCCGACTGTGCTGGCGGTTGGAGGCGTGGGTGAAAATAACGCGATTGAGGAACGGTCGAACTACGGGCCGGAACTGGATCTGGTTGCGCCTTGGTCTGTTTTTACTACCGCTATCGGAAATAAGTACGAGTATCAGGACGGCACGTCGATGGCTGCACCGCAGGTGGCGGCCGCTGCTGCGATGATATGGGCGAAGTACCCGTATATGAAGGCCCATGAGGTGCGCAGCCTGCTGCGGCAGACGGCGGACGATATCGGCGAAGCCGGATGGGACGAGCGCACCGGGTACGGCTTGTTGCGGGTGGATCGGGCCTGGAACGAACCGCTCCTGCCGGACATGTATGAACCGAATAACAGCAGGGCGGAAGCGAAGCCTTATACGGCCGGCCGGATGATTTCCGCCGAACTGAGCGGCGGGACCGATGTCGACTGGTTTTATATCGATGTTCCGTATGACGGGACGCTTCATATGATGCTGCTCTCGGATACGCCTGTGCCGTCGGATGTGAAGCTGACTCATGTCGGATCAGCGGGGGTTTATGCGTATAAGGCAGTACCGGGCAAGTACGTACAGTTGAAAGTATCCCAAGGAATAAACCGGATCGCGCTCCAATTCGAGAATAGCAGCGAACCGATGTTATGGCCTTACCGTCTGACTAGCTATTTTTCCATTTATCGCGATTCTTTTGAAGATAACGATCGTCAATATCAAGCTTTTAAGCTGGCTCCGCGAAGCCAATCGGTAAAAGGAACCTTTGATAGGGAAGGCGACGAGGACTGGTTCTCGATGACGTTCGAACAGTCGGGCAACGTAACGGTAACGCTCACTCCGGACACGAAGCGGATGGATCCGATATTAACGGTTCAGAAGAAGAGCGAACGGGGCGTTACGATCGACGACAACGACGACGGGGATTTCGAGTCGCATTCGTTCCAGGCTTTTCCGGGCACTTATTATTTTAAGGCCGGCAAGGTAACGCCTGAAGCTACAATTGGGGAATATACGCTCGAAATCGTATACGAGCCGAAATATATGGACCCGAACGAACCGAATGATCGTCCGTATCAGGCAACGGTCCTCCAAACAGATACGGAGTACGAGGGAGTGTTCGACCGGTCGACGGATGTCGATTATTTCAAGTTCACGATTGCGGAGCGCAGCCTCGTCGATTTCTCGATGACGGATATTCCGGTCGGCCGGCAAGTAACCGCCGTTTTACAGACGAACGCACTTTCCCCGGTCGTAAGCCAGACAAGCGACCGGACCACCGGCAAACTTGCGATGTCCATTCCGCTAAATGCCGGAACCTATTATATCCGCATGACGCCGGATGAAGCCTTTCAGGAACAACTGTACCGGCTTCGCCTCCACACGGATGTACTGGTGGGCGGCTTTACCGATATAACCGGTCATTGGGCGCAGGATGCGATCGTCGAATTGTCGGCCGCGAAAATCATAGAGGGCTACGGCAATTATACGTTTCGCCCGGAAGCAAGCATATCACGCGCGGAAGCCGTGACTCTCCTTGTTAAAGCGTTCGAATATTCGAAGAAACGCCCTGTCACTTTTCCGGATCTGCCTGAAAGCCACTGGGCTTACGACAGTGTATCGAAGGCGCTGCAAGCCGGTGTGGTGCAAGGATATCCGGACGGCCGATTCGATCCTGACGGCAAGCTGAGGCGTGTGGAGATGGCGTCGCTGTTCTCCAATGCGCTCCGGCTCGGCGGCAAGCTGCGCGGGGATGTTCCTTTTACCGATATCGGACATGACTTCTGGGCGCTTCCGATTTTGAAGCAAATGAAGGCGGAAGGCTGGCTTACCGGTTATGACGACGGTACGTTCCGTCCGGATGTGTCGACGACTCGGGCGGAGTTTACGGTTATGCTGGAGAGAATTATGAACCGATAATTGAAGCACAGCTTGCCAAACCGCGAAGCTGCGCTTCCGGAGGAAAGGATGATCGAATCGGATGGACATCTCGAATGCCTTGGAATTCTCCATGGGAATGACGGGGCTTGTCTCTATTACCGTCGTATTGCTCTGTATCGGGTTATCCTGGTGGGCGCTGCAGCAGTTCCGCTTCGATCTGTTCGTCAAGCAGCCGCGAAGCGCTCCCGCCAAAATGCTGCAAGTGCTTCTGTCGATCGCCCTTGGTTACCAGATCGCGCGATTCGTGCTTGATTATTACAACTGGTCGACGTTGCTCAAAGGGATGTTTTAACGCTACCGAATAACAATGTCGTATGTTGTCAACAATGGTAATACACCGAAATATATTGATTAGATGCGCAAGCCACCGTTCCAAATTGAGAAGCGGCTACGAAATCTTTAGCTGTATGCACGACGGGAGCCACGAATTTACAGTTGTCACGGTTAGACCCCGGGTGTAAACTGAACGTTGGGCATTGGAAACGCGGAGGGGAACAAGATGAGCAAAATAATCGTCCGCGGCGGCAAGCGATTGTCGGGTAGGATCAAAATTAGCGGAGCCAAAAACGCCGTGCTTCCGATTATCGCGGCATCGTTGCTGGCTACGAAAGGGGAGTGCGTCATTCATGACGCGCCGCCTCTAGATGACGTCATGACCATCAGTCAAGTCCTCAGATCGCTGGGTGCACGTGTCCATTATTATAATGAGACGATTCGGGTCAATGCCGAGCAGCTGGAATCGTGCGAAGCCCCTTACGAGTGGGTGCGCAAAATGAGAGCGTCGTTTCTGGTCATGGGTCCGCTGCTCGCCCGAACGGGATATTCGCGGATCGCCTTGCCGGGAGGATGTGCGATCGGGACTCGTCCCATCGACCAGCATTTGAAGGGCTTTGAGGCGATGGGCGCCGAGATCGGACTCGGACAGGGTTATATCGAAGCCCGGGTGAAAGGCCGTTTGCGCGGAGCCAAGATTTATTTGGACGTGGCCAGTGTAGGGGCGACCGAGAACATAATGATGGCTGCGACTTTGGCGGAAGGCACAACCCTGATCGAGAACGCCGCACGCGAACCGGAAATTGTCGATTTGGCTAACTTCCTTAATGCGATGGGCGCCCGGATTCGGGGAGCGGGAACCGGAGTGATCCGGATTGACGGAGTGGAAAGTCTGCAAGGCACGGTACATACAGTAATTCCGGACCGGATCGAAGCGGGCACGTTTATGATCGCTGCAGCGATATCCGGCAGCACGGTCTATATCGAAGGAGCGATTGCGGATCATCTAAGGCCGGTTATCTCCAAGCTTCAGGAAATGGGAGTGACGATCGGGGAAGACGAGAACGGCTTGCTCGTATCGATTGACCGGCCGCTGCGGGCAGTGGATGTGAAGACGTTGCCGTATCCGGGATTTCCGACCGATATGCAGTCTCAGATGATGGCGCTGCTTACCGTCTCGGACGGGACCGGCATCGTTACGGAGACCGTGTTCGAGAACCGGTTTATGCATGTGGAGCAGTTTTGCAACATGCAGGCACAGATCAAGGTGGACGGTCGCACCGCTATCGTAAGCGGCAATACGAAGCTCCGCGGAGCCAAAGTATGCGCAACCGACTTGCGCGCAGGCGCGGCATTGATTTTGGCGGCTTTGGTTGCCGACGGCGAGACCGAGATCACTGGCGTTCATCATATCGACAGGGGTTATGTCGATATCGAGCGCAAGCTTCGTGAATTGGGAGCGGACATTCGTCGCTACGAGCCGGAGGAACAGACCGAGCAAGTGGCCCAGGAAATGAAAATCTTTTCCATACAGCCCACATGGGCTTAAATCGACAACCCCCTATCGTTTTGGGACAGCCGACCGGCACTCACTAGTAAAGTGAAGCCGGTTTTTTCTTTTCTATCACGGGTTGCAAGTGAGGCCGGAACAGGTTCTATGAGCTCTACTCCTCTCATAAAATGAAATCAAAGATCGCTAGAACAGCCGATCCTATTCATTTTACGGAGGAACCTGATGAGAAACCGTACTTCCATTCAGCCGTGGCTGCCCGCAACTACGATCGCCGCCGCGCTGCTGACCGTAACGCTGTTATTGCCGGGAATCGTAGCGAAAAGGAGCGGGTCCGTCAGCGTATTGAGCACGGCAGACTTCCCGCAGACCCGGCTGGAGCAGCAGACCAAGCCTTTGCTCGTACCGATTTATTTGACCCGGGAACAAAAGATCGACCAAGTGCCACTGGAGACGTATGTCCGCAATGTAGTTGCTGCCGAAATGCCGGCGAATTTCGAGTTCGAAGCGTTAAAGGCTCAGGCGATCGCTTCACGGACATATATTGTCAAACGGCTTCTGGAGGGCGACTCCTCTCAAGTGCCGGTTCAAGGGGCGGTCGTTACCGATACGGTAGCCCATCAAGCGTATATCGGCGAGGAACAAATGAAGGCGAACTGGGGAGAGGCCGATTATCCATCCCGGCTGGACAAGCTGAATCGCGCCGTCAACGAGACGGCGGGAGTGGTCGTAACGTATCAAGGCAAGCCGATACAAGCTTCGTTTTTCTCCACCAGCAACGGGTACACGGAAAACTCGGAGGAATACTGGAGGGACTATATCCCGTACTTGCGCAGCGTACCGAGCCCATGGGACAAAGAGCTTTCTCCGAAATATATGGAGACGAAAACCATGAGTCTGCAGGAATTTTTCAAGAAACTCGGCATTACGTCCGTACCGACCGCCGCAACCGGCAGCGGAGCGATGAAGGTGCTAGCGACGACGTCCGGGCATCGGATCAAAACGGTGTCGGCCGGCGGGAAGTCTTTTACCGGCAGGGAGATGCGGGAGAAGCTGGAGCTGAACTCTTCGCAATTCACCTGGAAAATAAGCGGCTCGCGGATTGAGATTACGACTTACGGATACGGACACGGCGTCGGTATGAGCCAATGGGGCGCGAACGGGATGGCCAAGGAAGGGAAAAGTGCAGAGACGATTCTCAAATACTACTATCAGGGGGTAGAGCTGAGCCGCGTATCGGCTTTACTAGGACCGCCCGCTTAAGCAAAGTGTTGATGCAGGCGGAATTTTTTTGAAAGGGAAACTCAAAAAACTATCACCTCACGTATAAAACCTAGCGATCTGGCAACAATGGTGACTGAGGTGATATAACATGAGTGATCAAAACAAAGAACAAGAATTGAAGACCGAAGAGAGTGCTCCAAAATCGACCGATGGAGCCGTAAAGCCTTCCAACTGGAAGCGACTGTTAGCCAAGAAGTGGGTGTTTCCGGCGACGTACATGGCAGCAGCGGCAATTATCTTAACGTTAATGTGGGTCTACACGGATTCGGGCGTCAAGAACTTGTCCGAACAAGACCTCGGTCTCGGCGTCTCGAAGACGCAGGACGTATCGGGTCCCACTGACAAGCCGGATGCTCTGCCTGTAGCCGCAACTGCCGAAACGATGCAATGGCCGGTGAAAGACAAAAACGAGGTTGAAGTGCTGCTGCATTTCTTCGACACGAAAGCTTCCCATGAAGTTCGCCAAGCCGCTATGATCGAGTATGGCGATACGCTTACGCCGCATGTCGGGGTGGATCTGGGTCGTGAAGACGATCAGCCGTTCGACGTACTTGCCGCTATGAGCGGAAAAGTAACCCGTGTCGAAAAAGATCCGATCGTCGGCCAACTGGTCGAAATTACGCATCAAGACGGAACGGTTTCCATTTACCAAAGCTTGTCGGACGTTAAAGTGGCCAAGGACGTTCAAGTGAAGAAGGGCGACGTCATCGCCGTTGCTGGACGCAACGAGCTGGAGAAGGAAATGGGCACTCACGTTCACTTCGAAGTTCGTCAAAACGGATCGCCTGTTAACCCGGAATCGCTGATTATCGAGTAACTAGCTGGAAGTATTTAGCCGAAATGTTAGACGAAAGCGGAAGGATTTTCTTCCGCTTTTTTTTGTTGGGAAGGAAATGGTATCGCGTATGTACGGGGGATTTTCCAAAAATAATTGAACAGGCAAGCTTGTCAGGCTTGGAAACAAAGAATATATGGCCCTGCCCCTCATATACTGTACCAAACCAACTCGAGTAGGGAGGCGAGGGGCGTGCACGATTACATCAAAGAGCGTACGATCAAGATCGGGCGCAGTCTAGTGGAAACCAGGCAGACGGTCCGTACGATTGCCAAGGAATTCGGAGTATCGAAAAGCACGGTTCATAAAGATTTGACGGAACGGCTGCCCGAGATCAATCCGGAACTGGCCAACCAGGTGAAGTTGATTCTCGAGTACCACAAGTCGATCCGGCACTTACGGGGAGGAGAAGCGACGAAGGTCAAGTACAAACGGAGCCGCCAGCAGAAGCCTGCCGATCATCTGGTTACGGCCAGGTAGCCCGCCGCCTCAACTTTTACTCCGTCTAATTATTCCTACAAAAAGAGGAGTTTTGAAAAAGTTGTCGAAATAGGTATACTTATGTGTAAGCAGGAATGCCACGGATCAAATTCGCCCGCGGACGGTACAAGTGACGTCGTGCGAGGTCGGCATGGCACCGTAACGTTCTCGGGAGGATTGTAGGATGATTAGCAAAGATATCGGAATCGATTTAGGAACGGCTAACGTACTTATTCATGTAAAGGGACGGGGCGTCGTCTTGGATGAACCGTCCGTCGTCGCTATTGAAAGCGATGCTAAGCGGGTTCTCGCTGTCGGGGAAGAAGCGCGCAGGATGGTTGGGCGTACGCCCGGCAATATTGTGGCGATCCGTCCTCTGAAGGATGGCGTCATTGCCGACTTTGAGATTACGGAACTGATGCTGAAGCATTTTATATCGAAGGTCGGGGGGAAGCGCTGGTACAGCCACCCGCGGATATTAATTTGTGCGCCTGCCAACATTACGTCCGTTGAGCAAAAAGCGATTCGCGAAGCAGCGGAGCGGAGCGGCGCAAGGGAAGTTTATTTGGAAGAGGAACCGAAGGCCGCAGCAATCGGGGCTGGAATGGATATATTCCAGCCTAGCGGCAATATGGTGGTCGATATTGGCGGCGGGACGACCGATGTCGCCGTATTGTCCATGGGAGACATCGTAACCTCATCTTCCATCAAAATCGCGGGGGACAAGTTCGACGCCGCGATTATGAAATACATAAAGTCGAAGTACAAGCTGCTGATCGGGGAACGGACTTCGGAAGATATCAAGCTGAAGATCGGAACGGTGTATTCTGATACGCGCAAGGAAGAGATGGACATCCGGGGCCGGGATATGGTATCAGGTCTGCCGCAAACGGTAACGATCCGTTCCGACGAAGTGAAGGAAGCGTTGTGGGAATCGGTATCCTCGATCGTATCCGCGGCCAAAGTCGTTCTGGAGCGGACGCCTCCGGAATTGTCGGCGGATATTATCGACCGCGGCGTTATTTTGACCGGCGGCGGAGCGCTGCTGCACGGTCTCGACCAATTGCTCGCAGACGAGTTGAAGGTTCCGGTCCTCGTCGCCGACAGCCCGATGAGCTGCGTCGTTCGCGGGACTGGAATTATGCTGGATAATCTGGATAAAGTTACAAAGAAAAAATTCGGGTGATTGTGCCGATATATAGAACGAGCAGGAAAAATTAGCCGGAGGCCTTCGCCGAAGGTGGTTTTTCTTGCGTAAGTTTACCGATTCAGTGAAGCTGGCAAGGATGTGCACGCAGCGGAACTTCACTTCCGGTTGATCTATAGAGGAGGCCTTCCCCCATGCTAAGAGGACTGTATACCGCAGCATCCGGCATGCTGTCGCAGCAGCGCAAGCACGATACGATTACGAATAATATCGCCAATATCAATACGCCCGGATTTAAGCAAGGCAGCGCCGTATCCCGTTCCTTTCCCGAGATGCTCATCGCGCTGATGGAGGGCAAGCCGGGGATGGAGACGGTGAACCGGGGGCGGCTGAATACCGGCGTGCTGGCGGAGGAAGCACTGACCGTGAATCTGCAAGGCGTTCTCCGCGAGACGTCCAATCCGTTTGATTTCGCCATCGTGTCTGATATTCAGGTGGAAGGGATGCAGTTTAACGGAGGTAAAACGATTACGGAGGACGGACAGCGGATTTTCCAGCCGCAAGCTTTTTTCACCGTTCTGAATGAAGCGGGCGAGCAGCGCTACACCCGCAACGGCAAGTTTAACGTTAACGGGCAAGGCGAGCTTGTCACGGCCGAAGGATATCAAGTCCTCCGGGATAACGGGCAGCCGATCGTATTGATCGATCTGGATACGCAAATACCGATTACGAATTTAACCGTCAACCGCTTCGGCCAATTGCTGGATTCCACGAATGGACAAGCTCTTCTCGACGCGGAGGACAATCCGGTCCGCATGCTGATCTCGCGCGTAGACAATCCGATCCGGATGATTCCGGAAGGATCGGGATTGCTGCGGGTGGAAGCGGAAGACGCCGGGAATGTCGTACAGGTGGCGGCGGGCGATAATGTGGAAGTGAGACAGGGCTTTGTAGAAAGCTCGAATGTCGACCCTGCTCAGGCGATGGTCGATATGATGACCGCTTCCCGGATGTACGAAGCCAATCAAAAAGCGGTACAAGCTTATGACAGAAGCTTGGAAAAAGCCGTGAACGAAGTCGGAAGAGTGTAGAAGGGGTAACGGCCTATGAACCATTCGATGATCAACTCATTCGTCTCCATGCAGGGTTTGCAGCAGAAGCTTGATATTATTTCTAATAATATGGCCAATATGAATACAACCGGCTTTAAACGACAAGAAGCGACGTTTCACGATATTTTGACCACGACGATGCGGCAGCCGGAAGCGTTCCAGCAGGCGGGCCGCATGTCCCCGCTCGGCTTGACTCAAGGCTGGGGCGCCAAGCTCAGTCAAATTCAGACGATCCTGGCACAGGGGTCGCTGAAGCAAACCGACTCTCCTACCGATCTGGCGATCGAGGGAGATGCCTTGTTCGAAATTCTCATTCCGTCCCTGGATGAGAACGGTGAACCGGTACAGCGGGCGGCGTGGACACGTGACGGAGCGTTCTCGCTTAAACCGCAGCCGGGAGATACCGAGAACGTTTATTTAACGACAAGAGAAGGCCATCTGGTACTGAATGCCAACGACGAGCCTATAGCGATACCGAATAACCGCCGGATTACGGTGGGGTCGGACGGCACGATCTCGGTCTATAACGACCTTCAGCCCGATCAGCCTGTCGCAGCCGGACAGCTGAAGCTGGTACAGGTCGTTCGTCCGCAATTGCTGCAGCAGTTGGGCGATAACCTGTACACGCTGCCGGACGAGATCGACCCGGCCCTTGGGGAAGTGCTAAGGGTCGCCGCTACCGACGGACAAAACCCGGAAGCCGCCAAAGTGAAAGTGCATCAAGGATTTTTGGAGCAATCCAACGTCAATATGGCCGAAGAAATAACGGAGCTGATGTTGACGCAGCGAGCTTACCAGCTTAACGCCAAAGCTCTCACATCCGCCGACAACATGATGTCTTTGGCGAATTCGCTTCGCGGCTAATCCGGCTTTTTTTAAGGAGGCCAGCAATGAATGAACATAATACCGATGTCCGTTCCAAACCAAAGCCGAACGTAGGGGGAGGGGCGAAAACGGTCTCGAGCGGTCAGGCAAAAGCAAAGCCCCAGCAGGACGCCAAAGAGAAGCCGCAGGCGAAGCGAAAGCTGAGACGGCGATGGGTGAGGCTGCTGCTAGGCTTGCTGAGAGCGCTGCTAGTGCCGGTTCTATGCGTAATCGCCGTCGTCGTCGGACTTTGGCTCGGATACGCCTACATCGGGGGCAGAGAAGGATCGGACATCTGGGAATGGGATACTTGGAAGCATCTGTTCGATCTAGTATTTGCCAACTAGTGCGGGGGGCGGAATGTATCAACTGTGCGGCGGAGGCGGTCTTGGGATCACGGAGCCAAGGCACGGTATCCGTTCTGGCTTCGCATCCACTATACGATCGTTAACTCCCCGCTTCGGGGAGTTTTATTTTTGGGTTAACAACGGTATAATGGATGGGTATGGAAGAAAGATTCGGGGGAGAGAAACGGGTGAACTTGCCGAACCTATTGACGTTAAGTCGATTCGCGCTGATCCCGGTATACGTCGTCTTTTTCAGCACGAATCAACTCAAAACGGCTTTTTTCATAGTCGTACTGGCAGGGGCGACCGATATATTGGATGGTTATTTGGCCCGCAAGAGGGGACAGATAACCCAGGTTGGCGTAATGCTCGATCCGCTCGCCGACAAATGCATGATGCTGACCGTGATCATCTCGCTGCTCGCATCCGGCATGATTCCGTGGCAAGCCGCAGTGGCTATGTTTATCCGTGATGCTGGCATGATCGCAGGCTCCGCTTTTTTCCATTTCCGGGGCAAGCGAACGGTGCCGGCCAACAGCTTAGGGAAGCTTACGACTGTTTTATTTTATATGGCCTTTCTGTTTATCTTTTTTGATTTCTCGTTCGCGGTCGCCTACCTGTGGTTTGTTATCGGCGTATCGTTTATAGCCTCGGCTATTTATATCGTTTTGTTCCTGGCTTTGAACCGGGAAACGGACACCGCGAATTAACGTTAAAAAGGAGCATATGTATAGACTGTATCGGAGTCCGCATCATATGCCCCCTTATATCAACCTTCACTACTGCAGGTCGTGAAGGGACATTCACTAGTTTAAGTTAACCGCTGGCATTTTATACAGCAGCAGACGGGAAAGGGGAAAAACATTGATGATGGACATTACGGAAATACAAGAAACGATACCGCACCGCTATCCGTTTCTCCTCGTGGATCGCATTTTGGAAGTGGAGGCCGGGGTACGGGCAGTCGGTCTCAAAAATGTAACGGTAAACGAACCGTTCTTCGCAGGCCATTTCCCCGGATACCCGGTTATGCCCGGCGTCCTGATCGCCGAAGCGCTTGCTCAAGTCGCAGGAGTTGCGATGCTGAAGGTGGAAGCGAATAAAGGCAAAATCGGACTATTCGCCGGTATCGACGGTTTCCGCTTCCGGGAACAGGTGAAGCCCGGCGATACACTCATCTTAGAGGCTGAGATTACCCGGATGAAAGGGTCGATCGCCAAGTGCCGCGGCGTAGCCAAAGTAGGAGAGAAGATTGTAGCCGAGGGCGAGCTGATGTTCGCGCTGGCTAATCCGTAAGCCGGTACGTAACGTGTTTACGTGCACGATATTGAGTTCGGGAGAGATGGGATTTGAGTTTGGAACAAGCGCTGGCCAAATACGAGCTGTGGCTGAACGATCCGTTGATCGATGACGAGACCCGGCAGGAGCTGAGCTCCCTTCAAGGAAACGACAAAGAGATCGAAGATCGCTTCTATCGCGATTTGGAATTCGGAACGGGAGGACTAAGAGGCGTCATAGGAGCGGGGACGAACCGGATGAACCGGTATACGGTCGCCCAGGCGACTCAAGGGTTGGCCCAATTTGTAAAGCAGGTTGCATCCGGTCAGCCTTCCGTAGCGATCGCTTACGATTCCCGCAACCAATCGCCCGAATTTGCCCTGGAAGCCGCGCTTGTGTTGGCGGGTAACGGCGTGAAGGCGTATGTGTTCGAATCGCTTCGCACGACTCCCGAGCTGTCTTTTGCGGTACGTCACTTGGGAGCGACCGGGGGCATTGTCATCACGGCCAGTCATAATCCGCCTGAATATAACGGCTACAAAGTGTACGGCAGCGACGGAGGGCAGCTCGTTCCCCGCGATGCGGAACGCGTCCTTGCGGCAATTCAGACGGTGGATGCGCTGGAGAAGGTCAAGCGGCTGGAGCGCAGCCGGGCTGAGGCCGAAGGGCTTCTGGAGTGGATCGGGGAAGAAGTGGATGAAGCGTTCGCAAGCGCTGTGGCCCAGATGAGCCTGCATTCGGAAGTGATTCGATCGGTCAGCGACCGTTTCCATCTGGTGTATACCCCTCTTCATGGATCGGGCAATCTGGCGGTACGCAGCGTGTTGAACCGGATCGGCTTCAAGAACGTCCATATAGTGCCGGAACAGGAGCAGCCGGACGCTAATTTCTCGACCGTCAAGTCTCCGAATCCGGAAGAGCGGGAAGCGTTCACTCTAGCGCTTGCGCTGGCTAAGGAGAAACAGGCGGACATCCTGATCGGGACCGATCCCGATTGCGACCGGATGGGTGCGGTCGTCAAAAACGACCAAGGGGAATATGTCGTGCTCAGCGGCAACCAGTCCGGTGCGATCATGGCTCATTATTTGCTGGAGAGCTTGAAGCAGCGAGGGGAGCTGCCGGATAACGGCGTGCTGATCAAGACAATCGTTACGAGCGAGATGGGGGCGGCGATCGCCGAGAGCTTCGGAGTCCGGGTGATGAATACGCTCACCGGGTTTAAATACATCGGCGAGAAGATGACCGAATTCGAGCGAACCGGGCAATACCGCTTTTTGTTCGGCTATGAAGAAAGCTACGGGTATTTGGCGGGAACGTATTGCCGCGATAAAGACGCTGTGCTGGCTTCGATGCTGATCTGCGAAGCGGCCGCCTATTACAAAAGCCAGGGCAAGACGCTCTACGATGTTCTTCAGGAGCTGTACGCCGAACACGGTTATTTCCGGGAGTGTCTGGAATCGCGCACGCTGAAAGGGAAGGACGGCCTGGAACAGATCTGGGGCATTATGGAGGACTGGCGTCAAACACCTCCTGTCCAGATCGCGGGCGTCCCGGTCGTTCGGGTACAGGATTATTCACAAGGCATAGACGGGCTGCCGGCGGAAAATGTGCTGAAGTTTACTTTGGCCGACGACTCCTGGTTCTGCTTGCGGCCGTCCGGTACGGAGCCCAAAATCAAAACGTACTTCGCCGTACGCGGCGCTACGGGCGAGGAAGCAAGCGCAAGGCTGGAACAGCTTCGGACCGACGTGATGGCCCGGGTCGACCGGTTTCAATAAATCAGGCTAATGGCGATGTCCGGCATCGCACCTTAGCTTTTGGTACAGGCAGCGGAACCTCTTCGGGCATCCGCGCCGCCCGCAGTTCTGTGCGGCGGCGTCGCTTCGGAGAGGTTTTCCGGGTTTTGCTGCCGGGGCTCTGCACGTACTTGCCGGCTTTATAGACGAGCCTATACGACATGCAATGAGGAGTGAATAGTTTGCTTCAGCGGTATTTATCGGTGAATGAACGCGCACGGAAATGGCTTTGGTGGGTAGTGATCCTAGGATTGCTCGCTTCCGTACCGCTCGCTTACGAGCGTGTCAACACGGAACGGTCGACCAAAAACGTCGACATCGTCTTCGATTATCGCGATCTTCTCGAATCGGCGGCGTACAAGCCGAATCCGGAAGCTTATATTCAGGAATGGCTCCAGACGATGAAAGGGGCCGGAATCGAAAGTATGGCGGTGTATGAGAGCTCGCTGGAGGAATTGAAGAACAGCCGCCGCATTCAAGTGTACAATGCTCAGGAATATTCGCTTCTGACGGGCACTCCGATCGTTCAGGGCGAGAACAATACGTATTTATTGTTCGCCAGCCAGGAGGCCAAGGACAAGCTCCAACCGATTATGGAGCGGACGTACCGGGACCGGGTAAAGGCCAAAGTCACGACCTGGACGCATAACAACCGGCAGGGATTGATCATCGGTCTTCCGTACGAAGAAGCGAATACGAAGCCGATGGAGCCGGACCCGATCGCGATGGACATGCTGCAGAAGCAAGGATTTCGCATTGTCGCGAGATTGTCCGACCGGATGCAGCCTTATTCCGAGTCGGAGCTGGAGGACTTGCTGAAGAAGCTTAGCCAGCGCGGCGTCAATCGGATCGTCTTTGACGGAACGGCTGTGACCGGATACGACGAGGACCCGGAGAAAAACAACGTTCCAAAAACCGCCGAGCTTATGAAGAAATACGGAATGGGAACGGCTGCGATCGAACGGTTGAAAGTCCCTCAGAAAGGGTTTACCGTAAGCTTCGCCGATCGTTTAGACAACAATGTGGTCCGGCTTTTCCCGTTATTTGAAACGGAAGCGAATCTGAAGCCGGAGCAAATTGCGGACAAGCTGGTGCTTGCCGTCAAAGACCGCAATATGCGGATGTTGTTCCTCAATACGAGAACAGCCAAAGATATGGATAAAGGATTCATGAACGATTACCTCGAGAACATTATAACCGGGTTGAACGGTCCGGAAGGCGCCGTGAAACGGATCGAAGCGGCCGGCTATCAGCTCGGGGAGGCTCATCCTTTCGTAGAGCACGGAAAGGTGCTGGAGCCGCTTAAGCTGGTGCTGCTGGTGGGGGGAGCGGCGCTTATCGCGCTTACGATCGGCCTGTTTCTTCCGGCGCTGGTCACTGCATCGTTTGGGATCGGCACGGTTGGAGTTCTCGGCTTGTTCGTCTTGTCCAAGTCGCTGGCTCTGCAAGCGATGGCGTTCGGTGTCGGCGTATGCGCGCCTACGCTCGCGACGATCCTGGCAATCCGATACATTCAAAAACGTAAAACCGACAGGCCAAGCTTGAGCTGGATCGGGGCTCTGATGATATTCCTTGGAACTTCGCTCGTGACGGTAATCGGCGTGATGTATGTCGTCGGTCTGCTGAGCGGGATTACGTATTATCTCGTGTTGGAGCAGTACCGGGGAGTCGGGCTTTTGCATTTACTGCCGATTTTTCTCGTTGGCTTGTATGCTCTGTTGTTTGCGGAATCGAACGGGCTTCGAGACGTCTGGGAACGGGCGCGCCAGCTGTTGTTTGCTAAAATCACCGTCATCTGGATTGTTCTCGCGGCGGTATTCGGCGGCGTGATCTACTACTATCTGACGCGGACCGGCAACGAAGGACAAGCCTCGCAGATGGAAATGCTGATGCGTACCTATTTGGAGAACGGATTGGGAGTACGCCCGCGGTTTAAAGAGTTCATCTTTGCTCACCCGGTGTTTATTCTGGCCGCCTATATGTATGTGAAGCACCGGAGTGCGATCTTCCTGTTCGCCGGAGCGGTCATGGGACAGCTGTCGATCGTCGATACGTTTGCGCATCTTCACACGCCGCTTTATATTTCGGCGATTCGCGTCGGATACGGGATCGTGTTCGGGGTTGTCATTAGCTTGATTTATGTAGCGGCCTGGGAAGTGCTGGCGAGAGGATGGAGAAGATGGGGTCCGAAGTAAAGCGAATCGCGTTGTCCGGCTATTACGGGTTTCGCAACAGCGGCGATGAGGCGGTGCTGCAGTCGATCCTGCTGGCGCTTCAGGCGGAAGGAGAGCGTCAAGGCGTCCCTATCGAGCCTGTGGTGCTCTCCATACGGCCGGAAGAGACGTCCCGCATGTATGGCGTGTCCGCCGTCCACCGGATGCGAATGGGAGAGGTCGCACGCGCGCTGCGCGAATGCGACGGGCTGATCAGCGGCGGGGGAAGCTTGCTGCAGGACGCGACGGGGCTGAAAACGATCCCTTATTACTTGGCTGTGCTGAAGATGGCGCAGTTTTACCGTAAGCCTACCTTTATATACGCTCAAGGAATCGGACCGGTCCACCGACCTATTTTTTACCCCTTTATACGAAATGTATTTAACAAGTGCCGGTATATTTCGGTTCGTGACGACGAATCGGCAGAGCTGTTGGCCCGGATGGGCGTGGCGCGGAGCAAGGTTGAAGTGGTGCCGGACCCTGTTATGGGCCTTCCTCTTAAAGAGGGAATGGTGAAACGGGAGCGTGATTCGAAACCGGTAGTGGGCGTATCGGTCCGCTATTGGAACAAGGACCGTTCCGAGCTTGAAGGCCTGGCCCGCACGATTCGGCAGATTGCGGAAAGCCGGCCGGTTACGGTCCGGTTTCTGCCCTTTCATCTGCCTGATGATGCGGAGGCTTCCCGGTATGTGATTGACCGGCTTGGTTCGCTGCCAGGGGCGTCAGCGATTGAAGTGACGGAAACCGCCGTTCACCCGCAAGATATGCTGGCGGAGGTCAGCGGCTGCGATCTGTTGATCGGGATGAGGCTGCATTCCCTGATCTATGCCGCGTCACAGGAAGTGCCGCTTATCGGGATCTCGTATGATCCGAAGATCGACCAATTTTTGAACCGTCTCGGTATAAAGGCGGCGGCCTCCACTAGCAGCTTCAATTCGGAAGCGGTGACAGCTGAGGCACTTCGTCTTCTGGAGGACCCGGCGGGCTGGAAGAAACGCAACCAGGAGGCTATTGTGCGTCTCAAGAAGCAGGCTCAGTTGCCGGCGAGCCAGATCGTCTCGATGGTTGGCGGTATTCGTTAAACAAGGATCATTGTTGCAGATTCGGCTATGAAAACGCAAGGCCAAGCGAGATACACGGCGATACGCATGTCGGCGCCATGATAATGTTCGGAAAGTTTCAACTTCACAATGAAAACCGCCCAAAAACAGCCGTTTTTGCATAATTTCGCATTGGTGTTTCCTCAGGATTGGGAGTATAATGGGTCCGTTGGTCTATTAGAAACGAATTTTTGGGGGATATGCAGACAGATTGATGGGGGTGGGGAAAGTCGGATGGAGTTTTACTACTACGGCATTGGATTTATCGCAGCATGCGTATTAGCCGTCATCCTGACGCCTGCAGTTAAAAGGTTTGCCTTCTTTGTCGGAGCGGTCGATAAGCCGAACCAGCGCAAAGTACATACGCGCATCATGCCGCGTCTTGGCGGACTAGCCGTATTTTTGGCATTCGTAGGAGCTTTTTTCGTCATCGCGCCGATGACGGATGATTTAAACTGGAGAGTCTCATCCGCTCTGCTGATCGGTGGGTCGATGATCGTGCTGGTCGGAGCGCTTGACGATAGATTCGATTTGTCGCCGAAGACGAAGCTGCTGGTCGAGATTCTTGCCGCGCTTGTCATCGTGTTTTATGGAGATATTCAGATCGATTTGGTCAACTTGCCGTTTGGCACCGAATTTGAAACCAAATGGTTAAGTGCGCCGCTTACGATTTTCTGGATCGTTGGCGTTACGAATGCGGTCAATCTGATCGACGGATTGGACGGCCTGGCGGCCGGCGTGTCCGGAATCGCGAATGCCACCATGCTCGTTATGGCGATTATGATGGGCAACGTAACGGTCATTTTGTTTAGCGCTTTGCTGCTGGGAAGCATCATCGGGTTTTTGTTCTACAACTTCCACCCGGCCAAAATCTTTATGGGCGATTCGGGGGCGCTGTTCCTCGGATTTTGCTTGGCCACACTTTCGGTGCTCGGGTTTAAACAGGCGACGCTCGTCTCGTTTATCGTGCCGATACTGATCTTGGGCGTGCCGCTGTCGGATACGTTTTTCGCCATTGTGCGCCGGAAGGTGAACAAGCTGCCGATTTCGGTTGCAGACAAAAACCATTTACACCACTGCTTGCTGCAAATGGGCTTCGGCCATCGCAAGACGGTGCTCGTGATTTATGGAATCTCGATCTTCTTCGGCTTGTGTGCCGTTCTGATGTCGCAGACGTCGCAGTGGGTCGCGCTCGTTTTTGTCGCAGTCATTCTATTCGTTCTGCAGCTTGGGGCCGAGGCGATCGGCATCGTCAGCAAGGGCAAGCGTCCTGTACTGAATTTGTTTCTGCGGGCGCGTTCGAAGAACGTGACGAAGTAGCATATAGAGAAGATAAGCAAGAAATCCCAGGGGCTGAAAAGTCTGGGATTTTTTTGTTGCCCTCTTTTTGCACATGCTCTAAAATTTCGGCTCGTTTCGACCGATAACAAAACTATTGGAAACTTTTCATGCGGGTCGGACGTCTAATGCTGTTGGAAAACCGCACATATAGAGGAAGGAGTAGGAAGGAACTGATAGTAGGCGACAGGCAATTACCCAAACCCGCGCATTATGCACTTATTCGTTTTATAAGGAGGAACCGGCTTTGAGAAAGTCCTATCGAAAATGGATGAGCATCGTTCTTATCCTGACTATGATGATGAGCCTGCTTCCGGCCATGTCCGCGGTTGCGGCTACGGCAAGGATTAGCATCACTCAGCCAAGCTACGTAACTGACACCCAGCCGGATGTGAATGCAGCTGGCGTACCGCGTATTACATCGCTGCCGTATACGGTTCGCGCCACAATTGAGAATATAAGTGATTCTCAAATTGCAGAGATTTACTATGAAGTGACCAATATGACGACGACCAAGACCCCGATTGTCGAGAAGGCCAATAAGGCCCAGAAGACCAGTCAATTCGATATTGTATTTAATAATGTTCAGCTTACAGAGGGGTTAAACCGGATTGTCGTTAAGCTGGGTACCTCCAGTGTTATTACGTCAGCTCCGGCTTGGGTGTACTTTACTCCGACTACAGCGCTATCGACGATTAATGTAAACGGCGTTCCTTTCGAGGACGGAAAAATATACCCGGATAATCCAACGCAATCGACGATGATTAACATTTCCGGCAGCGCTCCTAACGCATCAGAAGTGCGGGCTTACCTGGAAGGTGACGCTCAGCCGAAAAATGCATTTATCAATAATGGGGATTTCTTTTTTCTTGCCGATGATATCAACAAACCGCAGTCTACGGCCAGCATGAAGCTTCGGCCAGGCGACAATCCGATGACGATTATGGCGGTTAACAGCACGAAGACGTATCAGACGAGCAAGAATCTGATCTATGACAATGGCAAGCCCTTCGCTTTTAATGCAAAGATCAAAGAAACGGCAAACGGATTAGAGAAGGAATTGATCAAAAGCCCGACGGTCTCATCCAATAACGTGACGATCTCCGCGCTGTTGAAGAATGATCTAACGACTGCCGGTACGCTCCAATATAATTTTGTGGAGGTTCTGGTTGGGGGGCAGAAGTTTGGCCCTTACAACCTTTCGGGAGCTCAAGTTGCACCAAAGGCAACGGGTATTTCTCCAACCATTATTGCGAATTCACATAGTGCGACACATATTATTGTTACTGGTGAAGAACTTAGCATGAGTAACAAGCTGCATCTTACAGATAAAGCTGGAGTAGCTGTTGGAACGGGGATATCCCCTGTTCACGTTAATGCCACAAAGACAGCGGCGGTTTACCCCTTGGCGGCAGACACGTTAAAACAGGCTAATAGCCCGTATTATGCAATTGTTAAAGATGGGACCACGGAACTGAGTGCACAGCCGTTCACGATTACAGTCTCGAATGCTACGGCACTGCCGGTAATTACTGGGGCGACGAATATTACTAGCGATGTAACTATTGCTCCTCCTAAATTAGGTAAGGCTGGAGACGATTTGACTCAAACGGCCAGATCCATTACTTTGAATAGCCCAGTGAACGCAAATGAACTAACGCTGGCGGTAACGGATCTGAAAGGGCAGCCGGTTGGAACGGCTGCAGCGAATTTAGTTGGCGGTAATTATGATTTCACGATTCCGGCTATTCAGACCGAAGGGCTGTACAAATTTAAAGTTATTTTTAATGGTTCTGTTCTTACCGAGCGTACCTTTATTATCGATAAGAAAGACCCGACTGACCCGTCGATTTCGATGACTGGACAAACCGGAATCGCACAAAGCTCCTCTCCTACCACTCTGTATTTTACGGGTACGGATTTGGGGACGATTCCAGGCGACTATACTGCTGCGAGACTGATCAATCAGGATCCGGCCAAATCGACCCATGTTATCACTGCTAATATCAGTGAAGTTCGCGACAACGCGATATTGGTCAACATCCCAAATCAAAGTGCACTTATACCAGGCGATAGCTATAAGCTAGAAATTACAAAACAACTAAGATATCCGGATGGAACGACGGCAGGCGCACCTTCTAAAACCTATACGTTTGGTACCTCTGTTGGCAATTCTGTCTATGCCCAGTTGGCAGTTCCAACGGCGACTATTTCCAGCGTTACGATTCCGCAAGTTCGGCCTACAGAATTGAGTACCATGACCATTACCGCAGCAGGTACAGGGCTTTCAACAGGCTTGTCGGCTACGGTAACGAACGAAGATGGAACTATGGCTAGAAATGCAAAGCTGGTTTCTGTAGCACCGACATCAGACTCAGCAACTTTCGACTTTTCGACGATTCCGACACTTCCAGCGGGGAACTACTTCTTCCGTATTGCACATAGTGGAGTGCTGATCGGGCAATACCCGTTTAGTGTAGTAGATCCATATCCAGGCGGATTTGTGGAGATGAAAGACGGTTCCAATGAAATTCTCGTTTCAGGGACGAATTTCGGGGCGAATTCTCCTTCTTTGAGAACGGCTTATCAATTGCGTTATACCCCTACGGACAATCCAGATCAATATACGAATATAGCCGCAGATCGGATTGAAGCTGGAAGAAAAATTTATTTCAAGAAGCCGGGCACACTGTCGGGCGGAAGCTATACGATCGAACTGCTATATAACGGACAGCCTGTAGGTAATCCATTTAGTTATACGAATAGCGGTGCGGCCTCTAAGCTGAGCGAAAACTCTTCCTGGTCGAGACCCGGACGCTACAAAGTTTACGATTTTTCCGCCGACTTAACGATCCCTTCGGATCGGAACCAAGTCGTTCAATTCCGATTCTACAATATGTCGGACGATGATGTGCCTGCTACAAGTTTTAACTTTAGCTATGTTGACCCTAATTTGCCATACGTAGAGTATGTAGAAAGTAACAACGTCCGTTTATCCGATGCTAGTACGAACACTTTATCTGAGCTGCCTGCAGTAATAAAAATATATGCCAACAAGCTTACACAGGGTATGAACGTATATGTCGGCGAATATTTGGCGAGTTCTACACCTAGCGACACGTTGACGGGAGACACTTCGGGAGCCGTGTATAATGTATTCACGCTTACGCTTCCTGAAACCACACCTAACGGATCGCGAAAAATTACGCTTGTACCTAAGACTACGGCAACCAATGACAAAAACGGAGAGAATTTGTCCGGACGTAAAAGCTACGACTTTATCGTTACGAACACGCCATACATTATTTTGAACAACGTCTATAATGGAATGGTCGTTAAAAATCCAGGGACGGATATAACTTGTAGCCGGGGTGGAGGCTGTGTATCCGGTCGGATTGTTAATATACCGATTCCAGACGGAACAAGCAACAAGGTTGAGATTTATGTAAATGAAGCAATAAACACGACAGCTATCTTTGACGGTAACACGTTTACTTTTATGCTCGGTGCTCTAAATGAGGGCCGTAACAAAATCAAATTCAATATCATTATCAATTCCGTACTCGTGGCAACTAGTGAGTATGAAATATTCCAGTTCAGCACAGATGCGCCGGAGTTCCTTTCGATAAAACCGATTGAAACTGGCGATGTTAAGAAGTTTGTGCCTGGAACTACTCCGGAATTGTTTGCGACAAGCGAATCGTTTGTATCGTTCTCCGGTCAGTTTGCCAATGGATCGGATATTCGGATAACGACCCGTACCATCGATGAAAATAACCTGTCGGTTGTTAAGTTCGACCGTCGTTTTGGGGCAGGTTTTGGAACAGCGGAGCCGGCTGCTAATAACCCTAACTACTTCCGGTCAATCAATGGGGCTGTCGGTCAGTTTGAGTCGAACCTGATTCCGCTGGCACCTAAAGGCCAGACGGTGTTCGAATTTTCCGTCACTAACGCTTCGGGAGTCACGGTCACCCGTACAATTACGATCGTCCGCGAACCGCTGCCATACGTGATCAAATCGCCAGTCCTAACCAAAAATACAAATGGCGAAGATCAGGCAACGATCAACAGCAACTATTTGGAGATTGAGCTGGAAGCGGAAGGGGCTACTTCTGTCGTATTCGGCAAAGAAGCTGCGGTCGAACGTGAAGTCAACGACAACGGTATTAAGAAGAAGCGTTATTATTATGAAGTAAAAGATCTGAAGTCCGGTAAAAATTCGATTAAATTTACCGTTAACCGCGGTAAAGACAAAATCAATGGCAGCTTTGTTTTGTATAACGTCAATACGACCGTCGACGGGGCCCAATTCAAAACGGCTTTGAAACCGACGATGACTGCCTTTAACGGCGAGGTCACGCTGAAGTTCCCGAGAGGAACCAACTTCATGCGTAACGACGAGAATGCCGTTAACAAATATTTAACGTCTGATCGTAAAATATTGTTCGGCATCGCCAACAGCTTCGATGGCCGTGTAGACAAGTATAAACACCCGGCTCCGTATGACAACCAGTATTCCAATCCGAATCCGATGATCTCCGGCTTGGGCAAACTGATGTTGACCGAGCCGACGGCGCGTTTCCGTCCTGCCGGTAATCTGATCTGGATTGACGCCGGTACGATTAAAGAAACGGAAACCGATATGGTCAAAGCGCTGAGCGGCAGCGGCCGTTTGCCGTACGATCAGGAAGAGTTCTATGTAAGAAACGGTAAAGACCAAGTGATACCGACCCAACGAGGAACGCTTACCCTTAAGTATGATCCGGCGATTCGCGATGATGCCTGGAAGTATTTGACTGTATATCACTTCGATATTTATGAAGATTACACAGGTATTGTTCAATGGCGTTGGAAAAACATCGGCGGGGTAGTAGATGCGGCTAAAAACACCATCACCGTTCCGGTAGACACGTTCGGGTATTATCAGGTTATGTATATGGAACACAGCTTTGACGACGTTACCGGGCATCCGTGGGCGCGCAACGAGCTGGATACGTTGTATGCCAGAGGAGTCATGTCGAATCAGGAGAGCTCCAATTTCGTTCCGAACGCTCCGATCACTCGCGGCGAATTCGCTACGATGCTGGTGAAGATCTTTGATATTCCGCTTCAATACTCGGATGTTCCTACGTTTACAGACGTCACCCGAGTCAACCTGTTGACGCGTCTGTACGACTACAAGTATATCGAGACGGCTGCTAAAGCTGGTATCGTCCGTGGTGCCGCTCAAGGCCGGTTTATGCCTGACAACGCGATCTCGCGCCAGGATGCCGCTGTTATGATTGCCCGTGCGGCCAATCTGAAGCTGCCTTCGGAAGCCGATCAAAACAAGCTGATTGCCAGCTTGCGCAAGGCTTTTACAGATGCGGACAATATTGATGTATACGCGAGGACCGCAGTAGAAGCTGTTGAGAAGGCTGGTTTTATCGAAGGAAAAGAGAACGTACTGCTGCAAGGACAAAAGAAAGCGACCGTACGTTTCGATCCGCTTGAAACCTTTACGCGTGCGGAAGCTTCCGTAGTTGCGATGCGCGTTATGCGCAGCCAAGGCAAAGTGCCGAAATAAGCTGTTTAAACAAGCTGTTGGATGTTAAATCCTCAGCTTGTTTTTTTTTTGAACGATTGGAGGTTACATGGAAAATACTTAGTAATGACGGATGTGATAGATGCAGGTATACTTAGTTTCGTAGCCGACACGATATACCCCAAGACATACGCTACGACGGATAATCCGAAGTTGGTGATGAACGGAACACATAAGAAAAATTATTTTTCAAAACGTCGCAACTTTTACCGAAACGCTGCGTTTATATAGGTGGAACATGAAACACAGCGGCACAAACCTGAACGCAGTGGGACATTTTCTCAAATTATGCTTTACGGTAATGATGCACCATTGTATAATGTTAAAGTGGTGTCTACATTTCTAGCTATCTATTTCGACAGTTTACTAGTTTCTGCGACAGAAGTTGCAGAGTCCCAATAGGAAGTAGTGCTCGACTCTGGGAAGGGGGTGAATCGGCCGATGAGTAATAAGAGCTTACAAATTAAATTAAACTCTCAAACATCGAATGTAAATCGAGGAGGAGAAAAAAAGGTTATGAAGAAAAGTTTGTCTGTACTCGTAGCAACAGCTATGGTGTCGTCCATGTTCGCTTCGGTTGCATTTGCAGCTGAGCTGACGACTCAAGAAAAATTGGATGCTTTGATCGCTGCTGGCATCTTTGATAAAGACGGTACTGGTCAAGGTTCCGAATTGGAAGCTAACATGTCCCGTGAGCAACTCGCTAAAATCGTTGCTTTGCTGAAAAAACTGGAAGTTCAATCCGGTACTAGCTACACTGACGTAGCTGCTGACCGCTGGTCTGCTGGATTCATCCAAGCCGTTTCCAAAGTTAAGCCAATGATCATGGACGGAGTAGCAGATGGCGTATTTGATCCGTCTGGCGACGTTACTCTTGAGCAACTGGCTACTGTAGCTGTTCGCGCTTTGGGCCTGACAGTTAAAACTGACGCTGAAGTAAAAGGTGAAGTATCCGACTGGGCTAAAGGTTATGTAGCAACTGCAGTTGCTAACGGCTTGCTCCCTGACGCTGCTAACACTGACTTCACGAAGCCAGCGATCCGCGCTCAATTGGTAGAAGCTACTTACGCAGCTAAAGAAGTTTTGGCTGAGCAAGAGAAGCCTGCTAAAGTTTCTGTTAAAGAAGCTAAAGCAGTAGGTGTTCAAAAAGTCGAAGTAACTTTGGATCGAGATGTAGATACATCTAAAGCAAAGCTTACTCTTAAAAGAGGTTCGACGGAACTTGCGACTGATGTTAAATGGGCTGACGATAAGAAGTCTGCAGTTCTTACGTTGAAAGATGGCAAACTTATTGAAGCAAATTACAGCGTAACGATCTCTAACTTGGGCGAGGGTGAAATCGATAAAGCAACTGCTGAATTCAGCGCTCAAAAAGAAGTTGTAAAATCGATTGATTTCGTCAACTCTAATGATACGATTGCTCAGTCTAAAAAGGCTCGGGTTCAGATTGTAGCAAAGAACCAATATGATGAAGCTGTGTCTTTGTCTGCCGGATCTTTTACAGCTAACACCCCAGGTTTTACTAGCAACTTGACTAAAGATGGTGACTATCTTGTCTTGACAATCGATACATTGAGAACTTCTCCGAATGAAACGATTCCAGGGCAAACTATTATTCCTGTGTATATTACAGAGAATGAAAGTCGCGTCATGACAAGCAAAAACTTCAAACTTGGAACTAAGCCGTTTGTTACAAAAATTGAGCTTCAAGATGTCAAATATGGATCTGGCAAAACTTCTTTGTCTTCTAAAGGTGACACAGCTATTATTCCTTTGACTCAATACGATCAATTTGGAAATCCAGTTGCATACGATGACACTGATGCTATTGTTAACATTTATACTAACGTCAACCCGTACAACGAAGATATTAAAGCTGAGTATGGCGATTATGATAACAATAACTTTGGAGAAATTCGTGTATCCCTTCAAGAACGCATTGATAAGAGTGGAGACTATACTGTAAATGTTTACGCAGGTGGATCTTCGGCTACTGCTACAGTTAAAGTAAGCTCTGCAAAAGTTGCAAATAAAGTCGAGTTTGGTGATTACAACGATGTACTGGCAGAGCGTGATACTGACAAGTATATCCCTGTGATTGCTTATGATGAGCAAGGGAATAAACTTTCCTTGGATGATCTAGTTGACTCTGTTAACCTCGATCGTATTCGCATTGGCGGCTCTGGTGTTGCATACGCTCCGAAGTTGGTCAAATCGGGCGAGCATAAGGGTAAAGTTCACGTTACAAGAGTAAATGCAACTGAGCATTCTGTTGCTGTCTTGACTCTGTCTATTACAGAGCCGGGCGTGAATGATTACAAAACCAAGCAATTCCAAATTGGTAAAGTTCGTTACCCAGATCGTCTCAAAGTGACAGGTGAACCTGCTAAGAAGATCTTTAACGATGGTACTGCCGCTGTTACTTCGGATGTTACTGTAAAGGTTTATGACCAATACGAACAAGAATTGAAAGAAATTAAACCGGTTGACCCTACTGCATCTACTTTGGATCGTTCGGTCAGAGAAAACAATAAAACTGTAGAATATGCAGTATATGTTTACACGCAAGCGGATGTTGGAACAAGTAACCTGAGTGTAACGGCTAGGTCTACGAATGCTTCGGCGCCAACATTTGTACCTTCTGGAACTTACTATACTGCAGATGTTCTCTCGACATTTAATGACGGGCATAAGTTTAATTCTGCAGCTGGCGCTGTTACAGGCAAGATGCTGTACGGAGCAAAAATTGTTAAGAGAGAAGTCGGAACAACTGATTGGGTAGATGCTACAAGCCCAACAACTAGATCAATTCAAGCTATTACAGATAGCGCAGAATTGATGTACAGCATCACTAGTGTATCTTCACTCTTTGCGGCTCAAGACAGCAAATTGCTGACTGATGCTCAAAAAGATCCTGCCACAAGCAAGTTGGCTAAGAAGATCACTGTTTCTGCTAAAGACGGTGCGGGAGATACTGTTGCAATTTCGACTAACCGTGTAATGAGCGTGACAGGTTCTACTTATGATGTTGTGGTAACAAAAGAAAGTGGCGGAAATGCTTACATTCTTGGTAACAAGAAAGGTAACGCAACCGTAACTGTTAACTTCAGGGATATTAAAGGAATCGCGAAATCTGCAACTTTGAATGTGGAAGTTAAAGATGATGCAGTTTCAGTTGCAAGTATGTCGGCTAACACGAACTTTAAGTCATCGACTGTTACTCATAATTTCCTTCGCGATTACATGGCTTTGAAGCCTAAGGATAACTATGGTAACGAGTATACTTCACAGGCTGAAATTACAGCATATGATAATCTGTTAGGTGTCAGATATATTATTGAGGATGCTGTAAATGCTGCAGGTGACACAGTTGCAGTAGTTTACAACTCGACTACTGGTGAAGTTTCTAACTTGAATAACGCTGTACAGTTTACTGTTAAAGCGACTGCAGGTAGCGGAGTAAGCAAATCCACTCACGTTGACTTGCGCTAATAGGAAGTAACAAAAAGAGACCCTTCAGGGTCTCTTTTTGTTGTTAAGAAATCTATAAGGCTGAAAGATTGCGGAACGTTTCTCGAGAGGCAAGGAACATAAGTAAGGAAAGATGGGGCTAGAACCTTTAATTAACATCGAATTTATTCGGAGATAAAATTATTCAAAAGAAAAATGAAATTAAACCGCGAGAGATTGGATAGAAAGGGGGGGCATGGGTCCTCACTTAAAGTATTTTGAACAAATCCGAAACAAAACTAGAAATACTTCGTCTATTAATGTAAGAGAATTAAAGGAGGCTTTATATGGCACATTCAATAAAATTTAAGCGACTGGCTATGCACTCTGTACTTGCATTAACTCTAATTACTGGAGCGGCCCCTATTTATACATACGCTGAAGGTGCAACATCAGAAGCACATGGGACTTTCGATATTCCTTCAATCGGATCGGTTAAGATTAATGACAGCAGCTATTTTGAGTTAACAAATGTAAGACTAACTTCAGGTTCGGATCAAAATCTTGTTTCTTTCACTGTTAAAGCGGTAAATGGTGGAGCTAGTGATATTCAGTTTATTGATTATTGGATTCGTGTACAATCATCCACGGGTGCAAAATTTACAGTAAATGTTGTGCCGCAAGATAAGGATAAAAACATCATCCCGGCAGGGGGCTCACAAGAGATTCAATTTTCCACTCAGGTGACTCCTTCTCTTAACTTATCTGATCTCACATTTACCGTTATAAAATGGGATTTTTCTGCTGCAGATTATCAAAGGACTTTAGGGATGTTGACTGTTCCTAGCGATTACAGCACTGTAACCCCCGCCAATTCTAAAGCAAATATTAAAATCTCAAAGACATCTTTTCAGGCATTTGTAAAAAAAGCGACAATCAGTAGTAATGAAGAGAATTACTTACCGACATTGCTTCTAGAGTTACAAAACAAAGACACGAGAAGCTTAAAGCTTCCAGCTGTGAAGTTTATGATTCGAACGGCTGACGGATTGCTTTATCCTTTACAGGCAAATGGTGTGAATGAAAATACAACGATTGATCCACTTATGAAAAAGGAAATTGCATTAAGTGGCAAGTTGCCTAGATCTATATCTAATGATGGATGGGAATTGGTTATAACTGAACCAACTGATACAGGTAGTAGTAATAGCTCAAATGTAGTCGTGGGGGAGTTTTCAATTCCGAAAGCGACTGATGAGCAATTGTCTACAGAGAAAGAACAGTCTTTTTCGAACTCTGATGGGTCCTATATTGCTAAACTTGAAGCAATTCAGAGAGTGCCGTGGGAAGACGATGATTTGGTTATAGCCTCACTGCTGCTTCAAAGTAAGGAAAATAAATCATTACCACTACCGAATCTTACAGGATATATCCAATTGGATAATTCCGTTAAAGTTGATGTAAAAGTTATTCAAACGGATAATATAATTGGATTACAGCCAAACAGCGAAGTAAGTATCCAGCTAATTGGTTCAATTCCTTATACCTATGATTTCTCAACACTGTCCATACATTTACAAGAGAAAGTTGGAGGGTCCGATAGTTCAGGAAAAACGAATGATACATTAAATGATCTTGTCCAGTTCAAATTGGATTCTAAATTAGACAGTGTTCCATTAGTTAATGCTAATGAGCACTATAAAATTGGCGGGATCGGAAGAAGCGGGGATTATACTGTACATGCATTTCATAATTTCAAAGGCAAGAGTTCAGATATAATCACTGCCCAAGTTGAGGTTGAAAATCTTGAAAAACGGGCGAATGATTTATCTAAGCTTGTCGGGCATTTTAAAGGATCGGACGGAACTGTTTATCCAGCAACACTATCTGAGATTAAAACTAAGATTGGGCCTTCTGGTAAAGCCTTATTGTTCGTCTGGGCAAGCGTAGCTAAAAATAAAGGTGAAGACGTTACTCAACTGTTACTTGGAGAAGGAATAACAGAAGGTAAATATACAAAGTTAGATGGCAAGCCTGATGCATACGTCAGTGCTGTTTCATTTTTCCTTCCCCAAGAGAACACAAGTGTTCAAAATTCTTTGAAAGAAATCGATATTTTCCCTTATACACTAAATCTAAAACGTGTTGGTACGCCTGTTGAAGATAATTTGTTGAAATTAAAAATTGAATATGAACTGGAAAAGAATATGCAATACGAAGTCGACACTTCAGATTATAAGCTTATTATGGAAATTGTTGATGCTGATGATAAAGCAACAGTTGAATGGGCATTAGATATTGAGAAAACTAAAGACGGTACGATCGACCCGAAAAGCACATTACAACTAGGTTCAAACAAGATAGAGCTTATTAATAACGACAAAGAATTTATTTATAAAGTGTCTTATCTGAAGAAAATGAATCTTAACATTTACCAGCAATTCCAAGGTCAGAAGAAATTAATTGCAAGTAAAGGTCTTGACTGGTTTGTCTACTCTGAATAACCCCCAATCCTTTCGACTTCCCCCAGTCGAAAGGATTCTTTTTTCTAACGTCGAATCTAAATAAAGTCAGGAGGCGATCAACTCAATGGTATTGAAGAAAAAACTTCTACTAACAGGACTTATTGGAATAGGCGTGCTAACTGGAGTATACATAGGGCAAGCTGCCATTATATCGAAGGCGGATGGGGCGATGCAGCCGGGGAGTGCGGAAGATCCGTTGGTCACGAAGAGCTACTTGGATGAACAACTTAAGAAAATAATGGGCGGCCAGTGGACGGGATCGGCGGGTACGGGGAACAGCGGACAAACGGGCGGACAGCAGGGAAATACCGGTTCGACGATTTCGGAAGCGCGTATTCTAGAATTGATTGCGGCGGAGATTAATAAAGTGAAGCAGGAACTGCAAACCGGATCAAATTCAACCGGCGGTACGACGGTGCAGCCGCCTGCCTCTACAGGGGCCGCTCCCACCCTTGAAGTCATTAAGCTGGGGGCTGGTCAAGTGCTCTATGCGGGAGCCGGAACGGAAGTGATTGTCCGTACAGGCAAAACGATTGCGGTAAGCACCGATGACGGTATTCCCGATGTAACATCGGGTAAGGATATACCTGCCGGAACTGCAATTGACAACAATCATCTGCTTATTTTCCCTCGGGAGGGGCGCGGTATTAAGCCTGATCCCAAAAACAAGGACGAGATCTACGTTATGGTACGGGGAAGCTATATTTTGCTAAAAGAGGATGGAACGAAATCCGCTCCATAATTTTGCCCCTTTTAGCAGTAATCGATACGGGTGAACGTTTGAAGCGGGGTCATACTACAGGTATACCAGTCAAGGGAGGTTTACCATATGGCCAGCAATCGTAAAATCGTACCGGAATGTCACCAAGCCATCGATCAGATGAAATACGAAATCGCCGCCGAACTGGGCTTGCCTGTCGGTCAACATGCAGCACAAATGGGGAACGTGGAATTTGCAACTGAACTGGGTACGATTTCCGCCGGTTCGATCAAGGAAGATTACTGGGGACATATTGCATCACGCGATACCGGAGCTGTCGGCGGAGCGATCACCAGACGCCTTGTCCAGCAGGCGGAACAGACCCTTTTCGGACTCCAATAAACTCTCCGAGTATTGCAATATTTTTACTATATTCGTTTATTGACAGAGCCGGGCAAATCCAGTAACATCAATAACTGAAGGTCTTGCGAAGCAACCTTTTCCTAGTGGAAAAGGTTCCTTTTTTGCTATAGCGGAGATGTGGCTCGCTATTCCCGAGTTTCGTACTTAGAGTAACCAACTATGACTGATGCTACACACCTGCAGCAGTCAAGTAATTATTAGATGCAGGAGGCACACGATATGACTTTGAGAAACGGTCGGCGCTTGTTCACTTCGGAATCGGTGACGGAAGGTCATCCGGATAAAATTTGCGACCAAATTTCTGACGCAGTCTTGGATGCGTTTTTGGCCAATGACCCTAATGCGCGCGTAGCATGCGAAGTATCGGTAGCAACAGGCTTGGTTCTCGTTATTGGCGAGATCAGCAGCTCTGCGGATTACGTGGATATTTCGGCGATTGCTCGCAATACGATTAAAGAGATCGGTTATACCCGTGCGAAGTACGGTTTTGACGCTACCACTTGCGCTGTATTGACTTCGCTTAACGAACAATCCGCCGACATTGCCATGGGCGTTGACAAAGCGCTCGAGGCCAAAGAAGGCACGATGACGGACGAGCAGATCGAAGCTCTTGGCGCCGGCGACCAAGGATTGATGTTTGGTTTTGCGGTTAACGAAACGCCTGAGCTGATGCCGCTGCCGATCGCTTTGGCTCACCGCTTGTCTCGCCGCCTGTCTGAAGTTCGTAAGAACGGCACGCTTCCTTACCTGCGTCCGGACGGCAAAACACAAGTTACGGTTGAATACGAAGGCGACAAGCCGGTTCGGGTTGACGCAATTGTCGTATCGACTCAGCACGCAGAAGAAATAACGCTTGAGCAAATTCAAAGCGATATTAAAGAGCATGTAATCAAACCGGTCGTTCCTGCAGAATGGCTGGATGAGCATACAAACTACTTCATCAATCCGACAGGCCGTTTCGTTATTGGCGGTCCTCAAGGCGATGCAGGTTTGACAGGCCGTAAAATTATCGTGGATACGTACGGCGGATATGCCCGTCATGGCGGCGGCGCTTTCTCCGGTAAGGATCCGACGAAGGTTGACCGTTCCGCAGCTTATGCCGCTCGTTACGTTGCCAAAAACATCGTAGCAGCAGGCTTGGCGGAAAAAGTTGAAATTCAGCTCGCTTACGCTATCGGCGTAGCCCGCCCGGTATCCATTGCCGTGGATACGTTCGGAACAGGCAAAGTCAGCGAAGAGAAGCTGGTTGAAGTGATCCGCAATAACTTCGACCTTCGCCCGGCCGGCATCATCAAAGAACTTGATCTTCGCCGCCCGATTTACCGTCAGACAGCCGCTTACGGACATTTTGGCCGTATGGACCTGGATGTACCTTGGGAGCGCACAGACAAGGCGGACAAGCTGAAACAAGACGCTTACGCGTAAGGATTAGCATACGCAATACGAATAGTCACAAAAACCACCCCGCAACGGGTGGTTTTTTGGTATGGAAGCGTAAACCTAATTCGATCGTCCGCTCCCTCCAAATCTCCACCTCAACAACTTCTGTCGCCTTTGTAGGCATATCTCCCAAATCCACTAGAATATCTTCCAAAAAATTCATAGAATTGCTCGCAAAATACCCCATAAATCGTTCTATAGGCCCGAATGGTATAGGAGATTCGGGTAGGTTCGACAGTCTCTCTAGTTCGATCTCTCTAAAAACATCGCGATCCGTCCGGTCCTACGTAACTTTTTGGGGAAAAACGGAGTCTATATTGTTATGCAACAATTATGGAGAGAGATAGAGAGATTCGGAGAGGAGATTCAAATTGCTAGAGCTCAAGGACAACAGGCAGAAGAAAAGCAGAAGATTCAAAGGTTGGACGGCACTTGTGCTGGCCGCTACGATAGCGGTGCACCCGTTGTTTACCCCTCCTACCCTTCAGGCCGCATCGGCCGCTGATTCCCAAGTCACGATTGTTACGCAAGACCCGCTTACGTATGGCGCTATTTTGCGAAAATATGTCTGGAGTTTTGATAGAGCCAAAAAGCCGGTAACGGTGAAAGCGAATGTCGTAGAAGTAGATTTGCAAAATCCGTACGTCAAGCTCGACACGATCGTCGGTACGGGAGGGAAATATACCAAAAAACAAAGCGTGCGGAAAATGGCCAACGAGACGGAAGCTACGGCGGCGGTGAACGGCGATTTCTTCAATATGCAGGCGGACGGGGTGCCGATGGGGCCGCAGATCATGGATGGCAAGCTGCAGTCGACGACCATTGACATGCCGGGCTGGTACTCGTTTGCGCTCACGAAAGAAAATAAACCGGTTATCGATCTTTTTGCTTTCCAAGGGAAAATGATAGCGAGAGACGGCGCTTCCTATCCGCTTGGCGGAATAAACAAGACCTATTATTGGTATGAAGATGACGGCATTCATCAGGAAGGCGTACACAGCCTGATTGACGGACTTTATATGTATACGAGCTCCTGGGGAGACGTCAACCGCTCTAACGACGGGACGACGGTACCGACCGAAGTGCTGGTGCGCAACGGCAGAGTTGTAGAGATTAAGCCAACCGGTATTTTGGACATGATGCCTCCCGAGGACGGATATATTCTCCGAGCATCAGGCAAAGCCGACGAATTCGTCCGTCAGCATCTGAAGGTCGGGGACCCCATCGTGGCCGATTACAAGATGTTCGCGCAGGACCCGAGCAATTCGTATGATGTCGGCGGGTTTAAAACGATGATCGGCGGACATACCATATTGGTGGATCAGGGCCAGCCGACCACTTTTTCCCGGGGCGGGGTATCGGAAAATGCCAACAGAGCGCGGACAGCGATCGGTTACTCCAAGGACGAACGCTACGCTTACCTGATCACTTTAGATGAAAGCAGTTCTAGCGCAGGAGCGACATTGGCCGAATTGCAGCAGCTGATGATCAAAATCGGCGTGTGGAAAGGGATGAACCTGGACGGCGGCGGTTCGACCCAATTGGTAACTCGAAAGCTTGGCGATTTTCATACGACGCTGTTAACCGAAGTCGGATACGAGCGGCCTGTCGTCAACGGAATCGGTGTTTATTCGTTGTCACCTGAAGGGGAAGCTAAAGGCATGAGCCTTCAAGGCCCGACAGCTTTGTTTATCGGGCAAAAAGCAACGTACGGCATCGAGAAAGCGTACGATGTGTTTTACAACCCGCTGGACCCCGAACGGTTATCGCCGATATGGACGGCGTCGCAGCCGATCGGGACGTTTGAGGGAAGCACATTTACAGCCAAGGCAACCGGCAAAGCTACGCTGACCGCCAAAGTGGGACAAGCCGCGGAGAGTCTGGATATCGAGGTAATTGGCGGCGAAGATATTGCCAGCTTGAAAATCGACGCCTCTTCCACGGCGCTGCTGCGGAACTCGATCTATAAAATGACGGTGAAAGCGACCTCCAAATCCGGCAAAACCGGCAGTGTTCCGGCCGACGCGCTCCAATGGGAGTTTATCGGGTTCAAAGGACGGATGGAAGGGGACCGGCTGACTGTAGACAGTATCGATCCTAACGTGAAGGAAGGCCGGATGATCGCCCGGTATGACGGATTTTCCGCCATGCTGACCCTTCCGATCGCGGACCAGCGGATCGTGGAATCGTTTGAAGGTGCTACGCCGATTTCCTTTTCTTCGACGGAAGGCGTAACCGGTACTGTATACAAGGTGACCGAAGGCGCAGGAGCGTCTGCCAACAAGGTGCTCGCCCTCCAATACGATTTTACCCAAGGGACGAAAACGACAGTCGCTTACGCTACCTTCATGGGCGGTCTGAAGATTGAAGGAAGTCCGGAGTCGCTCAGCCTGAAAGTAAAGGGTGATAATAGCCGCAACTGGATTCGTGCGGAAATTCAGGATAGCTCCGGCGGCCTGCCCAAGCTGATCAGCTTGACGGAGAATACCGACTTCTCGGACTGGAAAGTCGTTAGCGCGGATCTGAAAAAACATAATCTGACGTATCCGATCACCGTGAACAGGATCTATGTGGCCAATCCGGAAAACGGGCATAGCGGGCGCGGGTTGAAAGGGCAAATCTTGTTCGACGACTTCACGTTTCATTATTCCAACCAGACCGAGCCATCGAAAAACACGGTGAAGCTGACGATCGACCAGAAGTCGTTGACGGTGAACGGAGCCGGGATTCAATTGGATCAAGCACCTGTCATTGTCGAAGGAAATACGCTCGTACCGGTCCGCTTTGTAGTGGAAGCGATGGGAGGAAAATTGACCTGGGTCGACGAGGAGCGTAAAGTAGTGATTATGAAAGACAACCATCTGATCGAGTTATGGCTGGATAAGAAAGACCTCATTGCCGATGGCGAGCGAATTACGGCGGAAGTGCCGCCGGTCTTGATGACGGAGCGGACGATGGTGCCTCTGCGCATTATCGCCGAGAATATGGGATGGAAAGTGACATGGGACGAGATGACTCGTTCGGTTACGCTGCAATAAAAGGCTTTTGTTAGGAAATGATCTGATCGATTCATTCGTACTTGAGCGGTAGCCTGGAAGCCGCCTTCGCTTTAGCTGATTGGCGGAGGCGGGCTTTCCAAAGCCTAATAATCATCTCGCGCAGCCTGTCCATCGGATGGAAAAAAGCCCGATTTCGCTATGGCTCGCAAGGGCAAGGTAAACCTCCTGTACCGTTAAATTAGGGCCAATTATCCACTCCAAACCGGTCGAAATATGGTAGTATAGGATTCAGGGTCAAAAAATGGGTAAAGGGGCACGGGTTAGCTTGCAATTCGACGCGATCGACAAAGTCATTAAAAATGCGATTGGTGTCATGGAATCAAGCAAATATCAAATGTTTGAGATTTGCGAAAGCGCCCGTAACGAGTGGGAGGCGCTAAACAAGGAACTGCACCAGGTGATGGAAGAAGTCTCTCACACCATTGACCAAGTGGACAAGCTCGAAGTGGAATATAAACGTTCCCGCATCCGTCTTACGGAAGTGAGCCGGGATTTCCACCGTTTCAAGGAGGAAGACATTCGGGTTGCTTATGAGGCAGCCACGCAGATGCAGCTCCAGCTTATTATGGCCCGGGAAAAAGAGCATCACTTGAGAGCGAGAAGAGATGAGCTACAAAAACGGATCCGAAATTCCGATAAAACTATAGAACGCGCCGAAGCGCTTGTCAGTCAAATGAACGTCGTGCTCCAGTATTTGTCAGGTGATTTGAATCAGGTGACCCGTATCCTCGAATCGGCCAAAAACCGGCAGCTGCTAGGCCTGAAAATAATCCTCGCCCAAGAGGAGGAGCGCAAGCGGATCGCCCGGGAAATTCATGACGGACCTGCGCAAGCGATGGCCCATATGGTGCTTCGTTCCGAAATTGCAGAACGTATGATCGACCGCGAGGAATATGGCTCGGTGAAGGACGAGCTCAAGGATCTGAAGGGAGCCGTACGGCTCGGCCTGGAGGAAGTGCGCAAAATCATTTTTAACCTGCGGCCTATGGCGCTTGACGATTTGGGGCTCATTCCAACGCTTCGCAAATATATTCAGGATTTCGAGGATCGCACCTATATTCATGTCCGCTTCGATGTGGCCGGGGTGGAGACGAGACTTCCCTCCGCGATGGAAGTGGCTGTATTCCGTTTAATCCAGGAAGCATTGGCTAATGTGTGGAAGCACTCCAAGGCGACCCGGGTGAATGTGGAAATTACATATCAAAGGCAAATGGTGAAAGTAGTCGTAAAAGATAACGGAATCGGGTTTGCGCTCGATAAGCTGGAAGTAAAGATCGTGAAAGGCAGCTCGCATTTCGGTATTATGGGGATGCGGGAGCGGGTCGAGCTTCTGGAAGGACGGATGGATATCGAATCCGAGCCGGGGGCCGGCGCGAAGCTCACGATGATCATTCCGATCGGTTTAGAGCAAAGAGAGGAGTAAGCGGTATGGAATTGAAACGTAACGTACAGATCGTCATCGCCGACGATCATCAACTGCTGCGGGAAGGCGTCAAACGCATCTTAAATATGGAGAAAGATTTTGAAGTAGTCGGTGAATGCGGCGACGGGATTCAAGTCGTGGAGCTGTGCAATTCGCTGCGTCCCGATGTGGTCTTGATGGACATCAATATGCCGATTGAGAACGGCGTCGTCGCGACGGAGAGGCTGAAAGAGTTTTTCCCGGAAATCAAGGTCGTTATCTTGTCGATCCATGACGATGAAAGCTACGTATTTGAGACGCTTCGCAAAGGGGCGTCCGGTTATCTGCTTAAAGACATGGAGGCTGAATCGCTGATCAATGCGATCCGGTCGGTTGTAGCAGGTCATGCGTACATACATCCGAAGGTAACGGGCAAGCTGATCAACCAGCTTCGGAGAATGACTTATCTCGATCCGGCCGGCGTAGGCGGCGGAGATCAGAGTCCGAAGGAAGCCGGAGTCAAATATATTCATCAGCCGAATAGCCCGCTTACTCGCCGCGAAGCCGAAGTTCTGCGTTTGCTGGCGGAAGGTAAAAGCAACAAATCGATCGGCGAAATGTTGTTCATTAGCGAGAAGACGGTTAAAAATCACGTGAGCAGCATTCTGCAAAAAATGGAAGTGGAAGACCGGACCCAAGCGGTTATTATTGCAATCAAAAACGGGTGGGTTACCCTTTAAAACGAATCAGGCGCGGAGGAACCATGGACATCATAGTGGCATATAATGGCTGTAAGGGAGGGAGCCGCTATGATTGTCGGGTTGCTGTCGATTTTCGGGGCGTACGGTTTGGCAATCGCCATGGTTCATCTGAGTCGTGCCTGGTTTCGATCGGAACGTCGGAAACCGATTCATTACGTACTTCTTACCAGAAACAATGCGATGCATATCGAATGGTATCTACGGACGCTGTTGTTCGTATCCAAAATGAAAGCCAGGGACATTCATGTCGTGGTGATGGATGAACGATCCGAAGACGACACCTTGGCCATAGCGGAACGGCTCGCCGTATCCCGGCCGAATCAGTTGGAGATTATGGAATGGGGCGGCGACGCTCAGCTCGACGAATGGATCGCCCGTTATGAGAGCGAAGAAGTGGTGCTCGTGCGGCTTAGCAATACGAAGGAGCTTCAACATATTCCGTTATATCAATAGTTAACCGCTTACAGGCGGTATGGAGGGGCATGGGTGAAGGTTCGATTGTATGGGGCCTCCGTCGGTCCGGGGCTGGAATGGCGAATATCGCTTGAATGGAATACGGATTGTACCTACTGGTTCGAACAGTATGGCGGGAAAGTATCCCTCCACCTGTTGGAACCAGTTTTGTCTTTAGGGGAGGCGTGGGCGCTGCTGAGAGAGCTGGACCGCACGGACAGTCTGCAAAGCTCGATGCAGCGAATAGCCGCAACGTGCAGAGCGTATGGGTTTCAGGCGGGTGAGCTGCGTATTCGTACGATATCGTTTGATGCGTACCGGGCAAGCCGGGTGGAGCGACCTGAACTGGACACGGACGAGTTAGTAAGGATGGAAGGGTTATTGGCGGGGCGTTGTTTCTCTAAAGAGGAGCTACTCCGTTTTCTGGACCATCACGGGCTTCAAGCGGCTATATCGCAGTGGACGAGCTATGTGCAGGCTGCATACTTGAGAGGACGGCTGAAACTGACCGGGGGCGTAGAGCGGGAGAGACGGCGGCGGTTTCCCTGGTCCAAGCCGGAGCTGCATTACCGCTGCTGCCGATGCGGGACAGGTAAGGAGAAGATGTATCCGGCGGACTGTATCCATTGCAGCGGTCCGTGCGTGTACTGCGAGGAATGCTTGACGATGGGCCGGATGCAGACGTGCTCGTTGCTGTTGTATGGCTTGTCTGCTGATAGAGAGGATAAAAGGGGCTCCTGGGAGGGACAGGCAGATAGGGACAGTACGATCGCAAAATGGGGTCTCAGTCCGGCACAGACTGAAGCGGCACGGCAGGGTCTGGCGTTTTTGGCCGGGGGTAACAGGATGGAGCCCGGCCGTTTCCTGATCTGGGCGGTGACCGGAGCGGGGAAGACCGAGATGATCTTCCCGTTTATCGACTACGAGCTGCACAGGGGGAGGAAGGTGCTGATCGCCACACCCCGGCGCGACGTCGTGCTGGAGCTCCAGCCAAGGCTGAAGCGGGCGTTTCCGGACCGGTCTGTCGTGACATGAAACTGAGACGATATAAGGAGCAGAAGGAAATAATTGGCGTAGAGATAACACAGTACACCAAGCAACAACCCCCGAAAACCCATAGAAGCTTCGATCTGAATATTACTAATTAAAATCAACGCGTTCCCATGCAATGTGATTAGTAAATGATAAATGTGCATAAAAAAATTAATTAAATTCAAATTCTTTGATGTAAAACGGTAATGATCGACCCTTACCTGCACCTTTACCTGTTTTTGCTTCACACTCAATTACTATGCGCTTAAACAGGATCTGCATAAGTTCACGCCTATCTGCATCATTCATCGAACTCCAAAGTTCCGGAAGCTCCAATGCTCTCTGTAGTATCACGTGATCGGTTCCTGCGGCAGAAGCCCTTAACTCATCGATTCTCTCCTTGGCATTCCTTTCTCGATCATCTTCTTCTTTCTTGCGCTCCCTCAAATCCTCGGCACTCATTAGGTCCTCTGCAAACATGTACTGCCATTTTTTGCGCCTTTCGTTAATGGAGCGAAGCTCCTTCTGCAGGCGATCTAACTCATTATCTGAATCACGCGGTTCATGGTTATCTTCGAAATTGCTCATCTCCTGATGATCTACCCTTATTTTTTCGATTTGGTCCATGATTAGCTTTTCAGCTATTTCCTGGCGTAATAAAGGAAGCTCACACCCCGATCGCATGGAGCGATTGGAGCAAATATAGTTGTAATGCGGTTCAAGCTTTGTTCCGTCTTTTCGCTTGTTTGTGTATGGTCGACCAATAAGGGTAGCTCCACACCGGGCGCATCGTAGAACTCCCGTAAATCGATATTCACGCTTTTTCGCGTGTCCAAAGAACTCTTTTCGCTTCATACGGTCTGTATGCTCGACATATTCCTCCCAACTAAAAATAGTCGGGAACCCAGTATCTGCCCAAATGACATCAACTTGATTTTCTTTCTTTCGGTTTGCGTATTTTCCGTTTTTCTTTTTACTGCCATAACGCACCTTGCCGGCGTAAAAGGGGTTGTCCAGGACATACCACACCGTATATGATGACCAGTTTTGCCTACGGCGAGCAGGTCGTAGAAGCTTCAATCCGTTTACTTTTAGTTTCCGGCGTTTCCGATTCTCGATCGATTTTTTACGACGACGTCCACGAAACTTAGACGTCCACCGCTTAAGTCCACGATCATTAAGTATTCGGGATGTACTGCCGAATCCTTCGTCACTCATATATATGCGTCGTAATTCTCGGAGAATCGCGTATTCTTCGGGCACTATGTGCATAGTCTCGCCGTCCCACATATATCCGAATGGAACTGGACCTCCGTGCCACTTTCCTTCGCGAACGAGCCCTTCCATTCCGAATCGGACGCGTTCTGACAGGTTTTCGCGCTCCCATTGAGCTAGTGCTGCGACAATTGTGATGAATAACTTGCCCATGGCCGTTGTAGTGTCGTATACCTCCGTTACTGATTTAAAGCTAAGACCACACTTTTCGAATGTTTGGAGAAGCTCGTACAGGTCTTTTACAGACCGAGTAAGGCGATCCAATCTGTAAACCAATAAAACGTCATATCGGCCATCCTGGGCGTCTGAGAGTAGTCGTTTAACTTCTGGTCGGTTTAAGTCTTTCGCTGACTTTCCTTCCTCAACGTAAGTTTCAATAAGTTCCCAACCTTGTGACTTGCAAAAGTTGATCAAACTGTCTCGTTGAGCTTCCAAAGAGTATCCCTCTTTGACTTGTTCATCGGTAGATACGCGAATATATCCAGCAACCTTCATAAGTGAAATCACCTCAATACTTGATGACGTTCATTTTCAATTTACCGATTATCTTTACTTCTGTAGGTGGCGCGAAGATCGGCGGGTAGTTCGGATTCTCGGATTGTAGAAGCAATTGATTGCCGTTTCGATATACTCGCTTCAACACTGCTTCATCATTTATGAGCACAGCCGCGATCTCGCCATTTTCCACTTCTGGTTGCTTTCTAATCAGAAGCAGGTCACCTTCATAAATCCGTGCTCCAGTCATGCTATCGCCTTTAGCCCGCAAATATATATGATCACCTCCGGATAGCCATTCTTTTGGTGTAGGCTCGTATGCCTCAATATCATCAATGGCGAGAGATCCATTGCCGCAAGATATTTTGCCTATAACGGGGACGTATGAAAAGGAATCTGCCTGAACTCGAGGCAAATCAACTTCCATACCGTCATCGATCAGAAAATCTAAGCTGCAACCAAAGAAATTAGCAAGTTTAAAGAGAGTTGAACGCTTGGTATTCTCAGTCCCTTTCTTATACATACCGTCGATTGTGGTGTAAGGGATGTCAGCTTTTTTAGAAAGTTCCAACTTACTACTTATACCTTCTCTTCTCATCAACATATCAATTTTCTGTAGCATATCCACTTTTTAATTACCTCCGTCACATTCCTTTGTATTTCATTGTATACGAAATAAATTTCCTTTGCAACGTAAATTCGAACGAAACGTGTGTTGACAAATTACGTCACGGGGTTTACCATTGGAATTAATTACCCCACAACGTAAATGAAGGGATGGTGATTACCCTGTTTCCGAATCTTCGCGCTGAGATGGCAAGAAAGGGCATCAGCAGTAAGCAGTTGGCATCTGGTATTGGCATAACCTCCCGCTCCTTGATCAACAAGATGAGCGGGAGGACGGAATTTACAAGGGCTGAAATGTTGAAAGTGCGCAATCAATTTTTTCCTTCCACAGACGCTTCCTACTTGTTCAGTTTTAATGACGAACAAACAATCGCCTGAAGGGTGCAGGTGAAAAAAAGGAGGGCTTGCAGATGCCGAAAAATCATCCGTCGCCAGAAGCAATGAAAAATTTGTACAAATTCATCAACCGGGTTTTGCCGAAGTATGCTGATAAGATTTTGGAAGCGCGAGCACAAAGGGAGGAAGCACAAGGCAATGAGCAAAAATTGGCCTGACGGGTTTCCGTATTGAAAACGAGGTGAAACTCATTCAAATGTCCTTCCTAACCCCGAGATACAAGTCGGATTTCTGCAATGAATGCCGCAAGCAAGTACTGCTTCGGTATAAGACGCACAATTCCAAGCAAATCATTTGCATCTGTTCGGAATGCGGCGCTAAGTACGATCTGATATTTAGTGCCGCGGTGCTGAAACAATTCAAGCCTCGGGGGTAACACCCCACTATTTTTTGCCCGGAATCTATGAAACTTTGAATATTGATGAGGGAAGGTGAGCGGGCTTGAATCAACAGTGCCCACGCTGCAAGAACAGCGAGATCGGCTCGGAGGATCGGTTTTGCAAGATTTGCGGGCTTGAAATTCAAGGAATAGAAAAAACCGCCAATGAAGTGGCGGAAGGATGTGAAAAATGAAGAAAAGCAGTGATAGGGTTCCGACGTGGTGCTGGTTCATAACATGGGGGTTGATGGTGGCTGCATTGGTAAAGTCGTTCATGGAATGATTCAAAAGAAAAACGACTTTGTGAATGCGGCTACCGCGATAGCAGTTGTAATGGCATATCTTATCAATTCATTTCTTTTTGTTTTAGATAATTTCCGCTCAGACTCTAAAAAAGTTTTCCCTTCAATAGTGATTTCGAGTGGGGTATCAGGATCGATAAGACTACTATCTGATAAACCCTTTAATAATGCATGATCTGAATTAATTCGGATATACCCTTTTTTTCGAAGGTAACCGACATGTTCTGCGAGAGAAAACCAATCACCGTTAACTATTGCACTCAGCTGACTCAAGCTCAGATTTGTTCTGCTCGAGTAGATTTTTAACACGGTAATAGATAATTCATTCATAGAACCGCCTCCTTTCTGGTCGGTTGGTGAGTCTGGACAACTACCATTCTAGCAGAAGGGCGGGGAGGAAAACACTGGATAAAAGGAG
>NZ_JARBDB010000016.1:0-255 GCF_036577605.1 Paenibacillus sp. GYB004
GTAGACACATACATCTTGGTAATTTTGATGATTTAACCGAGGCAGCGGACGCAGTAAAGAAAGCAAGGTCATCTTTGATGCCGTACAGCGTAATGGATGCGATTTAACCCCGAGTAGGGGCTATTTTATTGCCCGCAAACGGGCAGAGAGGGGAATAGGATGAGTGCGAAGCTGATCGTATCCACGATTTGGACGGCTGCTGCAGGCAGCACCGGTAAGGAATTTGTTTTTGGAGGGATGACCGCTGTATCCGGC
>NZ_JARBDB010000017.1:0-229581 GCF_036577605.1 Paenibacillus sp. GYB004
GCAAAGCTGGCATCGTAAGCAACTACAGAGCTTTGCCGAAGGCAAAGCCGGCACGTAAGCATGTCTTCTTCATCATAATCAATATCGGCATACAAAACAATGCCGGAAACAGAAGGCGCACGGCGGATCTAATGTCTTCCGCGAATGAGCGGACGAAAACAACGGTAGAGGAGGAACAAAATCCCGATGACACCCATGCACCCTGCAAACAGCAAGCCCGATATGGAATACAGAAAAGGTAAAGCCGGGTAAAACCCGTCAGCGGGCGAGAATGCCGGAACGGCCGCTGCAAAGGCGGAGCCGGCCGAGGACAGCGGTCTCCACAGGACGAATATGAGCGCGGCCGCCATCAGGCCGTGTAACAGCCGGGCGATAACAAACGGGCCGTAGCGCAGGTCGGTCCGGCTCAGCAGACTGACGACTTGAGCGTGCACGGACAGTCCGCTCCAGGACAAGATAAAAGCGGCAATCGCCACTTTGCTCATAATCGTAAGATGAACTCCGGCGCCGGCGGCGGATTTGGCGCCCAGCGTTACTTCGAACAAGCCGTTTACGATCGCCTGGGACAGCTCCGGAGGGAAGGCAACAAGCTGCAGAACGGCATCGATTCCGAGGTACAAGCCGTTCATAATATGCGACTTCGTTAACACTTCCAGAACGACGCAAAAAAATACGACGAGCCCGCCTACGACGAGAATCAGCTTCAGCGACGATTGCAGCGCATCCCGCAGCATCTCGCCGAAGGAGCGCCCATCGCGCAGCCGTGCCTGATGCATCGCCTGCATGGCGCGCCATAACAAAAAGCGGCCGGACCCGATTTCAACGGCGGCCGTCTGCGTTTTGCCGCCGTGAAACCGCATCAGCAGGCCGAGCACGATGCCTGATCCGTAATGGGCGACCGCGAGGATAACCGCTAGTCCGACATCATGGAAAAAACCGACCGATACGGCTCCGATCAGAAAGATCGGATCGGAAGTCGTCGTAAAGGCGACGAGCCTCTCCCCCTCGTCCCGGTTAACGAACCGCTGCTCCCACAGCTGGGCCGTCAATTTAGCCCCGACCGGATAACCCGAAGCGAACCCCATCGCCATAACGAAGCCGCCGATTCCCGGCACACGGAACAGAGGACGCATCATTGGATCGAGCAGAGCTCCGAAAAAATGCACGAGTCCGAAGCCGAGCATCAGCTCCGCAATAACGAAAAACGGCAGCAGAGCCGGAAACAAAATATCCCACCAGATCGACAACCCGCGAAGCGCGGCAGTCAGCGACGGCCCCGGAAACAAGGTCATCAGAAACGCTACCGTACCTAAACAAGCCGCCATTCCCGCCGTCTTCCAGACTCGAGCCGACACCATAACCGCACACATCCCTTGCCATTCGCTGAATTTAGGTAAAAGGCGGCCGGGGACGAGAAGGCAAGAAGCAGCATGCCTTTCCCGTCGTCTTCCGCCGCGCTTCTACATACTTATGTTTCGAACCTTGCGGACATGCAGGGACAAATCGAGTTGAAAACGGATTCATTTTTTTAGGAAAGGGCTGATATTTCGGACCGGATATGGTAAACTAAAAAAAAGAAAAGACGGAGTGATGCGATATGATGAGTGTTGTCACCGGATTAATTGTATGCGCCTTCGTTTTTGTCATCAAGGAGACGCTCATGAGCTCGGCCGAGGAAGACATTGACAATTAACGATCCGGCCTTAAGCCGGTTAAAACGTATGGCGCCGCTTAAAAATAAGTTGGCGCCATTTTGTTTGCTTGGTGTATAATTTAGAGAATATAGATAGGACAGGTGACGCATATGAATCCGCAGAATAGTGGGAGAAAATCCTTATACGAAGCGATCGGCGGAGCGGATACGGTCCGTCGGCTGGTCGAAGCGTTTTATCCGAAAGTACAAGCTCATCCCGATATAGGACCGCTTTTTCCGGAAGACATCACACCGGTCATGGAGAAGCAATATATGTTTTTGACGCAGTTTTTTGGCGGCCCCCAATTGTTTTCCGATGAGTATGGTCATCCGATGATGAGAGCCAGACATATGCACTTCGCCATTACGCCCGAGCGGGCCGACGCGTGGCTGGGCTGCATGAAGCAGGCGCTTGCCGAGGTCGGCCTCGAGCCGGAGCTGCAGGAATTCGTTCTCGAACGACTGAAGGCGCCGGCCTACCATTTCGTCAATTCATAAGCTGTGTAACAATCGTGTCGGTATCGGCCGAGAAAGGATGTCGGTTCAGTGTCGGAACTGGAGCCCCTGTTTTCCATAAATGTAACGTGCATGTGCTGCGAGCAGCCGTTCAATACGTCGAGAGTGCGTCCCAGTTTCAAGAAGGCGACCGTAACCGATAGCGACTTCTGCATTCACTACAAGGCGGTCAATCCGGATTATTATGTCGTCCGCGTATGCCCATACTGCGGATTTTCTTTTTCGGAAAGTTTCTCGGAGAGTATGACCGCGAAGCACAAAAGCGACTATTACGAGAAGCTCGGACGCAGCTGGAACGCGCTGGATCTGACCGGCGAACGCGGCTGGAACGAAGCGTTGCAATCCTACAAGCTGGCACTCTTATGCGCGCAGATCAAAGGAGAGAAGGACCGGGTTATCGCCGGCCTGCTTCATCATATTGCGTGGATGTATCGCTATAAGGGGAATAAGGAGCAGGAAAGCCGCTTTTTGCAGTTTGCTCTGGATGCGTATGTGAGGGTGTACGAGGTCGAAGGCACGGATGTCAATAACGCGCGCCTGATGTATCTGATCGGGGAACTCAACCGGAGGCTCGGCAACTATCATAAGGCCGTCTTATGGTTCGGGCGAGTGATCAACGATAAAAGTATTATGGATGCGGCTATGATCCGCGCTTCCCGGGAGCAATGGGTGCAGACGCGGGAAGATATGCTGGCGGCCCAGATGGAGCTGCCGGAGGAAATGAAGCAGGGCAGCAGTTAAAGCGGCCGCACTTTTACCGGGTAGCCGTCGGGCGGAATGTCTGAATGTGTACAAAGAAACCTCCTTTGCCGATCTAGTGGCGGGAGGTTTTCCTGTTTCTTGGAAAGTCAATATCTGGACGGCAGCATGCAAAATACCCTGCCGGTTCCGTTCTTTTCCGGACAGGGTTTATTAGTAGCGGACGGTAGCCTCGCGTCCTTCGTATAACGAGTAGCGGTTTTTTCCCTTTTTTTTGGATTCGTACAAAGCTTGGTCAGCTTCGGCGATCAGTTGGTACAGGTCGTCGCCCGCGCGGTCCGCTACGGCGATTCCGATCGAGATAGAGATCGCTTTGCCGGGCTGCACCTCCCGGCCGACGAATGGATACTCGGCTGTCGTGTGACACAGCTTGTGCGCCAAGTAACTGAGCAAGCCTCTGTCGATCGAATCGCACATGACGATGAATTCTTCCCCGCCGTACCGGGCGATGTAATCTTTCTCCCCAATCGCCGCCCTCAGCAGTTGTCCGGCTTCGCGGAGCAGCTTGTCTCCTTGCAAATGTCCGAGCGAATCGTTGAAGTTTTTGAAATTATCGATGTCGATCATCAAAATGCCGAGTCGTCTTTTGCGCAGCGTCCGGTCGGCGATCTCCAGAAAGCTTCGCAAGTTCGGCAAGCCGGTCAACCGGTCCTGGTTCGCTTCGAGCTCGAGCTGCCTTTGGATGAGCCAGCTTTTGTTCTCCTCGTTGTGCATGGCGATCAGTACGATCAGGCAAGCCAGCGTAACTGCGAACATGTACCCGTTCATCCATAAATAATCGGGGCGGAGCCCGGCCAGGACCAAATAACCTCCGACCGCTTTGACGGCAAACAGCAGCGCCGCTAATTTGACCGCGACGGATAGCCGGATTCGCTCGAAACCCGCCCGGTACTCCTTCTGGTGCAGGAAGGAGCTGATGAGCGCCGGGAACAGCAGTCCGTGCAGAAGCTCGTACAGCACGTACGGCTCGTTTAAATACAACGTGAAGATCGCCGGGGGAATGACGGAAAGCAGCGCAAGCGGCAAGCCTAACCGCAAGCCTGCCATCATGATCGGAATATACCGGAGATCCTGGATGATCAGATCGGTCGGGATCGGAAGCAGCATCATGAGGATCGAGGAACACCCGGTGAACAGGGGAACGAGAATCATTTCGTTCATGCCGCCCAATACGCGGGTACGCATCTTCAGCGCGACGTAGCTTAAAGCAATCAAGGTACAGGAGTTCGTTACCGGTATGAGGTATTCGTTCATGCTAATCGCTCCTGATGGGCTGCATACATGTACGGAAAAACGATAACCGCCCGATCGCCTTCAGGTCGGCAATTAGCGCCGCCGGATCGGACGGCTGGCCAGCAAGTAATCGCGATCGGCGTTTACGGCGGTTATCTGCTCCCGGCAGCAGGGAAAGACGATCAGCCGCTTGCGTCCTTCGCGTATCGTCTCCAGATGCTCCGCCTTAAGCGGGAGAAGCACGTTGCGCTCGCCGCAGTACGGGCATTCGATCAAGTAAACGTCCTGCTGAATCGTTTCGTAAGGCAGCGTATTCTCAAATGGAATCATTGGTCTTTATCGGATGTCTTGGACGCAGATTCGTCCGGGCTGCCGGTTTCACTGCGCGACAGCTCCGCGAGCTTTTGGATTAAGATGTGCTGGGGCATATGCATAAGCCTCTCTAGCGGCACGTTCAAAGCTTTCGCAAGCTTAACGGCGGTATCGGGCGATATTTGCAACGGTCTCAAAGGTCATTCCTCCAGAGGTCTTTTGGCTTTTTTTTGCTGTGCTGTACCCATTATACATCAGATCGGGGCAGTTCTCGACTAGTTTTGCGTTTCATTATTTCAAGGAAATATGGTTTAATGTTGTCATATCCGATGAAGAAAGGTGAGATCGCGATGGCACAACCGTACAGCTTGGTATGGGACTTGGATGTCTTTTTTCCGGGAGGAAGCGGCTCTCCCGAATTCGCGTCGTTCCTTGAGCGTATGGAGCGGAATGTAGAGGAGTTCCGTACGAAGGTACTTGCCGTATCGGGCCGTGAAGAAGCCCCTGATGCGGACACGCTGGCGGCTCTGGTCGAGCAGTTGCAGCAAGTAACGCTTATGCTCCGCGAAGCCGATTCGTTCGTCAGCTGTCTCGCCGCGGAGAACCAGTCCGACAAAAAAGCGGTGCAGTTGAACGGACGCATCACCTCGATCGGCGCTGCATATACTTCGGTGCTGACCCGGTTCGACGAGCTGCTTCAGCGCGTTCCGGACGAGAGCTGGGCCCGGCTGCTGCAATCTGAAACGTTCGCTGGGATCGCGTTCCCGCTGGACGAACGCCGCCAGAGCGCCAAGGAGAAGCTGCCGCCCGAGCAGGAGTCGCTGATCGCGGACTTGGCTGTGGATGGGTACCATGGATGGGGAGAGGCGTACAACACGGTCGTCAGTCATCTCAAAATCCCGTTCGAGGAAAAGGGAAAGACCGTTTATTTGTCCGCCGGTCAGGCGGCCAACAAGCTAAGCAGCGGCGACCGCGGAGTTCGCACCCGGATGTTCTCGCTGTGGGAGAACGCGTGGGGCGAATCGGCCGATTTCTCGGCAGACGCGCTGAACCGGCTTGCCGGCTTCCGCATCCAGACTTACAAGCACCGGGGATGGGATTCGATTCTGAAAGAACCGCTGGATATTAACCGGATGTCCGGGAGGACGCTGCAGGTCATGTGGGACGTGATCGACCGGAACAAATCCGTGTTCGTCGGCTATTTGAACCGCAAGGCGAAGCTGCTCGGCCTGGAAACGTTGTCCTGGCACGATGTAGACGCACCTGTCGGCGAAGCGGCCAATGAGATTACGTTCGAACAGGCGGCGAATCTGATCATCGAGCAGTTCCGCAAATTCAGCCCAAAGATGGCCGATTTTGCCGTGCAAGCGTTCGAGGAACGGTGGATTGAAGCGGAAGACCGGCCGGGGAAACGTCCGGGCGGATTTTGTACCGCATTTCCGATCAAGGGTCAGACCCGGATCTTCATGACGTATGCGAACAACGCTTCCAACATGTCGACGCTCGCTCACGAGCTCGGACACGCGTACCACCAGCACGTGATGAACGACATGCCGGCGCTTGCCCAGGAGTATGCGATGAACGTGGCGGAGACGGCATCCACATTTGCCGAAATGATCGTATCCGACGCCGCTGTCAAGCAGGCTTCGAGTGACGAGGAGCGGCTCGCTTTGCTGGAAGATAAGATTCAGCGCTCGGTGGCGTTTTTTATGAATATCCACGCCCGCTTTTTATTCGAGACGGAGTTTTATGAGGAACGTCAAAAAGGGCTGGTCAGCGTCGAGAAGCTGAACGAGATGATGGAAAGCGCGCAGCGCCGTGCCTACAAGGATGCGTTAGGGGAATACCACCCGCACTTCTGGGCGTCGAAGCTTCACTTCTACATAACGAGCGTCCCGTTCTACAATTTCCCTTATACGTTCGGCTACTTGTTCAGCTCCGGGCTGTATGCAGCCGCTCAGCGCGAGGGTGCGGCGTTCGAGGATAAATATATTGCGCTGCTTCGCGATACCGGCAGCATGACTGTGGAGGAGCTTGCCTCCAAACATCTGGGCGTCGATCTGACGCAGCCGGACTTCTGGCAAAGCGCGGTTGATTTGGCGGTCGCCGATGTAGAACAGTTCCTGCGCATGACGGAGTAGCTGGGAGCGGCCTTTGTCGTACGAAGCGAAGGATGAGGCAGAGCGGTACGACTGGAGTGGAGCGGAAGAGAGTAGAACAAGGCAGAACAAGGCAGAACAAGGCAGAACAAGGCAGAACAAGGCAGAACAAGGCAGAACAAGGCAGAACAAGGCAGGGGCAAACAAACAGAAGTCGGACAAAACCAGCAGGGCGGAGCCGTGAGAACGCAGACGGACCGCCCTGTGTTTTTAGATTGCGATACTTGAATAGCGTTTTTGATCACAAATTGGGCATACTCAACGGTCGCCATCGAGTAGCGGAAGTGTGACTTCCGTTATTTCCGCAAAGTACGTCATTCTCATGCTATAGCGGAAGGATCGTTTCCGTTATTTTGGTTTTCTGGGGTGAAATAGACGGTTTTGCTGAAAATAACGGAACTAAATGTTCCGCTATGCGGCGTATTCCTGCATCGTTCATCAGATAACGGAAATAAAACTTCCGGTAAGTAGAAGCTTTATAAGTGGCAGAAGTCTCCCGCGCTCGGTTCTAAGTGGGGTTCGAAAATTTGCAAGATTTGCAGACAGCCCCTTCACTTCGGTCGACATTTAAATTTTGAATATTTGAATCGTGCGCTGGAGTTGTCCGGCCGTCTGCATCAATCGTTCGGATTGGGTGACCAGCGCGTCGACGACCGAGATCTGGTCATTCATCGAGGCGGATACTTGTTCCGTGCCTGCTGCGGATTGCTCGGTGATTGCCGCGATGTTCTCCATCGTAGCCGACACGAGGCTGGCGCTTTCGAGCATCCGGTCGCTTTCCCGGGCGAACTGGGCGATCGTCTCGGCTATGTATTCAATGCTGACTACGATTTGCGCAAATATGGCTTCCGTCTCATGGATCAAGGTCGTCTGCATCTGCACGATCTCCTGGTTGTCGGCCATCTGGCGGAGAGCGAGCTCGATGCCGTCGTCGATGCTGCGGACGAGTCCGAACACCTCCTTCGTCGAGGAGGTCGCTTCCTCCGCGAGCTGGCGCACTTCCTGGGCAACGACGGCAAAACCTTTGCCGTGCTCGCCGGCTCTGGCCGCTTCGATCGAAGCGTTCAGCGAGAGAAGGTTCGTCTGTTCGGCGATTTCCGAGATCGTTTTGGTAATCCGGGAGATGCCTTTCGCCTGCTCGGCGAGACGGTCCATCGTCTCGGATACGGTTGCCGTCGCCTCGACGTTGCGCTTCATTCCTTCGCCCTGGCTGACGACTGCCCGCTGGCCTTGCTCCACTAGGCGAATCATCGCTTCGGACTTGTCGTTCATTTCTTTGGTCGAGCCGGTGTAAACGGTTACTTTAGCTTCGATATCTTTGATTGCGGAAGAGATGTACGTAATCTCCTCGGAAATTTTGCTGGAGCCGGACGCGAGTTCGTTGGCCGATTGCGTCACCTGGGTCATAACATCCTTCAGTTGCCTGTTCTTATCGCTTCCTTCGCGGCTCGTATCGACTACGGAACGGGTGATGGTCGTCGTTTCGTTGAGGATGCCCCGCAGCTTGTCGATCATCTGGTTGAAGGTTTTGCCGAGCTCGCCGAGCGCGTCATTGGAATCGACTTGAACTTTCATGGAAAAGTCGCCCTTGGCGATGTTGAGGGCTACCCGGGAGATGCTTTCGATCGGTCCTGTAAGCGCTCTCTCAAGAAAGCTGATGAAAGGAATGCTGGCGCCGATCAATACGAGCAGGATCAGCAGCGAACTGACCAGCGAAACGTCCGACATCGAGGCGAACACGAGTGTCAGAAGCGAGAAAACCGCGACGATCGTATAGCAGCCGAGCTGCAGCTTCCTTTTGAATGATAAATTGTGGAAAACGTTCACGATGATTCGACCCCATTTCCCATATATTAGTACGGATGACTCTGATTATAGCATGACGGGTGTTTATCGGTCTATTGTCTTATTTCGAATGGGTAAAAGTACTCTACCCGGCGGAGCGGAGCGTACTATAATAATCATAAGGACCCCCGAATTTTAGCGAAATGCTGCGAAAGTTATACGTACCACGCGGGGAAATGAGGGAGACGCGAATGCCGCTCGACAACTGCAAAAGCTGCGGGAAGCTTTATATCCGGCACCAGCGGACGTATTGCGAGGCTTGCCAGCTTCAACATAACGAATACTATTTTACGATGCGCGACTATTTGAAATCGAATCCGCGAAGCACCGTCCTGGAAGTGCACGAGAAGACCGGCATCCCGATCTCCAAAGTGCTGGAGATGCACAAGGAAGCCCACACCCCGTTCGGCCGCTAAGCCCGGAACATATTATACACACAGGAAGACCCGTCCTTTGCTGGAACGGGTTTTTTGCGCGTTTCATCCGAATATCCCGGTTCTTCTCCGCATCTTTGTGGTGGCGAAGCTACCGCGATTACTTCTTTCGGAAAGGAGAGAGGATGGGCAATGATCGCGCCGGTAGGTACCTTTATGGGTAAGAGCGATTTGTTACCCCTTATTTGTTTGAAAATCCGATCTGCTGCGGAAATAGGAGCGGTTTGCAGCTTCTAATATCCCTCAAGCCACGATATTCCACCGAACCGGCAGGAATAAGAGGTACAGACCGCTCTTCATCTCCAGCTTCAAGACGGAAGTGCTCTAATAAGGGGCCCAAACGAGGCTGTCGATTCAATGTGTAGAAGTGTCAGCAGGCCGTTCCAAGTGAAAAGTTACCTTCTTCTGCTCAAACAGGTTGTCCGGAATCCCTTGATTGAATAAGGATGGTAAGGTAGGGGATTCCAGACAAAACTCGCCAGAAGGTAATCTTTTCCCTTTCCACTTGGTTGTCCACATTGAATCGACAGCCTCCCAAACCGCTCTTAACTTCAAACGGGCAGGAGAGACGGAAGGGAGGCGCGAAGAAAGGCATATAGAGAGGACTGACCTGACCCGGGAAGGACAACGATCGAATTGCTATGTCTTCAACTAGCTCATTTCTTATATCAGGTTCCGATCGTTTGTTATAAGATTTTGTTATAAATTCCGCATCGTTAGGACCAATTTACTAAATTTCGTGGTTTATTTTGTAAATTGTTGTTGAAAAAGGAGAAGAAGGTGATTATAATGAGACGTAAGACCCACATAAATTACACCAAATGTCATATTATTGAAAGAAAGGAGGGAATTTATGATTTCGAATCAGCTGTCACTGTCCCGGCAGCTGGACATGGTGTTTAAAGAACTGCAGCCAGAGCTTTCCCAACTATGCTCCGGGACCATTTTCGTACAAATTCGCAATAACATTATCGGAAAATTTGGGATTCGTCATCTGCCTTTCGAAGGAGCGGACGGAAAGGTTGAACCGCAATCGTCCGGTCTGTCCGATATTCAGCAGCGTTCGCTGCAGAAAATGTCGATGGAGGCACTGAAGTACAAAACAAGCTGGACGCACGGAGAGATCAATTTCGACTTCACCGTTCGCCAGAACAAGCTTTGCGCAAGTGTGCAATTCGAATCGAACTACAATATGTCGAATTTGCTGTACCGCCAGACGAACTAATTTCCGTTATTCCGATTAATCATATCTCAGAGTTAGCTGCGGGACTGCTCCAAAAAGGGCGTCAGCGCATTAGCCGGTCCCGCAGTTATGTGCAAAAGACGCTTCCCGAACCCCTGTAGAGGTGGAGACGGAAGCGTCTTTTTGTTGTACATTGCTGGCCGGGCGGAACACCAAAAAATGATGGGGCAGCTCCTTTTGGCGTCGTACCGCCCAATCCGCCAAGCAGCCTAACACGCTGTTGGTAAGACAGCGTATTAACCCCGCAATAAGAAAGTTGCCTGCAAGACCACCGTGGCCTCTCCCCAATCCGGAGCAATGCCGGATTAACGGAAAAAACGCAGTAAGAACCGCGGCCAGTCTTTTATCGCGGTCCGGTAACCTCTTCGCGAATGCGGCGGCACAGCTCGTCTTCGCCGATCAGCCCGGACCAATACTTTTTGAGCAGCTGGCGCAGGGCGGTAAAGGCGGTGTAAGACAAATTCAGTCCGCTGTGGAGCCGGTATGACGCCATAATCTCGCGGAACAGAAAATAACGCGAGGGCCGGTTCATCCCTTCGCCGGATTGCAGCGGAGCTTCGGCCGCCTCTTTCCTCACGGGCAAGCTGAGCGTCCCGGCCCGGATGAGACGCTGGGCCCGCGGCGAGGCGAAATAATCGGCGAGCTGTCGAGCCGCTTCGACATGTCTGGAATGCTTGGATACGGCAACGCCGATGACGTTGACGAGCGAGCGCTGCTCGTACGAGTAGGGCAGCGGCGAGATATCGTAGTCGAGATTCGTATTTTTGAACTCGTTAATCGTCATATAGTTCGTCATGATCATCGATACTTTTCCTTGCTGAAACAGCTCATTGACGTCGTCGCTGTTCTCGGACAGATAACTCGGGAAAATCGAGCGGTCGGAGATAATCGTTTTGCACAAACGAATGCATTCCAGCATCGCCGTTCCTTCCAGGTTGTCCGAAGCTTCGCCGTTTTCCCCTTGCCCGAACTTCATGCCGCTTTGCAGCAAAAAGGCCGGCCATCGGTTGTCTGACAGCAAATAAAAGTAAAGCCCGTGGCGAACTCCGGGCACGGTCAGCTCCGCCGCGCGCCGGACCGCTTCCGCCCACGTCCAGCCGCCGTCCGGTTCGGACACTTGCGATTCCCGGAAATGAGCCCGGTTGTAAGCAAGGATGATCGGCGAAAAAATGATGGGACGCACGTAAAGTTCTCCGTTATAAGTGAACGCTTCCTGTGCAAACGGATACAACAACTCGTCGGCGGGCAGCTGTTCCAGCAGTTGCTCCTGGAGCCAGTTCCGGTCGATCATATTTTGAAAATCGAGATTATTGATCGTAAATACATCGAACATTCCGTTATCGACATATTCCTTCAACGTGTCCATATAGTCGGGGCTGGACTTGATAGGCAACGTCTTGACGCTGACAGACGGGTGGAGCGAGCGGAAATCGTCCAGCAAAGCGGCCAGTCCGATATCCCGTTCAATGGAACTGTGATAGCCGAGGGTCAGTGTGGCGGCGCCGGCAGGGACCTTCTCCGTGACTTTGCTCCCGATCCGGTCGAGCTTGACGATAAGGCCTTCCTCCACAAGGATGTCAAGCCCTTTGCGGACCGATTTGTTGCTTAACCCGTACTTCTCGGTCAACGCTTTTTCCGAAGGGAGGTAGTCTCCGGGGCCGTACGCGCCTCTTCCTATCTCCGAACGCAGGCTGTCGATCATGGATTTCAGACGGGTGCCGAACGTTTTGCGGCTTGGCTTGTCGGAATCGTTCATCAGCTCAAAACCTTTCCGTAGACAATTTCAAGTCCATCATACCGGAAGTAAAACAAAAAGTACAGCAGACTGATGTATATGGGGTAGAAATGAAGGCAATTTGGCACTCGAAAATAACAATTGACACATTCAAAGCTCGTAGTTATGATAAAAGCGAAAAATATACATCAAGTTGTACATCAGTTTTAACAAAATACAGTCGGTTCCGAATGAGATGTACATCAGTTTGAGGTATGTCGCGGGTGAATCGGCAATCGAGGGGAGAAAAAACGGATGAAAACGGTTAAAGTCGGTATCATCGGCTGCGGAAATCTTGGGAAAACTCATGCCAAATGCATTGCGGAACTGGAAGGAATGGAGCTGACGGGGTACTGCGACGTCTATGAGGAAAGCGCCAAGGCGATGCTGGAGCAATTCGGGGGCAAATTCGCTACGAGCGACACGGAGACATTTTTTAACGATCCGGAGCTGGACGCCGTCTACGTTACGACCCAGCACGATACCCATGCCGAATACTGCATCCGTGCGCTGAATGCCGGCAAGCACGTGCTTGTAGAGAAGCCGCTGGCGATGACGATGGAAGATTGCCTGCGGATCGGCGAAGCGGTGACGCGCAGCGGCAAGACGCTGTTTACGGCGTTTAAGATGAGATATTACGAGCTGCTCTGGAAAGCGAAAGAGCTGATCCCGCAGCCGGTCATGGTGACAATGCAAATGATGGACAACCGCTGGGGAGACGGGATCTGGGCGAATGATCCGGTGAAGGGCGGCGGCAACGTGCTCAGCCAAGGCTGCCACTCCGCCGATATCCTGCGCTTCGTCGCGGGCGGCGAGCCGGTTGAGGTGTATGCCGCTGGAGCGAACTATTATCAGAAGAGCGGCGTTGTCGATAACATGACGGCTGTCTTCCGCTTCGACAACGGCGCTGCCGGTTGTCTGGTGCAGGGGGACAGCGCCTGCCCGCCGCTGACGAGCAAGTTTTTCATGCAGCTGTTCGCCGAAGGCAAATCGATTACGATCAGCGATCGCCTGACTACGCTTACGTATACGGAAGCCGGCAAGGAAACGCAGGTGTTCCAGGGGACGGAGTCCGGATTTATGGAGGAGAACAAAGCGTTTCTCCGCTGTTTGCAGGACGGGACGCCGGCGACGATCGACCATGTGGACGGCTTGTACGCCACGCTGATGATCCTTCAGGCGTTCGAGTCGCTGAGCAGCGGCAAGCCGGAGCCGATCAAGGAGGTTGTCGAGCGGGCGATTTCGAAGGATGGCGGGAAGGTGCTGCCGGCATGAAAATCGTTCAGACGAAGTATGCGGTTCAGAAAGAGCCGCTGCTGTCACCGTTCGGTTTTAAAGGAGCGTATTTGTCGGAGCTGTGGCAGTCGGTAACACGGCTTGAGGGCGACAACGGCGAAGCGGGGATTGGCGCGGGCGTCCAAAGCGTGCTCTGGTCGGATGCCCGGGTATTCGTCCAGTACGGGGAAGCGGCGGGGAATCAGATGATGGCGGACATGACCCGCCACGCTCTCTCCAAGCTGGCCGGGGTGTCCTACGACACTCCGTTCGAACTGCTGGACCAATTGCTCCCGGACGTGTACGAATACGGGAGAAGCTCGATCGGATTGAGCGATCTGAGAAGCACATTCGCCTTGAACGCGCTGGTTACGGTCGATCAGGCCGCCTGGGGGTTGTACAGCAGAGGGAAGTGCAGCCGTTTCGGGGAACTGGTGCCGGAAGAATACCGCTCTGCCCTCGCCGAGCCGCAGGACAATCTCGCAAGCATACCGCTCATCCCCTACGGGATGTCGGATAGCGGGATTAAGCAGGTGCTGGACGAAGGATACTTTCTGCTCAAAATCAAGGTTGGGGCCGATCCGGATCAGGACGGCTGCCAGGATAAGATGCTCGAGTGGGACTGCAACAGGCTGACGGCGATTCATGAGTTGGCCTCGGCCTACGGAACCGAGTATACCCGCAATGGCAAAATTGCTTATTATTTGGACGCCAACGGCCGGTACGACGGCAAAGAGCGGCTGAAGAGGCTGCTTGATCACGCTTCGCGAATCGGTGCGCTGGAGCAGATCGTTCTCTTCGAAGAGCCGTTCGCGGAGGAGAACAAGGAAGACGTCTCCGATCTTCCGGTCCGGCTGGCGGCGGACGAAAGCGTTCATGACGAGCACGACGCGCTGGAGCGGATCGGACTCGGATACGGCGCGCTGGCTTTGAAGCCGGTCGCCAAAACGATGAGCATGAGCCTCAAGGTGGCGAAGCTGGCGCGGGAGCGCAACGTGCCGTGCTTTTGCGCGGATTTGACCGCGAACCCGTTCCTGGCCGATTGGAACAAAAACTTGGCGGCCCGGCTCGCTCCGCTGCCTGAGCTGAAGGTCGGCGTCATCGAGACGAACGGTCACCAAAATTACCGCGACTGGGAACGGATGTTAAGCTGGCATCCGCGTGCGGGGGCCGGTTGGATCGAGGCGCAGAGAGGCATGTACCGGCTCGGTCCGGACTTCTACGAGACGGCGGGCGGAGCGCTCGATATCGGGGCGCATTATGAAGCGTTATTTCAAGGAGGAGCAGAGCAATGACTGTACTGAAAATCGGACTCGTCGATCTGGATACGTCCCATCCGGGCAGCTTTGTCCCGATTTTGCGCAAGCTCGGACACGAAGTTGCGGCCGTATATGACGGAGGCATCATCAACCCGGAAGGGTATGCGGCCAAGTTCGCTCAGGATCACGGGATTGCCACAGTGTGCGAATCGGTAGCCGATATGGTCGACCGGGTGGACATAGCGCTGATTCACAGCTGCGACTGGGATATTCACATCGAACGCGCGCGGCCGTTCGTGGAAGCCGGCAAAGCGGTATTCCTCGATAAGCCGATCGCCGGCAACGTACGCGACCTGAACCAGATCGTCCAGTGGGTTAAGGGCGGCGCACGCATCACCGGCGGCTCTTCGCTGCGGAGCTGCAATGAGGTGCGGGAGTGGCGCGAGCAAGGCGTCCCTAGGGAAGAGTGGGTATACGCGCTCGCCGGCTGTGCCGTCGACGAATTCAACTACGGCATCCATGCGTATTCGATGCTGCACGGGCTCATGGGACCGGGCGTGCGCCAGGTCCGGTATATCGGCGGTTCGGCTGAAAGCCAGCGCCAATACGAGCTGATGTGGGAAGACGGCCGCCGGGGAGTCGTCAGCGTAGGCAAAACTTCGGGTTACTTGCCGTTTTATGCGAATGTCGTCACCCAGAAACGGGTGGATTACATCAAGGTGAACAACGGCAATCTGTACCAGTCTTTATTAGAAACGGTTCTGCCTTATTTGGCGGGTTCCGCTCCGGCCGACATCGCCATCGAACAGCTGGTGGAAGTGGAGCTGGCCGCGATCGCAGCCAAGCTGTCGTTCGAGCAGGGAGGCGCTGCGGTCGCGCTGAGCGAAATTCCGGAGAGCTACGCGGGATATGACGGGGCAGTTTTTGCAAAATCGTACAAGGAATTAAAGTACCCTTCAGCGAAGTAATGGTCGTTGCAGATCTGGAAATTGAAGGGGATGGAAGACCGATGGAGTTAATCACGCTGTATCACGACGATCCGATCGTGGTCAAACGGGCTACGGACATTGTGAAACCCGAAGGAGCGGTAAAGGACACGGCGCTGTTTTACGTGCACGGCGGCGGCTGGAGCGCGGGAGCCCGGGATGCGTTTCACCCGCATCTGGAGCACTTCTCCAAGCTCGGCTACTGGTGCGCAAGCGTAGGCTACCGGCTCGCTCCGGGCGCCAAATGGCACGAGCAGCTGGCGGACGTTATGGACGGCTACGACCGGTTTATCCGTTATCTGGAGCAGTCTGGCGCTGAGATCCGGAAGATCGTCGTGCTGGGCAGTTCCGCCGGGGCCCATCTGGCGTCGCTGCTCGCTCAGATGGAGCCGGAAGAGGCGGTAAGTGCAGGAGCGTCGCTTCGCCTGCAGGGGCCTTGGCGGAAGCCGGATGCGTGCGTATCGATCAACGGTCCCGGGACGCTTGAATTATGGCCGGATATGAACGAGGAGATCAAGACGAGCATCGAGAAAGTGATCGGCGCTTCCTATGGCGATGCGACCGACAAGTTTGCCCTCGCTTCGCCGGACCGGTATGTGAAGGCGGGCGGGCCGGACTTTCTGTTCCTGGTCGTCGAGCACGAGAAATATTTCCCTCACGAGTATGTGTACCGGATGAGCAAGCGGATTCAGGAGCTCGGCGGATCGTCCGAGGTCGTTTATTTTGCAGACGCCCAGCACGGTTTCTTCTACGGAGTATCGAGCGCGATGCAGAAAAAAGCGATGGCGGTATTGGAGCCTTTCGTAGCCGGGCTGTAAGGGCGGACCCGGATTTCGGATCGGAGAGGAGTCGTTCGCATGTTGCTGCGGCCGTATGAATTGCTTATGCCGCCGGTTATTCCGGCTGTCGTCGGTCATGAAGTGAACGTGTATTTCGATAATTTGATTTGCGGGGAAGCGACCCGGTATGATTTTGATGTGAATGCCCCGATCGGCCGTCACCGGAATGAAGGGTGGACGTGCGTGCCGGAGGAGCCGGGAGATTATCCGCTTACGGTGGAAGTGTACTCGGAGGAAGGCGAGAGGCTTGATAGGGGAAGCACGATCGTCCGGGTGAAAGCGGCCGATGCGGGAGCCGGGAGCCATCGGCGCGTTATGTTTATCGGCGACAGCACGACGGGGGCCGGTCAATATACGGCGGAGCTGCTGCGTTTGTTCTCGGGAGACCCGGCCGATCTGACGCTGGTCGGCACCCGGGGGACGGCGCCCAATGTCCATGAGGGCCGGGGCGGCTGGAAGGTGAAGGATTACTGGGAGCATCCGGAGAGCCCGTTCCTTTTTGACGGGGGGACCTTCGACTTCACCCGGTATATGGAGACAAACGGCAGGCCGGGTCTGGACGACGTCTGCATCCATTTGGGGATCAACGATGTGTTCCACTTTCAGGAAGAAGGGCCGATGGAGCCGTTCCTCGTGAAGAACATGACGCTGCTGGAAGCGATCATTGCGGATATAGGGAAGTACGATCCGGGCATCCGTATCGGCATGATGCTCGTTATTCCGCCGTCGCGCACACAGGACAGCTTCGGCAGAAGCTACGGCGCGATTCATAGCCGCCGGAAGTATAAACGCAAATGGTTCCAGTGGAACCGGGAGCTGCTGGCACGTTTCTCCGGCCGCGCCGGGATCGAACTCATCCCAATGCATGTAAACCTGGACGGTGTCCGCAATATGCCGACCGAATCGGTCCGGGGCAACGCGCGCAATCCCCGGAGCGAGATCATTCAATCCAACGGCGTTCATCCGGCGGTTGAAGGGTATCAGCAGATGGCGGATATGCTGTATGCTTGGTTGAAGGCGTAAAGTGGTACAGGGGGCAGCATAAGCCTGCCGCTAATCCGAAATAGAGCTGTTCCAGCGACCGCCCCGGCGGCGGGGAGCGGCTTTATTTCAATTGCCCGTGCACAGCCGAATTTTGCTCAAAAGTACAAATTTCCTGTCCATTCGGCTAAAGCTTTTTGGTATCGGCTGTGTATATGATAGGGCTGAAGTCTAACGTTTATTAAAATAGGGAGTGAACGCTGTGCTGCTGTGCGGAGTGAGTGAAACAGACATTACACCGGCGCTTGGAAGTACGATTCCCGGCTATTTTGCCGACCGGAAGTCGACGGGGATTCTGGACAGACTGTACGCGAAAGCGATCGTCGCCGAAGCGGATGGAAGCGCTGTCGCATTTGTCGGGCTGGACACCATTTTGGTGCCGACGGGGGTAGTCAGACGAATTCGGGAGAGAGTCGCCCAATTTACGGCTATACCGCCTGATCGCGTAATGGTTTCGGCGACGCATACGCATACCGGACCGGCTGTCGTGTCGACAACGTTTCTGGAGGCGGATGAATCTTACCTGGAATGGCTGGCGGACAAAGCGGCCGATACGGTCATACTCGCGTATAACAGACGCCGTGAAGCGCGAATCGGCTTCGGGTCGGGGCATGAGGCGGATATCGCCTTCCATCGGCGGTTCTTTATGAAGGACGGCACGCTCAGGACCAATCCGGGCTTGCGCAATCCGGAAGTGGACCGCCCCGCAGGTCCGATCGATCCCGAGGTCGGCGTCGTTCGGATCGACGACGCGCAAGGACGGGCGATGGCGGTCATTACGAATTATGCCGTCCATACCGACACGGTCGGGGGGACCGATTATTGCGCCGACTTCCCGGGCGAGCTCTCGGTTATGCTGAAGAAGGCGCTGGGCGAGCAGACAGTCAGCCTGTTTATGATGGGAACGAGCGGTAATATTAATCATTACAACGTGATGAACGGCCGGATCGAGGATTATGCCAAGCCGTCGCGGCATTATATCAAGATGGGACGCATTTTGGCGGGCGAAGTGCTGAAGGTCCGGGAGAAAATTGATACATTCGGCGAAATCAAAATCGGCGAACGGCACTCGGCTGTGAAGCTGCAATACCGTCAACCGACGCAAGAGCAGATTCAAGCTGCGCATGAGGCGCTCGACCGGCTGCCTGAAGGACATGTGGAGCGGAATTTCGCCAAGGAGCTGCTGGAAGCGGCCAGACGCGGCGAAGGTTCCACGGAAGCGGAAATACAGGCGATTACGATCGGCGAGCTGGCCATCGTCGGCCTGCCTGCGGAAATTTTCGTCGAGTTCGGGCTGGAGATCAAGGCTCGCTCTCCATACGGGCAGACGCTCATTAACGAGCTGTGCAACGGGTTTGCCGGAACGTATGTGTGCACGCCCGAGTCTTACCGGCTCGGAGGGTATGAACCACGGATCACCTCGATGAACCGGCTGCAGGAGGAGACCGGGGATCTGTTCGTTCAAAGGGCGCTTGAGCATCTGGAGGAGCTGAGATCGGCCACTTAGCGCGGCGGCGGAGCGAAGCGGGAAGAGAGCAGAATAGGCCAACCGAGGATACAAATAATCGGGTAGGACAGGCAGAGTCTTCCGTGCGAGGACGTGCCTGTTCTTTTTTGCCTATACTCGAACTTGCGGCCTAATGTGGTGTCTATCGTGATATAATGGAACAAAATGCTGGTTAACCCGGACCCGTCCGGACAACCGGAAATGAATAAAACCCGGCATCAGCTGGTTGTCCAGCGAATAACCGGGTGTTCGGTACGAATGCGATTAACGGGAGAACCCGCCGCTCAATTGCTGCTCAGCGATTTGAACCAGACGACGAGTGATATTGCCTCCGATTGCTCCTGCATCACGGGTAGCCATGTACCCCATGTATCCGTCTTGCGGGATTTGAATGCCGAGCTCTTGAGCCACTTCATATTTCATTTGGTCCAGAGCCGCATTCGCTTGAGGGACTACCAGCGAGTTGCTGGAACGGTTTTGTCCTTGTGCCATCTATATCACCTCCGTTGATAGCTAGTACAATTTCAGAGCTGTCTGATTAGGATGAAAATGCGCCGCCAGGCGGCCAATTCCTGTCTTCAAGCCATATCTTCGCTCTAAATTTGTACTAGTAGTATGAGCAGAAAAATAAGGAATACTCATGTCCGAAACTGGAAAATAGGTCCAATTCATCCGCGTTCTACAAATCCGGTATGCCGGACAAGGAAAGTAATTCCGGGAAAAGTGGAGAAAAGGGGGAATAACCGTGTTCGAACTGAAGGTGGGCCGGATGTCGTTCGATAAAGGGCTGCAAATTATTCAAGCGGACGTTAGGCTGTCGATCGACGGGGAACTGCTGATTGAGGAGCCGCTTTGTCTGGATGTAGGACTTCCCGCGCTTCTGTTAAGCGGCTTGGAGAGTACGGAACCGAACCGTTTCGCTTCGGCGCAGGAGTGGAAACGGATGCCGTTTTTCGTATGCGGCTGCGGCGACCCCGAGTGCAGGGTTCATTCGTTCCGGGTGAACCATCTCGGCAATGGAAAGGCGGAGTGGACGCTGCTTGAAGAATCGCAGGACGGTACTTGCCGCGAGCAGGAATCGTTCGTCGTAGCGGCCGCGCAGTGCCGCGAGCAGTTGCTCGAGCTGGGGGAGCGGTTCCTCGCCTATACAAGCGAGCTGGATTACCGGCCTTATTTCCCCGATACGCTGCCGGTCGTGCGCGAACTGGTGGAACGTTTGAAAAGCGCGGAGGATTGCAGGAAGATGGAAGCCTGGGCAGAACATACGCCGGAATGAAGAAGAACGCCCGGTCCTTTGACCTGCGGCGCTCTTGGAAGGGCTGACGGCATATGCCGATATTCAGTTCCGGGCCTGCGAGCTTACCCGGATTTATTTAACCAGCAGCGACTGAATGATCTCGTCCTTCTGCATCAGCGAATCGAGCTGCAGGCAGTTGTTCTCCGGCGATTCGATCGTCCAGCCGGCCACCTTCGTGCCGCATACGACCGCGTCTTTCAGAGCCAGCCCGCGCATCAGTCCCATCGCCGTTCCGGAGAAGAAGGCGTCACCCGCGCCGCTCGTATCCTGCACGTTCACCGGAAACGCAGACTGCTTCCCGAACTCGCCGCTTTCGGCAACCGCATACAGCGAGCCTTCCGCACCAAGCGTGACGACGAGCGAAGCGAGACCGCTTTGTCGCATATAGCCGAGCATCGCATCGCGCTGACCGCTTTCGTCGAGCTTATGAACCGGGGTTCCGAGCAGACGCTCCGCCTCCACATGGTTGCAGATAAAGCAGGCGAGCCCGCTCATCAGCTCGGGATGGCTCATCACAACGTCGAGGTTGCCGGGAATGCCGTACACGGGCTTCCCATGCTCCTTCGCGAGCTTGAGCACGGTTCTGGAAATGTTCGCGTTCAAATCCAGTTCGAGCATAATATGCGAGGACGCGCGCACGATCTCGTCTCCGCGCTGCGATATCATCTGTTCCATCGCCGACAAATCGGGCATTTGCGAGATGGAGCCGGCGAGATCTCCCGCCTGATCCAGAACGGCGAGCCACATGCCCATGCCTTCGCGTTCCGCTTCCGCTACATATTGCGTGTCCGTATTCGTGCGGCGAAGGCGCAGCAGCACCTCCTGGCCGAGACCGGCCGCGTCGACCGACGATACGAAACGGGTCGGTACGCCCATTCTCGCCAAATTCTCGGCTACGTTTCTTCCGACGCCTCCATGCACGAATTGAATCGAGCCGAGGTTTCTTCCAGTCGGAATGTAAGAATCCCGGGCAAATCCTTTGCAATCGATAAACACGGTGCCAATCACCGCTGCTGACAAGCTCATCTCCTGATCTCTCTCCTTAACCTCGTTCTATTTCCAATACGACTACAAGTTCCAGCGTCTGTCCCGGCTCAACAGCGCGCATGCCCGTAAGCTCCGGACCGGCTTCCAGATTCGGCGCGTCCGGCGTCCAGGTAAGCGGCTCCAGGCAAATGATCTCTTTGGTTTCGCCCATCGTATAGACGACCCATTGGGTGAACGGTTCGTTGCCGCTATAACGGATCGTATAGCCGGGCTTCGACAATACGGCGGCCGAAGGCTTGTCGCCGATCCGGAACGCCATGTCCATATCCTGCCCCTGCAAATTCATCCCGTCGTTCAGCGTTTCGTACCGGCCGAGCGGCAGGCGGTTCCCTGTGGCGAGCAGCTTCTCGTTCAGCTCCCAGATGTCCGTCACCGGCATTTTCAGCGTCCAGGCCTCAGGCTGACCGTCAAGCAAAAACCACGTATGCAGTCCAAAGCCGAATGGAGCGGGCTCCGTGCTGTCGTTGCGGAACGAGAACGTTTGCGTAAGGGTCGAACCGTTAATCTCCGTCCGCAGGTTCACCGTCATATCGTGAGGATACTGCGAAGCCAGCTCGGGGAAATCGGATGTCCGGAATTCGGTTGTGACCGAAGCCGCATCCCCCTCGGCGTGCGTGTCCACGACCCGCCAAGGCCGGTGCCGCGCCATGCCGTGGATATGGTGACCGTCCGGCGTATTTTTCTCCAGCTCGTACGTTTTGCCGTTAAACGGAAACGTCGCGTTGCGTACCCGGCTAGGCGGGAACAGGACCGGGATGCCGTAGTGAACCGATTTCTCGCGGAGGCGGGCTGCGCTTTCCGGTACGCGCACGACGTCGCGTTCTGCAATGCGGTCCCACAGCCGGTAAGCGTTGCTGCCGATTTCGGGGATGATCGATAACGAAAAATTACTGTTTTCCAGTACATATACCTCTGTCTGGTCCCACTGCTTTTGCTCGACTGTAGCCATGGTTCGATGCTCCTTTGCGGATCGGAATTCACGCTTTCCATTGTAGCAAACGGAACCTGCGCTGTCATTCGTCATTTCCCCGGGCCGGCTGATGCGCAAAAGAAAAACTACGACCAGAAGTCGTAGTTGCGGGGGCCAGCGTGTGGCTATCGCTGGATGCATGTCCCCGGGCGTGTCACGTTCCCGGAAAAAGCGAACCTGCGTGCTGCGGAGGCGGGGAGCCATACTGCCTGCGGCTACGCACCGAAGTCGAAGTTGGGGTAGACGTACTGCTCCTTGGGCGCCTCGATTTTCGACAGCTGGGCCGCTTGGATCACCATCAGCTCGGAGCCGCCGAACGTGGTTTTGCCGATCGTGCCGGTCAGCTCGACCCATTGGTCGGCTGCATACAGGTTCGCTTTGTCGGACTCGACCAGGACGCCGAACGGTGCGGCATCCGCCGAGCAGCACTGGATGGAGAACCGCGCGATGACGAATTGCCGTTCATTCATCGTCTCGTCCCGGTAGACGAACCCGCTCAGCTTCACCTTTTTGCCGGTAAATTGGTCGGCGTACAGGTCCAGTGTCGTCAGTGTCTCGATGTACAGCTCCTCGGGCACAGTGATCAGGCCGGACGGGTACAGCTTGCGCGCATGTTTCGCGAACGCTTCCGTAAACATGTCGAACGGAAACAGCTTCTCGAGCTCAGCGTCCGTAAGGGACGGTTGCGAGCCGGCTTGGGTACGGGTGCCGGACGAGGCGGCCTCCTCCGCGGGAGCGGGCTTTGGCGGCGGAACGGACTCGGTCTTGGACGGCTCGACCGCCGGCGAAGCTTCGGGAGAAGCGGGACCGGGCTGCGCGCCAGACGGCGGAGAAGCGGTTTTGATGGTCGCCGCGCTGTTCAGATTCATCCCTTTTTTGGCTGCAAGGGAGCTTCCCATCGTCGTGTCGGGCATCAGAAAGCCGAGCAGCAAGGGGAAGGCGAACATCCCGTACACGACAGCGGATTTCCAGGGAGAACCGGGTGTATGATCGTGACCGCAGTCGCAGCTGGCGCGACGTTTCCAATAGGCGGACAAGGCGGTGTACAACTGATGCGCGCCGACGGCGTATAGCCCCAGGGCGGACAGCTTCACGTACAACACCATGCGAGGAGAGATGTAATACAATATCCGGTCGGTTTTGACCAAATAAGCGATATAAGCGGCAAAGCCGAACAGCAGCAGCGCTTTAATCGTCGGATGAACCCAGGCGCGGGTGTAACTCATATGGGAGAATCAGCTCCAATCGGACATAATGGCCGTAAGCGCCTCGAACGTAAGATAAGGCCCTTATAAGACAAGCAGCTCCAGCGCGCGTGCGCCGATCAGGACGACGGCAGCTACTAACGCGGTCAGCATCAGGATAAACCGGATACGGAAGACGGACATCAGCATCAGCGTATTTTTCAAATCGATCATCGGTCCGAACACAAGGAACGTCAGCAGCGAACCGGACGTAAAGGTCGTGGCGAACGAGGAGGCGACGAAGGCGTCGGAGGTCGAGCACAACGACAGCACGTAGGCGAAGCCCATCATAAACAGGTGGGAGCTCCAGTCGCCCTGTCCGACGGCCACAAGGCTTTCCCTTGCCACGACGGCCTGGATAATGCCGGTAAGCATCGCTCCAAATATTAAATATTTGCCCATCTCGAAAAACTCGTCGGAGGCATGGCTGAGCGTCGACAGCAGCCGGTTCGTTTTGCGCGGAGCTCCGGCATGGCTGTGGTCATGATGGTGGTGATCGTGATGATCGTGATGTTCATGCTTGTGACCATGGTGATGTTGATGGTGACGGCCGACTGCATGTTCGTGACGCGGCGTCCGGATCAGAGGTAGAAGACGACCGGAGTTTCCACTCCCCGGTTGCAAGGTAGTGGAAGGCGCAGCATGAAGCCCGGGTTCCCCGCGAAGCGGATTCCGTTTGACGAACGCATAGATGTACAGGCCGATCGCGGCCGCTACGACAAAGGCGAGCCCCATTCGGGAATAGGCCATCTCGGGCCTGGAGCGGAAAGCCATGTAGGTGGAAGCGTACACGACCGGATTCAGGACTGGTCCGGCCAAGATGAACGTAACGGCTATGTAGACGGGCATTCCTTTGCGCATCAGCCTGCGCACGATCGGGATCATGCCGCATTCGCAAAGCGGAAAGATGAGGCCGAGCGTGCAGGCGAAGACGACGCCAAGCACCGGATTGCGCGGAGTCCAGCGGCGGATCGTCTGTTCGGAGACGAACACCTGGAGAAGCGCCGAGAACAAGACGCCCAGGAGGACGAACGGGATCGCTTCCAGAAGGATGCTGATAAAAATCGTTTTGAAGTTGGCCCACGGAAAAGCGGTAAGGACCGACAAATCGGGCAGCGGTTTGCGGGTTGCGATCAGCGTTAACAGGACGAGGCAAGCCAGTCCGGCCAGGAGCGGTCCTCTGCGCAGCAGCGTTTGCAATGGGAATTCCTCCTCAGAGTTTTACGAAGTAAAACTTAACTTCGAAAGCATAGGCAGAGTTTTACGAAGTAAAACTTAACTTTGAAAGCATAGGCAGCGTTTTACGAAGTAAAACTTAACTTCGAAACCATGGGCTGAGTTTTGTGAAGTAAAACTTGCTTCGAAAGCATGTGCATGAGTTTTACGAAATCAAAAATTGCTTTCGAAAGGCAGCTTTGCGTGCAAGGGATTCGCCTGCAAAGGTGCTTTCATTTCGTCTTATGGGCTGCGGCAGAAACAGTATAAACGTATGCGGACGAGCGGCCGGTTAGGACATGTTTTTTCCAGTATATCACGATTTATTCGTAAATGTTACTGTTTAAAAAGTGAAATCGGGTAAACCGCTAATCGGAAAAGCTTTTCGTTTTCCTAATGAGGGAGGCGAGACGGATTAGCTTGGTCCAATAGCAAAGAACCTCGAAACCGCGAAAGCGGTCAGGAGGTTCAAGGCACTTGCGGATATGGTTACAAGGCCGTGTGCCGTACTGGCGGTTAACTGACTGACCTTGATGCAGCGGCACACCGTTCTGGCATGTTGCCGGGCTTGTCCGGCAACTAGTCCGGCAACTGCGATGGGCGCAGCTCCCTGCGCGCCGTGCCTGGCTTTTCATAAGGTAATCAACCGCCATGTGCAAGAATACCGCTGGGCTGCCTGCCCGTCTGCGGTCTGAAGCTGAGAGGCCAGGTTTACTTGCGGTCCTTGTAAATTTCCCGCATCACATGCCCCAGCTCGGGAACGACGATTCGGGTCATCGCGAGCCGTACCGCGCCGGAAGAGCCCGGCATCGAAAAGATGGCGGTGTTGCCGCAGACGCCGGCCACGGCCCGGCTTAAGATCGCGGCAGGTCCGATATCCTCCGCATAGCTTAAATACCGGAATATTTCGCCGAAGCCCGGCATCTCCTTATCCAGCGTATCCCGTACCGCTTCGTAGGTCGTGTCCCGCATTGCGATTCCGGTGCCGCCGTTAAGCAGAACCGCCTCGACGTTAACGTCTTCCGCAGCTTGGCGCACGAGCTCGCGGATGGGCTCGTATTCGTCCTTAACGATCCGGTAGCCGACGACCTCGTATCCTCCTTCTTCCAGCAGCGAACGCATCAGTTGTCCGCTTGTGTCCGTGTCCGCGGTGCGCGTATCCGATACGGTGATGATCAAGCAGCGGACGGTGGACGGCGCTTCCTTGCGGTGCTCCTCGACCGAGCGGTTTTCGTTGTGCATGGCAACATGCCTGCCTTTCTTTTCAATCATGCTTCGACTATACGTTTTTTTGAGCTGGCGGACAAGGGGAAAGAAGGCGAGCGGGCGCAGCGCTCCGCGCTTTTCCGTAATTGACTGGGAGTGGCTTTGCTGGTATTATAGATGTTATGCTGTCATAGTTGAAAATTAGCGGACCTTTCCGCATGATTTGCGGGCTATTTGGCGTTCGATAGAAAAGGAGGTGCGTAAGATGCGCGTTATCGTTACTTTGGCGTGCACCGAATCCGGTGATCGCAATTACACGACTTCGAAGAACAAGAAGACTCATCCGCAACGGATCGAGATGAAAAAATATTGCCCTCGCCTGAAGAAGTACACTCTTCACCGCGAAACCCGCTAATCCGCAGGCAATAAGCAAGAAGCAAGCGATGACAGGAGCAAGTAGGATGACGATTTCCCGCTGCAGAGAGCCGGTTGGTGCTGCAAAACCGGTGCGGAGCGTCGTCCGAATGGGTCCTGGAGCATGAAGCCGAAACGGACGTTGCCTTAAGGCGGCGCTTGGAGTAGGCGGAACGGCAGTTCCCCGTTACCGGAACGTCTAAGGTTTTACGTATGAAGGCGACTTGTGCCCGGACGTAAAACGAATTAGGGTGGTACCACGACCTCTCGTCCCTTGCGGCGGGGGTTTTTTGTTTTTTCTGACGAAAAGGAGGAGCTCCAAATGAAACGCGTATTGTCCGGCATTCAGCCGAGCGGTAATTTGACGCTTGGCAATTATATTGGCGCGATGAAAAACTTTGTAAAGCTGCAGCATGATCATCAATGTTATTTTATGGTCGTAGATCTGCATGCGATCACGGTTCCTCAGGAACCGGCCGCTCTGCATGAGCAAACCGAAACGGTAGCGGCTCTGTTCCTGGCGGCAGGGATCGATCCGGCGAAGGCGAGCGTGTTCCTGCAATCCCACGTCTCCGCCCATGCCGAGCTTGGCTGGCTGATGACGACGCTTGTGTATATGGGCGAGCTTGAACGGATGACCCAGTTCAAGGACAAGTCGGAAGGCAAAGAATCGGTAGGGGCCGGCCTGTTCACCTATCCTGCGCTGATGGCTGCCGACATTTTGCTGTACAACGCGGATCTCGTACCGGTAGGAGACGACCAGAAGCAGCATCTCGAGATTACACGGGACCTGGCCCACCGGTTCAACAACCGGTTCGGCGAGCAGTTCATCGTACCGGAGCCGTACATTCCGCAGGTGGGCGCCCGCATCATGTCGCTGGACGATGCGTCCAAGAAGATGAGCAAGAGCAACCCGAATCCGGGAAGCTCAATCGCCCTGCTCGACGAACCGGACGTGATCCGCAAAAAAATCAGCCGGGCCGTAACCGACTCCGGGCGGGAAATCAAGTACGATCCGGCGAATAAGCCGGAAGTGAGCAACTTGATGAGCATCTATTCGCATTGTGCCGATCTAAGTATCGCCGAGATTGAAGCGAAATACGACGGACTCGGATACGGACCGTTCAAAAAAGATTTGGCTGAGGCGGTCGTAGGCGCACTTGAGCCACTGCAGCAGCGTTATCGCGACATCCGCAGCTCCGGCGAGCTGAGAACGATTTTGCGTCAAGGCGCCGAGCAGGCATCGGTTATCGCGAACGAGACGTTAAGAGGCGTTAAAGAGAAGATGGGCTTCGTGAAGCCATAAACGGTAAGCGATGCTGGATTCAACTAAATAGGTTCTAGGCGGCTAAACGAACCCTTTTCCATAACGAATGTCCTTGCGTAAACGGTAGTTTTGCTTGGGGGCGGAAAAGATTGAGCTTGGCCCGACACGTATGCCGGATTCGAAAAAAAACCGTAGCCGATCTTTCATCGGTTACGGTTTTTTAGGTTCCGCGCTTGAATCCGCCCGGGCTTCGTTTTTGCGGCGAAGTTTGGCTTTGAGGACGAAGCCCCAGCCGATAAAGGCGACGGAGACAACAGCCAGGAGCAGCGCGCCGAGCAGGCTGCGATAGCTGAGAGCGGCGCCTATGCCGACCAGCAGGAGCGTACCGACAAAAGCGAACAGCAAAGCGAGTGTGCGACTCATGCTTTCACCCCGTTTCTTCTTTAAGAGGTTGTTCAAAAAATCCACTTTTGATCACGAAGCCGATCCGAAAGCCTACTCGACATCGAATATGGAATTCAGCGGGAACTTCCGGTGCTCACGTAGCTTTCACTACGCTCCGCTCCTCATTTCCAAGCTTCATCCCATCTTCTCGGTGCTGTAAACCGGACTTTTTGAACTCGAACTTTAAGTGTACAGCCTTTGCGCTCGAACGAAAAGGAGTATGGATTACAGCGGCAAAGGGTTAAAGCAATGGGACGCTTACCAGCGGCCCGGGCGGAAGCTTATAAGCTTTCGAACTGCGAAACCGTACAGCGGTACATGTAAACCTACGAATCCGAAGCCGGACAAGCGATCGGACTACGGGGGATTCCGCACCGGAAAAACTTCGAAAGTTTTTTATAAACCTCGCGCATATATTTCGTTCTACGTAACATAATAAGTTTGCAAGCTTGCAAACCACCTTTACAAACATGAACGCAGATTGAAAGGAGCGCATCATTATTATGGCAAAAGGTCAATCTCGCAGCAGCAACTCTCTGGTAGTCCCTCAAGCAAACGCAGCTCTGGACCAAATGAAGTATGAAGTGGCTCAAGAGCTCGGCATTCAAATTCCGCAAGACGGTTACATGGGTTACATGGCTACTCGCGACGCAGGTGCGATCGGAGGACATATTACCCGCCGTCTGGTGCAAATCGCCGAGCAACAACTGTCCGGCGGCGCACGCTAATCGCCGGATCAGCCTCGCATAAGCGTTGAACAAGCTCAAGGGACCGAGTCCCTTGAGCTTTCCTATTGATTAGGGAAGCGATACCGGACACGGCATCACGCATGTATACCCGAAAATATCGCCAACAAGAAAAAGAAGCGCTGCGAGCGCTTTTTTTCCTGAAACGATACAACTTCGCAGTTCTACTGGAGCCCGCGCCGGAACTTCTTTTACCAGCATAGGATAAGGGGCCGACATGCCCGATATTCCGGACCGGTGTGTGCTTAAGGGTTATACGTGCTGATCTTCAGCTTCTTCTCGACACGTCCTTCGCTGCGCCATCCTACATACGAGTCGATCGCGCGAAGCTCTTTATCCATCAATACGACGGCTACGAACGGGTATTGCTTGCGGTGGCGGTAGCGGACGTCGGTCCATCGGACCTCATAACCCCAGGAATGTTCCTTCACTTCGGCGCAAGCCGTAGAGGTGAAGTACAGAAACGCGGCTACGTCCGGATGGCTCTTGGTTGCGTCGATCGCCGCATGATCGTGACAGCGGACTTTGTCGACCCAGCGAAGCTTGTTGTTGCGGAATTCGCCGATCGTGTAATGATTCGGCTCTGTCTCTTTCACCACGTTCCATGCGTACAGATGGATCGTCGGTATTAAAATGTACCGGTGCGTCGGAGCGTACTGAGGGTCCTGCAGCTTAAGCCGCCTGGCCACGCCGAAATGTACGATCGTCCTCCATACATAATACAGAGCCAGCAATCCGTAAAGTACCGTAAAAATTTGAGCGGGCGGGGCCATATGAACCGACCACATAAATATCGCGATCAAATGGGACGAGAAGATGACCGGATCGAAAATGTGAATAATGTTCCATGATATCCACTTTTCCGTAATGGGTCGGAATGCTTGTGTACCGTAAGTGTTGAACAAATCGCTGAACACGTGAAACGCTACGGCGATAAACACCCATAGAGCGAGGTGCGGTACGGAAACGCCCCTAAACAAGACGGCTAGCATAAGCGTAATCAAGGCGGTCCAGATGGCGACGGCGGGCAGACTGTGTGATTTTCCGCGATGGTTGCGAATGTACGACGCGTTGCTGCGGAAGCGCAGCAGCCCGTCCAGGTCGGGTGCCTGAGAGCCAAGCACGGTTCCGATCAATACGGCGGTAGCCAAAGCGGAGTCAGATGCGACTGCGGGATCCACATAGGCCAATCCGGCCAAACCGAGTCCGACTACCAGATGCGTTCCAGTATCCAAAAGATGTCTCCTCCTCATCGGTCTTCCTTGTTATCATAACACGACTGGCGTTAAAATAAAAAATATAAAACGAAATGGGCGGGATTTTATGGATATTATTTTTATTGAATATAAAGTGTTCCCGGATAAGCGGGACGCATACATGAGCTGGATCAAGACGGCTGCGGACGGAGACGCCCGGTTCGAGCTTTATGAAGGGTCGGATCAGCCCGGACTGTTCGTTGAGCAGTGGCGCGGTTACGATGAGGACGGTTATCGGTCGTTCAAGACCAGGCGGCTGGGGATGGGCGATCCGGCATGGTCCGGTTTGGCCGAATTCGTGCCCGGAGGTTTGGCCAAGGTGCATATTTGGCATTTTCGCCGGACGATCTGATACAGAGACAACCAAGTTGAAACGGACGTTTGCGGGAGGTTGGATGCCCGCTCGTATTGTATGGCGGGTGCCGGGAAGGCGACACGGCGAATGACCGGCAGGCTCGAACGCCTCAGTTTGTATCCCCCCCTTCCAATGCCCTCTCTCGAAATGCCCCTCGAAATGTCCCCGCCAAAGCTCTTTACCAAAGTACTCGTCAAAAGCACCCGCCAATAGCACCCCGCCCCAAGCTCCCTGCCCAAAGCACCCGCCAAAGCTCTCATCAAGAGCCCCACCAAGAGCCCCACCAAAAGCCCCGCCAAAAGCCCCGCCAAAAGCCCCGCCAAAAGCCCCGCCAAAAGCCCCATCAAGAGCCCCACCAAAAGCTCTCCCTAAATCCCTTCTCCAAATGTCCCCACCCAATGCCACTTTTGGCTCTTCTCCACGGCCACTTCCCCATCGGCGCAAGATAGCGCCCCGTTAAAAGCGGTTATACCCCTTATTACTTGCAAAACGGGTTTAAAAGCAAATATAAGAGCGGTTGGTAGCTCCTAATTTCCCCCAAACGCCGGATTATAAGCATAGAAGCTGAAAAAAGGGGTGCAAACCGCTCTTATCTACCCGCTATCGGCAATATGAGTTGCAACTCCCCACTTTTATCTACTCACTATTTGGGCAGCATCGGTCCAGATGAATCACGAATTCGCAAACTAGTCCTATTTACCCGCTATTGAACGAAACCCGGCTGCTAAGAGTTCAAATTTTAAAAAGTGGAAATCAACCCAGGTCGAATCCCCTAATCAATAAACGTGTCCGTTCCGCTTAACGACGGTTGGCCCTGCAAGTAGCCAAACCCGACCTTGTTACCTCCTCCTAGCGAAGGTTGCTTCAATATTAGGGCCAAACTCAAATCTGCTCTTATCACGAAAGTTCGCTCCGCAACATTCCCTTGGACGTGAGCGCTCCATACTTGATTTGCCCGTTATCTTCATTATGATCGGATAGTCCATTATTTAAAGCATGGATATCCATGGTCTCCTTCTTGAAGATTTTGTTAAGCTTACTATAAAGATCCGCATGAACCGCTGGAGTAGAGGAAAAACAAGGGGGACCAAGGATGGGCAGGAAGCATATTATTTGGAAGCACATCAGCGAGCACCGTTTTCCGTATGTATTCGGCTTTGCATTATTGTCCATTTCTTGCGCGATGCAGCTCGTCATCCCGATGCTGCTGGGTACGTTCACAGACCAGCTGGAGCGGTCGGAACTAACCTACGAGCATGCGCTGACGATCGCCATGTGGATGGCGCTGGCGGGTCTGGGAGTCGCTATTCTCCGCTCTTCCTCGCGTATTTATTTGTTCCGGCTGTCGCGCCTGCTGGATATGCGCATCCGCAACGACTTATTCAAGCATTGGGAGACGCTGTCGACCCAATATTTCAAAAACCGTCGGGTCGGAGACCTGATGTCGCACGCGATCAGCGATGTCAGCGTCATCCGCGAGGTTACCCAATCCGGCGTCTTTCAGACGATGGAGGCGGGCGTCCTGATCTCCATCACGGTCGTTACAATGGCCACGTCGATCGATCCGCTGCTGACGCTGTTCACGTTACTGCCGCTGCCGCTGCTGAGCGTTCTCGCTTACCGGTTCAGACAGCGGATTCAGAAAGAATCGGCTAACGTTCAGGAAGCGATCGGCGATCTGACGAGCCGGGTGCAGGAGTTCGTAGCCGGCATCCGCGTGGTGAAGGCGTTCGTCCAAGAGCGGGAGCAGAACCAGCTGTTCCGCAAAGACAATGAGCGCGCCGTCTCCATGAACCGCAAGCTGGTCCGGTCGAATTCGATGTTCGGCGCGCTCAGCGCGGCCGTAGTCGGAATCAGCTTCCTCGTATCCGTTGTGCTGGGCGGCATCATGGTGCTGCGCGGCCGGATTACGCTGGGGGATTTTGTTGCGTTTAACTCGTATTTGTCCCTGCTGATGGGACCGATCGAGAATTTGGGCAAGGTCGTCAATACGATGCAGCGGGGCAAAGCGTCCGAGAACCGGCTGCTTGCGATTCTGAACACCCGGCCGGACGTAGCGGACGATTCCGCCGCCGATCGTTCGATCACCGCGATCGCAGGCGATATCGAAATCCGCAACTTGTCGTTCAGCTACCCGGAAGCTCACGAAGCCACGCTGCGCAATATCTCGCTCAACGTGCCAAAAGGAAGCAGCCTTGCGATCGTAGGCCGGGTCGGGAGCGGCAAAAGCACGCTCGTCCATCTGCTCGTCCGGCTGTACAATCCGCCGAAAGGAACGGTATTCATCGACGGCCGGGATATTCACGAAATTCCGCTTCAGGTGCTCCGGGCCAATGTCGGAATCGTGCCGCAGGACCAGTTTTTGTTCTCGACCACGATCAAGGACAACATCGGTTTCGACCCGAAGCCTTATCGCGACGAAGAGATCGAGGAGGCGGCCAAGGTGGCACAGGTGTACGACAATATTATCGAATTTCCGAACCAGTTCCAGACGGCGCTCGGCGAGCGCGGCATCTCGCTGTCCGGCGGGCAGCGGCAGCGTGTCAGCATCGCGAGGGCGATCATCAAGAAGCCGTCGATTCTCATCTTCGACGACAGCTTGTCCGCAGTCGACACGGAGACGGAAGACCGCATTTTGTCGGGACTGAACGGGGTGATGGAGGAACGGACGACGATTATTATCGGACACCGCATCTCGTCGGTTCAGGCAGCCGACCAGATCGTCGTTCTGGATGAAGGCGCCATCGTCGAGCGCGGGACGCACGAATCGCTGCTGGAGCGCAACGGCTTGTATGCCGATCTGTATCACAAGCAGCTGCTCGACGAGGCAGTCGAGCTGCATAAGCATGAATGGGAATCGGAGCAGCCGGAGCAGGGCGAAGTCCGGAGCGCTACTTCAGGAGGGAAAGCCGGATGAGCATTCATGCAGAGAAAACGTCAGTCGATATAAAGGACGGGCAGCTTCTTAAGAAAATGCTCGCTTATGCGATTCCGCACTGGAAGATGATTACGCTGTGCATTACACTTGCTTTTCTGATCGTCGTTACCGACCTGGCCCGTCCTTACATTATTAAAGTGGCGATCGACGACCATATTAACGGGCTTCATAAGCCGATGTACGCCGTAGAAGCGGAACAGGCGGACCGGTTGAAAAGCTACGGCAAGCCGATCGTCATCGACGGGACGGCCTACGTTCGTCTGGATGCAGCTGCAGCCGAGTCCGGGGCGTCATCCGCCGGCGGCGAGGCGCTCCGGAAGGTCCAGATCGTGGAGGTCGGAGAAGGGTCGTACTTGGCCGAAGGCTGGGTGGCTCCGAATGCGAAGCTGACGGCCGAGGGCGGCGGAAGCGAGGTCCGTCTCACTGGCGAAGGGGTGCAACTGCCAGCCGTGTTACTGGACGACGCGACGATCTCCGGGTTCCGCGACCGCGACTTTACCGGCTTCCTGATGCTGGGCGCTTTGTTTCTGATCGCCGTGATCGGAGGAGCCGTGCTCAGCTATGTACAGACGAACCTGCTTCAATATACCGGACAGCATATCATTTACCGCATCCGCGGCGAGCTGTTCGAGCATTTGGGCAAAATGTCGGCTACGTTTTTCGACCGAAACCCGGTAGGGCGGCTCGTCGTCCGCGTCACGCAGGATACGGAATCGCTCAACCAGCTGTACTCGCAGGTGATCGTCAACTTGGTGAAAGATTTTATCGTACTGATCGGGATATTAATCATTATGCTGCAGATGAGTGTAAAACTGACGGGTCTTATGCTCGTCGTCATCCCGCTTCTGGCTGCCTTGACCGTCTGGTACCGCATCGTCGTTCGCGAGGCGCAGCGGAAAATGCGCATTCTGCTCGCCCGGCTGAACTCCTTCCTTGCCGAAAATTTGTCCGGCATCCGGATTACGCAGCTGTTCGTCCGGGAGGAGCGGCAGCTCGAGCAGTTCCGCGAGCTGAACGGGGAGCATTACAAGGCGGGCATGCGCAATACCGTCATCAACTCCGTCTTCCAGCCGGCGGTCGGCTTTGTCGGCAACCTCGCGATCGCTTTGCTGATCTGGTACGGGGGCGGCTCGGTGTTGGACGGGGCGATTACGTTCGGGATCGTATATGCTTTTACTCATTATGTCCGGCAATTTTTCAACCCGCTGATGAGCCTTGCGGAGAAGTACAATCAGATTCAGACGGCGATGGTCGGAGCGGAACGCATATTCGAGCTGCTCGGAGAGAAGCCGTCGATCGTGGACAAAGAGGAGCCGAAGCCTTTGCCGAAGCAGGTGCGCGGCGAGATCGAGTTCGATCATGTCTGGTTTGCCTACAACGAAGGCGAATGGGTGCTGCGGGACGTATCGTTTAAGATCGGGCCGGGGCAGACGGTGGCGTTCGTCGGGGCGACCGGGGCCGGCAAAAGCTCGATCATTCAGCTGATCAACCGTTTCTACGACATTCAGAAAGGAACGATCCGGCTGGACGGCGTCGATATTCGCGATCTTCCGCTTGATCAGCTGCGCCGGGCGATCAGCGTCGTTCAGCAGGATGTCTTCCTGTTCAACGGCGATATCGCCTCGAACATCCGGTTGAACGAGGCGGGAATTACCGACGAAGAGGTGAAGGAAGCCGCACGGATGGTGCATATGGATGAGTTCATCCGCAAACAGCCGCTCGGCTACGCGACCCCTCTGGGCGAGCGGGGCGTCAACCTGTCGCTCGGTCAGCGCCAGCTGCTGTCCTTTGCCCGCGCGATCGTATTCCGGCCGCAAATTCTCATTCTCGACGAGGCGACCTCGAATATCGATACGGAGACCGAGCTTGTCGTACAGGACGCGCTCAAGACGATCTCCAAAAACCGCACGACGCTGATCGTAGCGCACCGGCTGTCCACGATCCAGCATGCGGATCAGATCATCGTCATGCACAAAGGCAAAGTGCGTGAGACCGGCAACCATTATCAGCTGCTCGCCCTGAAAGGGTACTATTACAAACTGTTCGAGCTGCAGTACAAAGACCAGAAGCAGGAAATGCAGATGCAGCACGCACGTTAGCGTAGTGTGTAACCAAAACGTAAAAAAAGAGGACCCCCTTTAACCGTCTTATGGTTAGGGCGGTCCTTTTTTGGCTGGAAGGGCACGCCTTCCAATGGCCGCATACTCGTCGCGGCCTTTGATCCGCTATGCGAAACTTCGTCCATCGAGATCCGATATTCAAAGATTTGTTCGGCAAGCTGGACCGGGGATAATTAAAAATAAAAGCGCCGGAAACGAAGACCGGGGGAGGCATCGGGGTATCAGGTCTTAACATTGCCGGCGGGGGATGTTATTGTAAGGGAAACGGGGAAGCTTCAACGGCGGATTAGCCTGGACGAAGCTGAAGTCCTGACAGGCAGCGCCGCGGCTTCCCTACCGTCCTTTTCGAAAGTCGGGTGATCCAGTCTGCTGCAGTTCATCGCTATGATAACCATGCTTGCGGATCATGTCGGCATCGTGTTTTATCCGGATATTGCGGCGTTTCGGGTCATCGGAAGGATCGCGTTTCCGCTGTATGGCTGGTTTTTAGTTCAAGGGTATTTGCACACGGGAAATTTAAAAAGGTACGCGTTCAGATTGCTCGGACTCGCCGTTTTGTCGCAGCTTCCGTACACGCTCTCGCTGCAGCTGTTGCAGCTTAACGTTATCTTTACGCTATTGTTGGCTCTGGGGGTGCTGTACACGCTCGACTCCGGGGCAAAAGGCATCTTCAAGCTGCTTCTGGTTGGCGGGGCTGTCGGCATCGCTCTTTGGGTTCCGATGAGCTACGGACTTTACGGAGTGATGATTGCCTTGCTGTTCCGTTATTTCAGGCAATGGCAGCTGGTGCATTATCATTTCTTGCTGGACGCCGCCCATGTACTCGTATACGGATTCGGTTATGCGATCCAGTTGTTCAGCGTATTCGGCACTTTCCTGATCGTGTGCGCCCAGGAGCTGAATAGCCGGGTACAGCTGAACAAATGGCTCTATCGCGGATTTTACCCTGGCCATCTGGCGGTCCTGTACGGGCTTCGGTTATGGATCGGGACTTAGCGGTCCTGGCGTTTCTTTTCAATATTTTGTCGAATGGCAGCGCATCACGCTACGAGAAGTGTCCCCGAACTATGGTATAATGGACCTGCTTACATTACCGACAGAGCGGTGACACTATGATCCGGGCTATGCTAGTAGACGACGAGAGACTGGCTCTCGTCTATTTGGAGCAGTTGCTGAAAGAATTGATGGACATCGAAATAATCGCTGCCTTAACGGACCCCGTGGAGGCGGTTCAAGCTGCTCCGGAGCTGAAGCCGGACGTCATTTTTATGGATATCGACATGCCGGAAATGGACGGATTGACGGCTGCGGAAATTATAACGGACAGCTGTCCGGATACCAATATCGTATTCGTGACGGCTTATAACCAGTTTGCGCTGGAAGCGTTCGAGCTTCATGCGATGGATTACATCGTCAAGCCGGTTCAAAGCCGGAGGCTGATGAAGACGGTAAGGAGACTGGAGAAAAAATGGTCCCAGCTGGCGGAGCAGACGGCAATGCGTGAGAACAAGGCCGGCTGTATCCGCTGTTTCGGCATGCTCCAGTTCGAGCAGGAGGGGCATGCTGCGCAGCCGTTCCGGTGGAGAACTACGAAGACAGAGGAGTTATTCTGTTATTTGCTCCACCATCGCGGCAGCGTGGTATACAAAGAAACGCTGATCGATCTGTTCTGGCCCGATACAGACCCGGAGAAGGCTCTGGCCCATCTGTATACGATCATTTACCATATCCGCAAAACGTTGAAGGAATCGCATGTCGATGTACAGATCAGCCGGATCAGCGGCCGGGTCGGCTACCGGCTGGACTTGCATCAGGTGGCGCTGGATGTGGAGGAGTGGGAGAACGGCATCCGTAATCTAGGACCTGTTCAGCCGGATCACCTGGAGGAACACCGGAGATGGGTGCAGGAGTACTCGGGCGATTATTTCGGGGATAAAGGGTACGCTTGGGCGGAAAGCGAGCGGCAGCGCCTTCGGATGATGTGGCTGCACCACACGGTGCAGGTCGCCGGGTGTTATACCGAGACGGGGATGCTTCCGGCGGCATTATCGCTCTATCAGCGGATCGTGCAGCTGCAGCCCTACTCTGAAGAGGGTCATCTGGGAATGATGCAGGTGTACGACAAAATGGGAGAACGTTCTGCCGTGGAAGGGCAATTCCGGATCGTTCGGGAGATGCTGGAGGGTGAACTCGGGATCGGGCTTTCGGAAACGACGCTGAATTGGTTGGAGCAGTGGAAGCTTCGAGGTTAGTAAATCATATATGGTGAGAAGGCCGTCCCAGGCTCGAGGGGCGGTCTTTTTTGTGCTGGCTGACTTTCACACTGAGGAGAATAAAATATCGGGGGCGGAGTGTTAGGAACTGTTGAGAATTTGTAGAGAAATTTGTTATACGGTGATCATTGAAAATAACAAACACATTAGAGAGGAGGAGAGATATGAAAATAGCGAAGCAGGCAAGAGCAAGTGAAGTTCATAACGTTAATTCAACAGAGATGGAGGCCCATAAGAAACATGCGAAGGAAAATATCGGTTCTCGCTATCGCGCTTCTGCTATTTGCCCAAACCTTCACGGGTCTGTTTAATACGGCACATGCGGCAGCGATTACGGACAGTATTCTTTCGAAGGTAATCTTGAAGGATGGCCAGGGAACGATCATTGATGCGGCACTAGACCCCGATTATCGGGTCGCGCCCGCTTCAGCCGTAAAGCTAAACTACGAGTGGGAGCTCGAGAACGGACACGGGTACAAGTCCGGCGATACGTTCACATTCCAAATTCATAACTTGTTTGAAGTTTACAACGACGTGACCGGCGATTTGCTTATCGCTGGAAATGTGAAAGTCGGTACGTTCAAGCTGCTGGAAAGCACGCGCGAAGTAACCATGACCTTTAACGATGAGATCCAAAAACGATCCGGTGTGAAGGGCACGCTTACGTTCGACACGTGGTTCAGTGAGATCACCAAAACATCCGAATCGGAAGTGACCATTTCGATCCCGATCAAGGATAATCAGACGCAAGATCTTTTGGTTTTGTTTCAACCGAACGTGACGGAAACGATCAAAAAATCGGGTTCTCCCAATCGGAACAAACAAACGCAGTGGATCAACTGGACGATCGACGTTAACAAGAAGCTCGAGCGAATAAGCAATGCTGCCGTAATTGACGAGCTTCCGCCGGGGCTTGCCAAGCCCGCTAATGTGGAAGTCTATGAGCTGATTGTTAAAAACAACGGTACTACCGTGCGTGGAAACAAATTGAATGCTGCGGATTATACCTATGATCCCAATGTCGCAGCGAACAAATTTGCCGTAAATTTGGGCAATATCGATTCGGCCTACCAGATTGTGTTTACAACCGGATTTACGGATGACAAAAAGTCATTTGTGAATAAGGCTACTCTGACAGGCGGCACGACGGAGCCTCTTGCAACATCACCGACCGTAACGGTCGACCGCGGGACGCTGCTGGAGAAGAAGACCAGCGGTTATGACTCCAGTACTCAAACGGTAAGCTGGGAGATCGACTACAACTTTTCGTTGAACCAGATTCCTGCTGCACAAGCGGTGCTTGTAGACCTGTTTGACGATACGCATGTATTGGACGGACAAGTTGAGGTCTATGAGGTAAGCTTTGATTCGAATGGCAACGCAGTTACTGGAAACCAGCTGACAAGCGGGTATACCACAATTCCTGCTACGGCCACAGGAAAAAACGGCTTTGAACTGAAATTTCCTAGCGGAGTCAGCCAAGCCTTTAAAATCAAGTACAAAACCAAAGCAGCAGGGAATGTGTATGATGACCATACCCTGAGTAACAGCGTAACGACGGGTACGACCACGAAGTCGGCTACACAGAGCATCAGCCAGAAATTTCTCAATAAAGGGTCGAGCAATCCAAACTATAACGACAAAACGATAGATTGGACTGTACGGATCAACGAGATCGGGTATACGGATGTTCAAAATCTCGTCTTTACAGATACATTCCCGTTTGGCGGATTGCAGTTGCATGGGCCGATTAGAGTTCAAAGAGGCTCGACGACGTTGACCCAGGGCACGGACTATACGATTACTCAAGATCCGACTACCGGCTTTACGATCACATTTTTAAAACCGGTAACGACCGAACATCGAATCACGTACACGACGAAGTTCGATAATGAATGGAAGCCGCCGCACGATAATTCATTCGGTATTTCTCAAGGGGAGCACAAGGATAATTTTTACAACCGGGGCAAGCTGGACTGGAAAGCAGTTGAAAACAGCGTTACGGTGGACAAATCGAAAACGATCACAGCCCCGTTTATCCCGGATACGTTCACCAAAGCCAACGGATTTAAAGAAGGTTCCTACGATGCGGTAACGAAGGAACTGACCTGGAAAATCGGTATCAACTACAACAACAGACCGATTACGGATGCGGTTGTGAAGGATATTCTCGGACAAGGTCAAAAGTATGTGTCCGGTTCTTTGAACGTACACCATATGACTTTGTCGGGGACGGAGAACGGAATCGTAGTTGGAGCCGAGGTGAATAGCAGCGAGTATACGTTCACGGAACCGAATGCGGCCAACAACAACACGTTGAGCGTAGCATTCGACAAACCGCCGGGCACCGTGATCAACAACCCCTATTACATCACGTTCAAGACTAGTCTTGACGGGGTGAAAATTGATGAAAAGACGATCTCGAACACAGCTGATCTGTACGAAAACATCAGCACTCCGCTTACTAGTTTCGGAACAACCGTACCGATTAAGTATGGCGGCGAATTCGTCTCCAAAACCGGTGCGCTTCACTCAGCCAACAAGGTCCTTATGGATTGGACGCTGCCGATTAATAGAGGACAGTCGTTGGTAGAGAACGCAGTAGTGAAAGACGAGCCTAGCGCAAATCAAATCTTGGTGGAAAGTTCTTTCAAGCTGTATCCTACAAAGGTTAGTTCGGATGGAACGGTAACGAAAGACTTGACGAAACCTTTACTGGTAAAAGATGTAGACTACACCTTGGACTTTGCCACGGATGACAACGGCAAGCAGTCGTTTGTGCTCAAGTTCAAAAATTCAAATCCGAATCATGCGATCAAGGATGCCTACATTCTGGAGTATCAGACGTTCATTAACGCGTCCGGCCAAGTATCGGTAAGCAATTCGGTTACCTTTACCGGAGATCAGATTACAAAAGGCGAAAAGACTACGAACGAAAGCAAGACGGTTATGAAGACTGCCGGCTCTGGTACCGGAAGCGGCGTTACCGGCACCTTGATCATTAAAAAAACCGATCTGGATACGGGAGCCGTTCTGAAAGACGCGCAGTTCAAGCTCGAGCGGGAGTCGAACGGGAAGCGGATTCCGATCAGCCAAGCGACTAACAAGACCGATGCAGATGGCCTGCTGAAATACGAAGATTTGTTGTTCGGCACCTATATATTGACCGAGACTGCGGCCCCGCGCTCGTACGAGCCGGATTCGACAGAAAAAACGATCATTTTGGATGCCGCTACGGCCGGCAGTGCACCTTATGAGTTCGAAGTCAAAAATAAGCGAGCCATAGGCGATCTGATCGTCAAAAAAGTCAAAGAAGGCACGAATACCGTTCTGCAAGGCGCAACATTCAAGCTGGAGCGGGTCAATTCGGACAGCACCCGGACCACGGTCTCCAATTCAACCTATGTGACCGGCAGCAACGGGCTGCTTAAATATGTGGATCTGCCGTTGGGGAATTACATGTTGACGGAGACTAAAGCGCCGTACGGGTACGCTCTCGATCCGAAGGAACATTCCATCGAACTGACTCCACACCGTGCCGGTACGACAGGTTATGAGTTCAAAGTCGAAAATAAAGTGAGAACAACAGGCGGTCTAGTTATCAGGAAAGTCGAAGACGGCACGAATACGGTCCTGGAAGGGGCACAATTCAAGCTGGAACATAAGGCTTCTAACGGCACCCGGACTACGGTCGCCCATGCAACGAATACGACAGACATCCACGGGTTGCTGAAATACGAAGATTTGGCGTTCGGCACTTACATTTTGACGGAGACCCAACCACCGGCCGGGTACGAGCTGGATTCGGCGGAACGGGAGATCGTTCTGACGGTAGCCAATACCGAAACTACGGGTTACCATGAGTTCGAAGTCAAAAATAAGGCGAGAACGACAGGCGATCTGATCATCAAGAAAGTAGATTCCGACACGCCGACCAAAGTTCTGCCGGGAGCACAATTCAAGCTGGAGCGAGAGGCGTCTAACGGCACCCGGACGACGGTCACAGGTGCGACGTATACGACAGACATCCAAGGATTGCTGAAATACGAAGATTTGCCGTTCGGCACTTACATTTTGACGGAGATCAAGGCGCCGTCCGGGTATCTGTTGGATACGACTGAACATACATTTAGTTTGGACGCAGCCAATACCGAGACCGTGACGAAAGCTTTCGAATTCGAAGTCAAAAATAAGGCCAGAACAATAGGCAGTCTGCACATTAAGAAACTAGTAGACGGCACGAATACGGTCCTGCCCGGGGCGCATTTCAAGCTGGAGCGAGAGGCGTCTAACGGCACACGAACCACGGTCGCGAGTGCAACGAATACTACAGACATCGATGGATTGCTCAAGTACGAGGATTTGGAATTGGGGACTTATATTTTGACGGAGACCCAAGCACCGTACGGGTACGTACTGGATACGACAGAACATAGAATCATGCTGGGCGTGGCCAATACCGAAACTTTGGGTTACTACGAGTATATAGTTACGAATAAGATCAGAACGACAAGCGATCTGATCATCAAAAAAGTGGATGCCGATACGAAGGCCAAGGTTCTGCAAGGGGCACAATTCAAGCTGGAGCATAAGGCGTCCAGCGGCACCCGGACTACGGTCACCCATGCAACGTATACGACAGACATCCATGGATTGCTGAAATACGAAGATTTGGCGTTTGGCACTTACATTTTGACGGAGATCGCGGCGCCGTCCGGGTATGAGCTTGATCCGGCAGAACGGGAGATCGTTCTGACGGCAGCCAATACCGAAGCTGCGGGTTCCCATGAGATCGAAGTCAAAAATAAGCTGCAAGTCATAGTGCCGAAAACGGGAAATTTCTTCATCAAGAAAGTGGACGACCTCACGGGAATGCCGCTGCAGGGAGCCATCTTCAAGTTGGAGCGGTTAACTACGGTAACGGGCTCGACATACGGTACGGGAACTACGGTAACGGGTTCGACTTATGGAGCGGGAATCACGGTTACGGGTTCGACTTACGGGACCGGGATTACAGTCACAGGTTCGACCTATGGCAAAGTGATCATGGGGACGTATACGACTGGCCCGGACGGATTGCTCCCGTTTATCGACATGCCATTCGGCACTTATATGTTGACCGAGATTACAGCACCGGACGGTTATGTGCTTGACTCGAAGGAATTGACCATTATTTTGGATGCAGCGAGTGCAGGTACTATCGGGGTAATCGAGGTCAAAAACAAGAAGCAAGGCAAGCCGGTCGATCCGGTAAATCCGGTTGATCCAGTCGATCCTGAGGAGCCGACCGATCCGGTAGATTCAGGCAAACCAACGGACCCTACTGATCCGGGCAAGCCGACGAACCCGGTAGATCCGGGTAAACCGACGAATCCAGTCGATCCAGGCAATCCGACCGATCCAGTAGATCCAGGCAAACCGACGGACCCGACAGATACGGAGAAACCGGCGGACCCTGGTACTACAACGCCAGGGGATTCGGATAACGCAGGGGCAGGCCGCAATCAGGAGAAAGGCGAAGAACCGGCAGAGCTTAACCGGGACAACTCCGATACGAGCGGAAACCATTCGGCTCTGGCCAACTCGGACGACAACAAGTCGAACGGCGCGGGGGTAAAGGAACTTCCCAAAACCGGAGAAGACAGTGATTTGCCGCTTCAAGTGGCCGGTTTGACACTGGTTGCCGCAGGTATTTCCGGTCTTCTGTACAGAAGACGGGTGCGCGGTCTTTAATCGTTTCTTAATGTTAGAATAGTTGTATGGGAGAAGCCTGAGTACCTTGACGGTATTCGGGCTTTTCTCTTCCTAATTAGATCGAACGCTAGAACGAAGAAAAGGAGCAGGCCGTCACCGGCCGCTCCTTTTGTAGTTGCGCAAGTATGATCACATTACATCACATTTTTCAATTTTCTCAAATAACTCGTCTTGATGAAAAGGAAGTAGACGATCTGGATCGCCAGGAACGTGCCCAGCACAAGTGCCGAAGGTTTCACCAGATTGGCGTTAAACGTATTTTGCAGCGTATTCAGCGCAACCGCCCCGTGAACGAGCGCGACGTCTATAGGCACGAAGAACAGCAGCGCGATTTGCGTTGTGACGATCTTCGACAGCTCGGCTTCCGTCAGACCGAGCTTGGAGATCGCCCGGTACTGCACCCGGTCGTTGTCCAGGTCGGCGTATAAGCGGAAGTACAGGAAGCTGCCCGCCGCGACGAAAAAGACGGCGCCGATGAACAATCCGGTCAGCAAAATTTGCCCGAAGCTTTGGTTCATCTCGTTGATCTCGTAAGCCCGGGACGTAAAGCTGAACTGCTTCTGCTCGCCCTGAAGCTCCCCGTTGAGCGTTTTGGCCGTATCCAGCGTCTGCTCCCACTTCTTCACCTCATACACGTAAGTGATCGAGCCTCTCTCCGATTCGGGAAGCGACCGGTAAGCCGCGTCCGAGACGATGACGATGCTCCCGTAGTCGAACTGCTTCAGCGGGGCCGGGATCGCTTCGTTTTTCGTCACCGCAAACGTAGCTCCTTCTTTGACATTCAGCTGTTTGGCCTGATCGCCTTCCTCCGGTCGCCCGAAGCCCATATCGTCGGGAAAATACAGATAAGCTTCACGATCGCCGAGTTGGATCTGCTCGTTCATCAAACGGTTGTAGTCGCCGGCCGGGATGAAGAGGTGTTGTCTGCCCGATTCGGCTACCTGGAGCCTTTTGATATTCACGATGAATTTCTCATACTCGGTATTTTCCTGCTGCAGCCTCTGCTCGATCAGGGAAGTATGCTCGTCTGCTCGGGCGTTGCCGGCAAACGATTCGTATTTGAAAGCGGGCGTCGATTCCGACATCATGCTGACGAACATCGACTTCATCCCAACAAGCGTGCCGATTGCGCAGAACGCGACCGTCGAGATGATCGCCACCAGGAAAAACATCCGGGCGTTATCCTTCATCCGATAAGCCAGATCGGACAATGTAATCATGTTCGTATTGCTGCGATACAGCTTTTGCTTGCGTTTCAGCTTGTTGATGATATACACGCTCAACTGGGTGAACAGAAAGTACGTACCCACGCTTACGATGACTACGACGGGAAGCAGCGCCAGCAGGACGAGCATCCCTTTCACGATAAACGCGATGGCATACCCGACGGCCAGCAGTACGGCGGCGAGTATCGCCAGCCCGGCGGACGCCTTCGGCTCCGGCTTTGGCTTCGCGGTTCCTTTCAGCAGATCGATCAGCGAGCTGCTTCGCAGGATGATGGCCGTAAAGAGCGAAATCACGACGAACAGCAGCGTGAAGGCGAAGAGCGTTAACCATCCCGCCGTGACCGGCCAATAAAAGGAAAGCGGCTTCTCCAGCGCCAGCACGGACGTTCCCAGCATCAGCATCCCTTTCGACAAGAGCAGTCCGGCCGCGATGCCGGAAGCGGTAGCGGTCAACCCGATGATCACATTTTCGAGGAAGACGAGCTTCCGGAGCTGCAGATCGGACATGCCCTGCATGATGCAGATGCCGAACTCCTTTTTCCGCGACTTCAGAAAGACGCTCATCGAGTACAAAATGAAAAGAAACGTAAATACGTAAATGATATACTGCGACACGTCCATGCTTGTCTGCGCGCCCTTGCCGTAGCTGCCGTGGGTCGAGAAGTTCAACTCCGGGTGGAAGACGAACATCGAATAGGCGAAAAAGATCATGACCGAGAAGGCGCAGCTGAAAAAATAGCCGGCATACAGACGCTTGTTGCGGAAAACGTTCTTAAACGCGAACTGACGAAAATTCATCCGACGATCCTCCTATGGAAGACAATACGTTCATGATGTTTTGGAAAAAGGCTTCGCGTCCGTCCGAACGGTGCAGCTCCCGGTACAGCGCCCCGTCCTTGATGAAGATGACGCGGTCGCAGTAGCTGGCCGCCTGCGGATCGTGGCTCACCATCATCATCGTGGCGCCTTCGTCGCGATTCAGCCTCTGAAGCGTCTCGAGCACGTCTTTGGCCGACTTCGAATCGAGGTTGCCCGTAGGCTCGTCCGCGAGAATCAGCTTCGGATCGTGGATGATCGCCCGCGCGATGGCGGTGCGCTGGCACTGGCCGCCCGAAATTTCATAGGTGCGCTTATTCAGGATGCCCGCGATGCCGAGCTTTTCCGCGATTTGCTGCACCCGCTTGTCCTGTTCGGCGATCGGGACGTTCTCCAGCGTCAGCGGAAAGATAATGTTTTCTTTTACAGTCAACGTCTGCAGCAGATTAAAATCCTGAAAGACGAAGCCGAGCTCCTGGCGGCGGAACAGCGCCAGCTGCCGCTTGTTTAACCGGTGGGTGTCGACGCCGTCGATAAGCACCTCGCCCGACGAAGGCTTGTCGATCGTCGAGACGACATTCAGCAGCGTCGTTTTGCCGCTGCCGGACGGTCCCATGACGCCGACGAACTCTCCCTTTTGAATCGTAAAGTTTAAACCTGACAACGCTTGATAGGCTACTTTGCCTTCATATACTTTGGATACGTTTCTGACTTCCAGCATGTACGGTACACTCCTTCAACGTTTTGCGAAGCAATATCGGCTTCGAAACCATCAGCTTCGGCGAATTCTCTATGGATATCATCGCATCCGGCCGCCCGGAGCGCCATGGATCTAACTTACGGAAAACTTTCAATGTTGTAAGCTTCGCATACGAAAACGTAATCGTAGCCGCAGCCGAATCCGGTTGCGGATTTTGATCGCGGCGGCTTGAAGGGAGGATATTGCATGACACTTTGATTTGATATAGAACCACGTTCCTTATTGGTGAACAAATAATTCTTGTCTTTTTTCCATTTAGTACCTACAATTGAACCTGTATTGGCTATTGCCAAACGACCTTGTTCACAGGGAGGGGATCTTTCGTGATCGGTTACAGGCAATCGGCTTTCAATCGAATTGCACTGGGTACGCTTCTTGCTCTGCTCCCGGCGGTCTCCGGCTGCAGCTACATGAAAGCGCAAACATCGGAGCCGTTTACGCTTGAGTTAGTAAGGAGCGACCATCCGGCACAGGTTCTGCGGACGGACACGCCTGTCTTAAAGGAGATCCGGCGCATAACCGGCATTACGTTAAACCTGGTCCCGATTCCGCTCAGCAGCTATTCGGACAAGAAGAGGTCGCTGATGACGACCGGCCATATGCCGGATATTTTGCTGATCAATCCGAATGAGATGACTGAGTTTGCAAGAACGGGAATTTTTTTGCCCGTATCCGACTATTTGGAACAGATGCCCCATTTCCGGAGCATCCTCAAGGAAAATCCGCTGATGCAGCGATTGTACGTAGACGGCAAACTGTACGGATTTCCAGTAACGGCTCAGCATTACATCCAAAATGCGAAAGCGCCGATGATTCGCACCGACATCTTGAAGAAGCATCAGCTCGAGGTCCCCCGTACGTTTGACGAGTTGTATACCGTACTGCAAAAACTGAAGGAGCTGTATCCGGACTCGATTCCATGGACGGCGCGAGGGATCGGATCGTTTCTGAATGCGGTCGCCTTCGGACTCGGCTCGGGAGCGGGGATGTACTTCGATCCGGACCTGGGAGGCGGGCGGTACTTGTACGGGACGAACAAGCCGGAATTCAAAGAAGTGCTGACGTACCTGAACAGGCTGTACCGCGAGGGGCTGATCGATTCCGACTTCGATGTTAACAGTCAGCAGCGCTGGAGCGATAACCTCGGCTCGGGGAAATCCTTTTTTTATTACGACAATTATACGTTTGCGCTTAATTTCAACGAGGCGTTAAAGCGGGATCATCCGGACTATCGTCTGGAGCTGATTCCTTACCTTGCAAATGCTAAAGGCAGCACAAGAGGATTTCTGTATCCGAAAGGTTGGCTATCCGATATTTATGCGATCAGCTCCAATGTGGAGGACCCTCTTCGGGCTATCAAACTCTTCGACTGGCTGTACAGTCCCGAAGGAGCGTTGGCATCGAATTTCGGCATTCGTGGGGAAACGTACGAGATCGTGGACGGAGAGCCCCGAGTAAGCGCCCGTCTCGCCGAAACCTACAAACAGACGGCCGATCCGATTCGCATGATGCAGTCGGAAGTCGGGGCCGGTCTGCTGGCCATTTCTCCGCTTGTCGATGAAAGGCCGGTCATGGAGCTGTCAAGTCCCGACCTGCTGCGCTGGAGCGAGCAGCTGAAGCGCGATCCGGGGGCGATTGTCATCGACAACTTGGCTCCAAGCTTTACGAAGGAGGAACGGGACCGGTTGACCCACATCCGTTCCCGGCTGGCCCCACTCGAGCAGGAGCTGCTCAAGTTTATAATAGGGACAAGGCCGTTAAGCGAATACGAGGCTTATGCCGAGCAATTGACTGGGGCCGGCGTACCCGAGATGGAGACGATCTATAACGACGCATTGGCGCGTGTACGGCCATAGAGCGGTGTGGGGGAAGTTTGCAATGAACTTATGGAGGAAGTATTTTCGGGTCAACCGCCTTTTCGTTCAAATTTTGCTATATTTCTTATCGCTGCTGCTTCCGATCGCATTGATCGGTACGTTCACCTACGACCGCTTCGTCGATCAATTCAAGCGGGAGTTTACAGAGAAAATAACGATGAACATGCGGTCTTCAGCCCTAGCGATAGATAACGACCTGCGGATGGTCCAGGAATCGATTGTCGGCCTGTTTGGCGACACGTCCGTCATCCGGCTCATGAAGCCTTTCGCCGCTTATTCACTGGAAGAACGGACGGAGGTTCATCAGTTGCTGAACGGCTTGAGGCGAATCCGTTCGATCGCAAACACGACGACGGACGAAATTTTCGTGTATGTCGATAATGATAAAGTTTACACCAGCGGAGGAGTGGAAGATTTCGGTTCCTTTTTCACCGGTTTTTACCGGTTCGCCGAGTATGACCGGAGCTTCTGGGAACGGAAACGAACCGACGCGCCGCAGGTAGAAATATTGGACCGCTCCATGGTCCAAACTCCGTTTTACGAAAGGGAGGTTGTTCCGCTCCTGACCTCGGGCGTCATCCAGGGAAACAAAGCCGTCATCGTGGCCTCCGTATCGCTTGACGCGATCCGAAAAACGCTCTCGGGAAACGTCGCATACCCGAACACCCGCTTCATCGTAACCAGCGGTGACGGCCGTTTTATTCTAGCTTCGGATCAGGCGTTTCCCAATAGCGAAACCGCCGGGGAGATCGACCGGATAGCCGGCAAGCCGGCCTCCTTGTCCGAGCCGATAACCATCGAAGGGAAAAAGTATTTGGCGGCCATCGTCCAATCCGACATATACGGATGGAAGTACTACGCGCTCACCCCTGCCGCCGAATTCAATAAGCAGGCTGGTGGCATTGTCAACATGCTGCTCCTGATTTGCGCCGTATTGGGTGTAATCAGCATTGCGTTTTCATTCGTATTTACTTTTCGAATCTACAATCCGATCCGGCGCATCTCGGACATCCTCAATCAAGGCGAAAACGGGACAGAGCCGGCGCCCGGCCGTGTAACGCCATCAGACGAGTTTGAGAGGATCGGTCAAGGCATCGATCAATTGCTTCGGTACAACCGGCAGTTCGAGGAGAAGCTGCGCAACGTGTCCACGGAATATTTGGACGTTGCCTTGCTTCAATTGCTGCAGGGCGGCAAGCTGTCCCGGGAACAGCAAAGCCTGCTGCTCGATCAGATGGGATATTCGAAAAGCGGCTTTGCGTGCTGTACGATCCTGTTCGAGTTTAAGACGACCTTTTATTCCGGGGTGCAGGATGTCGACCGGATGCTCATTCATAGCAAGCTTAAGAAACTGATCTGGGGAACGCTTCAGGATTATGCCGATCTGTACGTTCTTGAGTGCAGGCAGCATCAATATATTTGCGTCGTTAATTTGGACGACGAGGAGGAGTTCGCCGGCATCCGTTCAGGGCTGGAGCAGTTGGCGGAAACGTTCCGGTATGATGCGATCTATTGCAGCATCCATATCGAGACAGGCCGTTTATACCCGGGGCTGGACGGCATCCCGCGTTCTTACCGGGAGGCAATGGACCAGTTGCGAAGGAAAACGTCCTCTCCGGATTTTGTCATTCTGAGGGAGGACAAGCCAGATAGGAGAGTAGACGCTTCCTATTTGTTCTCCGACGAAAACAAGCTGCTGAATCTGCTGAAGCTGGGGGACGAAGGGGGCTTGTCGGAGGCGGTCGATCACCTTTTGAGGTCATGCGAGCTCAAGGGCGGTTCCGCCGAACAGCTTCACTCGCTCATCTCGGATATGGCCTATACCGGGCTGAGATTTGTGTCCGAGAAGGGCATCGGCGTCGCTGCGGTTTTAACGGAGCGGGAAGAGGAACAGCTATTCCGCTTCCAGGCTAGCGCCGCCGACCCGGAGGAGAGGCGGCAGCTGCTGCACAGGTTGTATAGCGGGATCGCGGAGACGATGGTTCGTCAGCAGCATGCTTACAGGTCGGGGGCGCTTCTGTCCGCCATCATGAGCTACATCGACGAGCATTACAATGAAGATTTATATCTGGACAAAATCGCGGATAAAATGAACGTGTCCGTCAAATACGTCTCCCGCGTATTCAAAGAGAAAACCGGAATGAATATTACCGATTACATCAGCCAAGTGCGAATCTCCAAAGCGAAGGAGCTGCTCGTCCACTCCGATCTGCCGATCGGCGCGATTGCGGAGAAGGTAGGAATTCATAACCGGACGACGTTTCTGCGCACGTTTAAAAAGGTGGAGGGTTTGTCCCCGAACGATTTTCGCAAATCGATTGCAGCCGACGCGAACAGAGAGGCGGCTGGAATACCGGATTGAACGCATTACGAAACAGCCAAGCCCGAAGCCGAGAGGTTTCGGGCTTGGCTGTTGTGCGTTTCTTCGAGTAGGAAAAATGCAGCCAGGTAGATACATGCATCATCGGTCGCCGGAGTGCGAAAATTGATGCACCGGGCGCCCGTTTGCTTCTTGGAAACGGGTTCGTACGGGGATATAGTGATACCAGATTGCGGCCGCAGTCGGAAACGATCAAGTGTTGCGGGATGGGAGCGAGGAGTATTGAGGTACAGCTTAACGGAAAAAGAATATATTTTTGGTGACCGCCGGCCGTTTGCCAGCTGTCATGCTTCCACCTTGGACGTATTGCCGGACGGGAGTATTCTGGCCGCCTGGTTCGGAGGCACGAAGGAAGGAATGGGCGATGTAGCGATCTGGAGCTCGAAACGGGCGAACGGGAAATGGTCGGAGCCGCAAAAGATTGCGGACCGCGAGGGGATGCCGCACTGGAATCCGGTTCTGTTTCGTACGAACGAGGGGAAGCTCCGCCTGTATTATAAGGTCGGCCATACGATTCCTCATTGGCATACGCTGACGTGCACATCTACGGACGACGGCGCAAGCTGGTCGGAGCCGGTTCCGCTTGTTCAGAACGATACGGGGGGACGCGGGCCGGTACGGAATAAGCCGATTTATTTGCGCAACGGGATGCTGCTGGCTCCGGCTTCGCTCGAAACGCTGCAGCAGTGGGACGCTTTTGTCGATATGTCCTGCGATAACGGCGGTTCGTGGAAGGCCAGCAGTCTCGTCCCGATCGATCATGCAACGTTCCCGGGGAAAGGAATCATTCAGCCGACGCTATGGGAATCGGACGAGGGCGTTCATATGCTGCTGCGCAGCACCGCAGGGGCGATATACCGAAGCGACAGCACGGACCAAGGGGAAACCTGGTCACCCGCTTATGCGACGCCGCTGCCCAACAACAACAGCGGCATCGATCTCGCCCGGATGCAGAGCGGAACGCTGGCCCTCGTATACAATCCGGTCGGGGAGGACCGGGGGGCGAGAACGCCGCTCGTCGTCCGTCTCTCGCACGACAACGGGAATACGTGGGGGGACGAGTTTGTACTGGAAGACGAGCCGGGGGAATTTTCGTATCCGGCTATCGTAACGCAGGGCGACCACCTATATATCACATATACGTGGAACCGGGTAAAAATCGTTTATTGGCGCTTGACGCTGCAATAAAGGTGCGCTCTGCTCGGGCGGACATCCGGGCTATCATGGGGCGTGCGTTACAGGAGTTAAGGGAGACTGTCGATTCATTATGAACAACCTAGTGGAAAGTGAAAAGATTGCCTTCTGGCGAGTTTTGTCTGGAATCCCAAACCTTAAAATCCTTTAAAATCAAGGGATTCCGGACAACCTGTCTGAGCAGAAGAAGGCAACTTTTCCCTTGGAACGGCCAGATAACACTTCTACACATTTAATCGACAGTTTCTAAGGGGGCTATACAAGTGAAGGCAGGAAAAGCTGCAAGGATGAAGTCGATCTTGGCCGGTTTCTGCATACTTCCCGCCTTGGCGGGCTGCGGACCTGCTAAGGAGACCGTGGAGAAGGCAGCGGAGAAGGCGGAGGCGTTCGATACGTCGCCGGTTAAGCTGAGCTTGTTTCCCGCGGTAGGCATTGAGGAGAAGGACGTCAACCGCTTGTTTATCGAGCCGGTCAAGAAGAAATACCCGCATATCGACATCGAGTTGCTAAAGCCCGGCAAAGGTACGATGATTCAAGATTTGGTGGCCGCCGGCCAGCCTCCGGATTTGCTGTATACGTGGAATGGCGGGTTGTCTACTTTTCAGGCTTACGATTTATTGGTCGACATGACGCCGCTTGCCGCCCGGCACGGCGCAGATCTGTCCCGCTTCGAGCCGGTCGTCCTAGATTCCATCCGCGTATTGTCGGGGCAGCGGGAGCTGTACGCCCTTCCGTTTACCGTCCAGTTTAATGCGATTTATTATAACAAAGATCTTTTCGACCGGTTCGGCGTCCCGTACCCGTCAGACGGCATGACGTGGGAAGAGACGATCGAGCTGGCAAAAAGAGTTACCCGCAGCGAGGGAGGGGTCTCGTACCGGGGTCTCGATCCGGAGGCGGTATCCCGGTTGTCCAAGCCGCTCGGGATCACGTACGTCAACAGCGGGAAGGAAAGGTCCGCAATCGACACGGACGAATGGAGGAGAGTGTTCGAGCTTGCCCGCTCCATCTATTCGATACCGGGCAATAAGCCGGGGAATTTCCTGAACGCCAATGCCAAACCCGCTTTCCTGAAAGACCAGAATCTGGCGATGATTACGACGATCAACCTGCTGAATCTAGCATTGGAGGAAGCGGCCGCAGTAGGCTTGAATTGGGACGTGGCCCAGTATCCGAGCTATAAGGAGAAGCCGAATGTGTACGGCCATGTCGATGCGCACGTGCTTGCGATTACGAAGACGAGCAAGCATAAGGATCAAGCGATGCAGGTGCTTCAGGTCGTTACCTCCGACGAGGTTCAATTGCTGAGCGCGCGAACGACAGCCAGGCTGTCTCCGCTGCAAAACCCCGAGATGAAAAAACAGCTGGGCGCCGACATGCCTTTCCTGAAAGGCAAACGGTTGGAGTCGATCTTCAAAAGCTCTCCCGTCCCGGCACCGGCCTACTCGCGTTATGAAGACAGCGCAGTCAATCAAATCGTGCTGAAAAGCTTCGAGGCCTATTTCAACGGCCAGGATATGAACAGCGCTCTGCGCGATGCGGATCAAAAAATTAACCGTCACATCGAGGATAGCAAGAGCAAGTAAGGAAGTCCGTTGTAGCTGATGAAAACATGAGGGGAGTCGGTATTCATATGCTGGGGAAAAAACGAGCGGTCGCTTTATCCGCCATCGCGGCGATGACGGCGTCATTGCTGGCCGGATGCGGAGGGAAAGAAGCTTCGGGAGGAGGAGCGGGTCAAGGGGCCGATGCCGCGCCCGGCACACAGCCAGCTGCCGTGCAGCCTGTGAAGCAGGAGCCGGTAACGATCACTTTCGGTTATCGACCCGGTTATTTTACAGAAAAAGAGATGGAACGGTACGTGATACGAGCCGGTGAAAAAGAAATATCCGCACATCACGGTCAAGCCGCTGCTGATCGATAACAAAACGGTGACGCTGCCGAACTTGATCGCTGCGAAAGAAGTGCCGGATATCATTACGACGAATTCGCTCACGCTGCAGGATTTCAAGCAGTGGGATCTGCAATTCGATATGACGGAGCTGGTGCAAAGTCAAAAAACCGATCTTAGCGGCTTTAAGGCGGATGCGCTCGAATCGATCAAAATCACGAATCAGACCCCCTATCTGGTCGGATTGCCGTATACGCTGCAGTTTAACGCGTTGTACTACAACAAGGATATATTCAATAAGTTCGGAGTCGAGTACCCGAAGGACGGCATGACTTGGGGAGAAGTGACGGAGCTTGCCAAAAAGTTGACGCGGGTGGCGGACAATGTGCAGTACCGGGGCTTGGAGCCCGACTCGGTATTCCGTCCCGGCTCTCAGCTGGAGCTGCCTCTCATCGATCCGGCCACCTACAAATCGATTGCCAATACGGATGCGTGGAAACGCGTGTTCCAGATGGTCAGAGACATCTACGAGATCCCGGGCAACTCGGATATCAAATCGCTCGGCAACGGGATTAAAGATTTTAACCAGACCCAGACGATCGCCATGATCGCCGGCCTGAACTGGCTCAGCTTTATGAACGACGACAAAATCAAGTCGAGCTTCACGAATTGGGATATGGCTTCCTACCCGGTATTTCCGGAGAAGCCGGGGATCGGCACACAAATTGACATTCATTTGATGCTGCTTGCCAAAACAAGCAAAAACAAAGAAGCCGCTTTACAGGTCATGAGCACGGTCGTCTCCGACGAAGTGCAGCTGGAGCTTGTGCGCGACGGCAAAATATCGGTGCTGAAGGATAAAAAGTTCGAAGACGAGTTCGGCAAAAACCTCGACATCCTGAAAGGGAAAAACGTGCAAGCCGTATTTAAAACCAAACCGGCCAAGCCGTTCCCGCCGACGGAATTCGCAGGCAGAGCTTTAAACGACATCACCAATCTGATGGGCAAAATCATTAAAGATCAAGTCGACTTGAACACGGCGCTGCGCCAGTTCGACGAGGAACAGACGAAGAAGTACGCGGAAGGCCGCAAATAAACCGGTTTAGGCAGCAACCACCCAGCAAAGGAGTGATTCGGAATGCCTCGTCAGGATGAAGATCAACGTCAGGAGCTGCCGCCAAGCGGCGGCTCCGCTCCATCGATCAGCCGCAGAAAGCTGCTTGCCGCCGCAGGGCTTGGCGGCGCGGCCTTATTGTCCTCGGAGCTGTTGAAGCTTGAATTGGCGGAAGCGGAAGCAGGCGCGGTCGGGGAGGCGGTTTACGGACATAAAGGCAAGCCATGGGACAACGGCTTGAGGGAGGAGCTGGCGAATAACGCGGACCCTGTGAAGGGAGCTGAGCTGGTCGGCTACAAAGGCCGCACCGTGGCGGATAAGCTGGGCGAGCTGGCGAGCGCCGCGGATTGGAACGGCGACGCCCAGATGGCCGCAGACGCAGCCGGCGGACAAGTTTATTTCGTCCCCCCCGGAGCCGCTATCACGGTGGACGTACCCGCGCAGTATTCCGATCTGAATGCGGCGCTGCATGCAATCGAGCGCTGGATGATCCCGTCCAGCTCGGTAGTCCGCATCCGTTTGGCTGCAGGTTCCTATGTGATGCCGGGCGCTACCCGGATTACGCATCCGAACGCCGAGCAGATTCAGATTAAAGGAGCGGATGTGACGTTAACCGCCAAAGCGGTCGGTCAGACGAACGTGACAGGGACGGCGGGGCACTATCTCGTTACGCTCGCCGTGACGAGTTCGGGAAGCTTTGCGGCGGGAGATTGGGTGATGATTCGCAAGACGTCGGGGGATGGCAACCATTACGCCCATGCGGGATTTTGGGAAGTCGTGTCGGCAGGCTCCAATCAGATCACGGTCCGCAACCGCTACCGTCAGCCGGCATTTCCGGCGCATACGCTGGCTTCCGCCGATCTTTACAAGATTGGCACGATTCTAAAATACAACAATACCGACGGTATTGTCGTACGAGGCTCCAGCGTCGGGCTTCTGGAGGATGTGGGAATCGTCGGCAACATGTACGACTACTGGAATGAAGCCAATGTGACCGGGACGGAGAAAGGCACGCACGGCATCTATGTCGGGTCCAACACGATCGTGAGCGGCTCGGCGGCACCGGGAGGAGAAAATCCGCTAGGTATTTCCGGCGGTTCGATTTCGCTCGGAGAGTTCGTATGCGTGAGCCAGTTTGACCAGCAAGGCATATGCGTCGCCGGCGGCTCGGGCGTGTACGGGAAAGGTGCCGTATCGACGGGAAACGGCAGAAGAGGGTATTACGTCGGCACCTCCGCCGCGATCGAGATCAAGTTCTGCATAGCCGCCGGAAATTATTTGGACGGCGTGATCGCGGACTACGGCGGCTGCTTTAACACGAGCGCGGCCTTTTTTATCGGCAATCGGCTCGTTGGAGGCTTTGCGTTTAACGGCGGATCGCTGGTTGCTCCGAATACGATTTCGGCAGGCAATGCGGCGAACGGGTTCGAGGCCAGGGCGGGCGCCCAGCTCAGCGCGGATAGCGCGACGGCCGTGTACAACAGTTTAAACGGAATTCACGGCGAGTACGGAGGGAGAATATCGTGTACGAATGCGACGGCTTCCTATAACGGCCGGGACGGACTTTCGCTCGCGTTCGGAGCGGTGGCAAGGGCGACGAAGGTCAATGCCAGCGAGAATGCGCGGTATGGCGTAATGTGCGACGGAGGTTCGACCGCGGTTGTCACCGGTGCGGCTGCGTCCGGCAATGGGACGGCGGACCGGCTGGCGAAGCAGCTGTCCATCATTCAGGACGGTGCGTCTTATACCGCCGGTACGATTGACGGTGTATCGCGTCTGACGCTTCGCAGCGGGACTTCGACGGCGGATCAGGCTATTACGGGAGGCGGCGACGTATCGGTTTCTTTGAACGGGACACCGAGGTTTCTGTATAAAGCAAACGGCGACCTGCACCCCACATCAGACGGCGTTCAAAATCTGGGGCAGCCGGTCAATCGGTTTAACGATATTTACGCGGCCAATGGGGTCATCCAGACGTCGGACGAACGGCTGAAGTACGACGTTGAAGCTTCCGACCTGGGACTGGATTTCGTTAACCTGCTTACTCCCTCCAAGTTCAAGATGACGGACGGGCAAAGCGGGCGCGTCCATTACGGATTAGTCGCGCAGGATGTGGAGAGGGTGATCAGCCGGCTCGGGATGGCGGATTCTGATTTTGCCGCCTTGACCCGTTCCGTTCCCCTGGACAATGATGGAGGTCCTGCGGGCGAACCGGTTTACGGCTTGCGTTATACCGAGTTTATCGCGCCATTGATTAAGGCTGTGCAGGAGCTGACAAAACGAGTCCGGGAGCTGGAGGGGAGATAACCGTTTCGATTACAAAGCGCAGCTCAGCACCCCGATTTGTGTCGTCCGGTCCGTTTAGTCCGGTCACCTGCCCGCCCATTCTTTAAGGACGCCGCCCTTACCGCATATCCGCCAAAGGTTGATGCGCCAGCCTTTTTCTTATACAATAACAGCAGAATGATGATAACTATTCTCACTTAATGAGATGAACCAAGGGCGGAGCTGCGGGATGAAGACCATTTTGCTGATCGAGGACGAGAGACATTTATCGAGGTTTATCGAGCTGGAGCTGCGCCACGCCTCATTCTCGGTGACGACGGCTTACGACGGGCCGTCGGGACTGGACCTCGCCTTGAGAGAGGACTGGGACGTCATCCTGCTCGATCTGATGCTGCCCGGTATAGACGGTATGGAAGTATGCCGGCGAATCCGGACCGTCAAGAAAACGCCGATCCTGATATTAACAGCCAGAGACAGTGTCACGGACCGGGTATCGGGCCTCGACAGCGGAGCGGACGACTATATTCCGAAGCCGTTCGCGATCGAGGAGCTGCTGGCGCGGATTCGGGTCGTCTTCCGCAGACAGGAGGACAGAGACGAGGACAACAAGGCGCTGCTGTCGTTCCAGGACCTGAGCGTCAATCTGGATTCCCGCGAGGTGCGCAAGGGAGCCGGGAAGATCGAGCTGACGAAGCGGGAATACGACCTGCTCGTTGCGTTTCTCAGAAACGCGGGCCGGGTGCTGACGCGCGAAACACTGCTCGACATGGTATGGGGATATGAAGCGGCGGTCGATACGAACGTCGTGGATGTGTATGTCCGGTATTTGCGTAACAAGATCGATGCACCGGGGGAAACGAGCTATATTCAGACGCTCCGGGGTACCGGCTACGTGATGCGAAGATGAGAAAATTAACGCGTACCTGGCTGCATCTCCCGATCAAGTGGAAGCTGACCTTATGGTCGTCCCTGCTGTTGTTTCTGCTGTTCGCGGCGTATAACGCCGTTCAGTACGTGTATGTGGAGCAATGGATGATCAAGCGGGAGAAGACCGGCGTCCAGCAGACGATGCGAGCGGCGCTTAACTATTTCCTGGAAAATGAATTCGCCTTCAAGGGGGCCGATCTGGCCCCGATTCGCGGTTTTCTCGAACGGGTAAACGGGCAAAATCAAGGGATTCGCGTGCTTGACGCGAACGGCAGCGTCATCGTGTCCGTCTCGAACGGGTTAAGCGGCGGTTGGGGCGAGACGCCGGGATCGTCAGCGGGCGGCGAGATCGCGGGGACGTGGCAGCGGAGCGATAATCTGCTGATCATGAGAAGCCCGCTCACCATTTTTGAGTTTACCGGCACGATCGAGATTGTCCGCAATACGGAGGACTTCGCCGAATTAATCGCGGCTTTCTCCCGCGTCATGCTGCTGTGCGGGCTTGGAGCTGTTTTCTTGAGCGGGTTCGGGGGCTGGATGCTGGCCCGCCAAGTGCTGAAGCCGCTGCAATCGATGTCCGATACGATCCGCAAGATCAAGCGGAAAGGGCTGCATGAGCGGGTGCCGCTCGGCGGCAATCAGGATGAGATTTATACGCTGATGAGTATGTTCAACAAGATGATGGATCAGGTGGAGAGATCGTTTCTCCAGCAAAAGCAGTTCGTCGAAGACGCCTCGCACGAGCTGAGGACGCCGGTCGCGATTATCGAAGGCCATCTGGCGATGCTGCGGCGTTGGGGGAAAAACGACCCGGCCATCCTGGAAGAATCGCTGGACGCTTCCATTCACGAGCTGGCCCGGCTCAAGGGGCTCGTTCAGGAGCTGCTCGCTTTGTCGCGCGCGGAAGCGGCGCTTCCCGAAGGGGAGCGGCCCGCTGCAGATCCGGCCGAGACGATCCGGCAGATCGTCCGGAACAGCGCGGTCGTTTTCCCCGCGTTCCGGTTCGAAGCCGTGACGGACAAGGTAACCGGCGTGGCGGTAGGTATTCCGGAGCAGCAGTTGGAGCAGATTTTGCATATTCTGATCGACAACTCGGTCAAATATTCGCCGGACCGGAAATCGGTCCGGGTGACGGGGACGGTCCGTGACGGGCAAGTGTGCATTCAAGTGTCCGACCAGGGCGCGGGCATTCCGGCAAGCGAGCTGCCTCGCGTCCTCGACCGGTTCTATAGGGTGGACAAGGCCAGAAGCGGGGAGCAGGGCGGCCACGGACTCGGTCTGGCGATCGCCAAACGGCTGATTGAGCGGTACGACGGCACTATTAAGATCGACAGCGTGGAGCACGAAGGCACGACAGTGACCGTATTATTACCGGCAGTACCTCCAAATAACGGCAAATAAACGCGGGTAGGTAAGTTTCTATGGAAGCTTATCTACTTTTTTTCGTTTTCACATCGTTTTCTCATTTTCATCGGTTACAATGTAAATTGTTCGTTTCAATGGTAATGATATTCATTATCAATGATAATGGAAAACGGCTGGAGGGAAGCCATGATACATACAACGCCGACAGGCGAAGGCCGCTCCGATCAAGGAGAAGAAAGCAGCGGCTGTTTAAATGAAAGGGCCGGAAGAAGGTACGAAACTTGCAGGCCGCCATTTTTTTTGGCCCTCCACTGAGAATGAATATTATCATCAACAAACATGATAACTAATTGATTGTTTCTTAATGGAACTTTGCTAGGATCTGCAAAGCGATAAAACCATTTATCCAACAATAGAAGAATAGGGGTAATAGCGATGAGAAACAAACTTACCGGCGGCCTTGCGCTGCTGACGACAATGGCGATGATTGTAATAGCCGGCTGCGGCGGAGCCCAGAGTGGCGGCAGTACGGCCGACCCGAACGCGGGCAAACAGGCGGACAATGCGGCGAATGCAGCCAAAGGCAAGGAGCAGGTCGTCAACGTCTTCACCGCACGGCATTATGATGTGGATAGCACGCTTTATGATGCTTTTACGAAGCAAACCGGCATTAAAGTTAATGAAGTCAAAGGGACGGCGGAGGAGCTTGTCGAACGGCTGAAGCGGGAAGGCGCCAGCACGGAGGCGGATCTGTTCGTCACCGTGGACGGCGGCGTGCTCAACTACGCGAAGCAAAACGGCGTGCTGCAGCCGATCACTTCCGCGGCGATCGACAAAAACGTTCCGAAGCAATTCCGCGACAAGGACAATCAATGGGTCGGAGTCGCTACGCGCGCCCGCGTCATCGTATACGCGAAAGACCGCGTCAAACCGGAGCAGCTGTCAACGTATGAAGATTTGGCCAGCGACAGATGGAAGGGCAAAGTGCTCGTCCGCTCCTCGTCGAGTTTGTACAACCAGTCGCTGCTCGCTTCCTTTATCGAGTTGAACGGCGAGGCGAAGGCGGAGGAATGGGCGAAGGGCATCGTGACGAACCTGGCCCGCAAGCCGGAGGGCGGAGACCGCGACCAGGCGAAGGCGATTGCCGCCAAAGTCGGCGACGTTGCGATCATGAATACGTATTACGTCGGTCAAATGCTGAATTCGAAAGACGCCGAAGAAGTGAAAGTCGCGCAAAACATCGGGGTGTTTTTCCCGAACCAAGGCACGACAGGCACTCATCTGAACATCAGCGGCGTCGGCTTGACCAAACATGCCAAAAACAAAGAAAATGCAATCAAGCTGGTCGAGTTCATTACCGGCAAGGAAGGGCAGACGATGCTGACCAATGGCAGCTTCGAATTCCCGGTAAACGAGACGGCTGACAAGCCGGAGCTGCTGAAATCGTGGGGAACGTTCAAAACCCAACAGATCGACTTCGGCAAGCTCGGCGATCATAACAAAAAAGCTACCGAACTGTTGAACAAGGTAGGCTGGAAGTAGGCTGGAACTTACAATGAAGGTCAACACGTTATGGCGTACTATAAAACGGAACAGCAACGCTTGGGTCTTCCTAAGCGTAGCCGGGGCCCTCGCGGCCCTTCTTCCGTCTCTATATATTCTGATCGGCCTCTTCCGGAAGCCGAATGAAAACTGGCAGCATATCCAGGATTACTTGCTGCTCGATTACGCGCTCGAGTCGTTATGGCTCGTGCTCGGAACGGTCTTCTTCACCGTGCTGATCGGCGTTACGCTCGCTTGGCTCGTCGCTGCATACGATTTCCCGCTCAGGCGCTTTTTTGCCTGGGCTTTCGTGCTGCCTTTGGCGATCCCGCCTTATATCGCCGCTTATACGTACGGGGATATGCTCAGTTATACCGGGAGCGTTCAGATCTTTTTCCGCAACGTGGTCGGTTGGACGCCGGATCAGAAATATTTCGACATCATGTCCATGAAGGGCGCCGTCTTCATTTTTACTTTGTTTTTATTTCCGTACGTATACTTGATTACGAAGACGTTTCTGGAGAAGCAAAGCGCCGCTTTTATCGAAAATGCGAGACTGCTCGGCAAAAATCCGGTTCATATTTTTTTCCGGATCGTCCTTCCCCTGTCGCAAGGGGCGATCGTCGGGGGAGCGAGCCTGGTTGCCTTTGAAGTGTTAAACGACTACGGGGTTACGAAGCATTTCGGGATTCAGTCGTTTACGACCGCGATATTCAAGACGTGGTTCGGCATGTCCGACGTCGACTCGGCGCTGCGGCTCGCGGCACTGCTCATGTGCTTCATCGTCGGCGTATTCCTGATCGAGCGGCTGCTGCGCAGGCGCAGGAGGTACAACTCCTCTACCAGTAAAATGAGGCCGCTTGCGAGAAGAAGACTTCGAGGGGTTCCGGCCGTTGCGGCATTTTTGTTCGGCGCGGTGATCGTATCGTTTTCCTTCATCATCCCGGTCGTACAGCTGATCGTGTGGGCGACCTGGACGTACCGGGACGTGCTGAACGCCAAATTCGCCGGACTGTTATGGAACACCCTGTTCATCTCCGTCGTATCGATCGTGCTGCTTATGCTGGTCGCCGTCATTGTCGCGAACGTCTGCCGGTTGCACCGGACCGGGTATACGCTGGCGCTGTCCAAACTGATTTCCATGGGGTATTCGATCCCCGGGGCCGTGCTCTCCATCGGGGTGCTGGCCGTATTCATTTCGCTCGACAACAAGCTCAGCGGCCTGTATGCCGGTCTCGGCTGGGGGGACGGCAAGCTCGTGCTCAGCATGTCGCTGGCGATGCTCGTCTTTGCTTATATCATCCGATTTTTGGCGGTCGGGTTTAATTCGGTAGAGGCCGGGTTCGAGAAAATTGGCAACCGGTATTCGGAGGCGTCGCGCCTGCTCGGCATGGGGATGACCCGGACGTTTTTCAAGGTCGATCTGCCGATGATCAAGGGCGCCGTTTTTACCGGATGTATTCTGACGTTTATGGAAATTGTCAAGGAACTGCCGCTGACGCTGCTGCTGCGGCCGTTTAACTTCGATACGCTGGCGACGAAAGCTTATCAGTACGCAAGCGACGAGCAGATCCATCAAGCTTCGGCGCCTTCGCTGCTCATTGTCGCCGTCGGCATGCTGTCCGTCTTTTTCTATCACTGGTTAGGAGAGAAGCGATCCCCATGACCTTTTTTGAGATATCCAACCTTACTTTTCAATACGACAAAGGAAACGAACACGTGCTGAGCGGGTTCTCGATGCAGCTGGAGCAAGGCGAGGTCGTAGGCGTGCTCGGACAGAGCGGCTGCGGGAAAAGTACGCTGCTGCGGTTAATAGCCGGGCTGGAGGCGCCGCGTTCGGGCCGGATCTCGATAGGCGGGACGACGATGGTCGATTCGAACGTATTCGTCAGTCCCGAGTCGCGCGGCGTCGGGATGGTCTTTCAGGATTATGCGTTATTCCCGCATCTGACCGTCGAGAACAACATCCTGTTCGGTCTGCACCGGCTGGCGAAAAAAGAGCGGGCGGCCAGACTGGACGAGATGCTCGGCCTCGTGCAGCTGCGAGAATATGCCAAGCGTTACCCCCACGAGCTTAGCGGAGGACAGCAGCAGCGCGTCGCATTCGCGCGGGCGCTCGCGCCGAGGCCGTCCATCCTGCTGATGGATGAACCGTTCAGCAATCTCGACGCCGATCTGAAAGGCAAAATCCGCGACGAATTGAAGCAGCTGCTGCGAGCGGCCAACATCACCTCGATTCTCGTCACCCACGACAAAGAAGACGCGGATGCGATCTGCGACCGGATCGTCCTGCTGGAGCGCAGAGCTGCTGTGACCGTGTAAACGGAGCGCATCCGGTCTGTTCGTTCCGTGCGGCAGGGGGAGGGGAGCAGGCTTGGGGCAGGCTGGGAGCCGGTCGCAAGCGGGAGCTATACGATCAACGAATCAAAAACAACCCTCCTGCTGTCATAACAGCGGTGAAAGAAAGGTATGGAAGTTTGACTTCCGCTATTTATCACCGGAAGACGGATTGGACCGCATAGCGGAACAAATAGTTCCGTTATTTCGGCAGGATCGGGGAGAAAGGGCCCGAAAACGGAAAATAGCGGAAAGAAATCTTCCGCTATTCGTGGCTAGAGCGACAATTTGCCGGAATAACGGAAACGATTCTTCCGCTCCCCGGCTACCGCGCCGAAGGCTGCCACCGCTCCTGCCGTTCGCGGTACTTCGGCGACACGTGGGGCGGCTTGCCGGCCTGGCAGACGAGCCGGCCGTCCTCCGTCATCCCGGCGTCGCGACGCGGTCGGACTCGTCCAGCACAGTCCGGTGAAACCCGTTCAGCGCGCGCAGCGGGTGGAAATTCATTTTGCCGACCCCTTGCGTATGGTAACCCGCCTTAGCCAGTTCGCCCGGCATCGTATGCTCGAAGCCGAGACCCATGCGTCCTTGACCCCGCCCGGAGCCGAGAATCCCCGTATTCCAAGGGTCCATGCCGGTGAGCAGCGAAGCGCGGATAGGGATACACGAAGGCGTACAGGAGTAAGCGTTTGTAAAAAGGGTTCCCTCGGAGGCCAGCCAGTCCAGATTCGGCGTTTCGACGACGCGGTTGCCGTAGCAGCCCAGCGCATCCCGGCAGTGCTGGTCGGTCATAACGAGTAAAATGTTCGGCTTTTTCAAGCGGCGAATCTCCTTCCCGGTTCCGGTTGCCGTTATTGCTTGGCTTGGGAGATATGGATTGCTTTCATCTTCCGCTTCGCGCAAAGCCGGATTCAAATCTGTTGTGCCTGCGCCGCGGATTTTTTCCAGAACGGGGCTTCTTTCAGCGCCGTCATTCTGGCGGTGTCACGAGCGGATATACGCTGTACTTCATTCGATAGTACGGTGGCGATACCCCGCATCGCGGCTCTTTATTTTTGCTGGCGGCGTCCGAACTTCCCGAACTTCCGGGGGCGGAATTGTGCAGTTTTGAAATCGTTTACAGCCCTCCGGGTATCGGGTATGATGGAGCTGACGGCCAACCGGAAAATGAAACCAGCCGGCCATGAACCGGCAAAGGGAGAGCGATCGGCATGATCATCGATTCGCATAATCATCCGAACTATTTGAACATGACTTGCGAGAAAATTGTGGAGAACATGAAGCAATGCGGCATCGACAGGACGTGGCTGCTGACGCTCGAGACGCCGGAGTACGAATATGCTCCAGCCTATCACCGGCTCACATGGGGCGACGAATCGGGCCCGATTCCGTTCAAAAACTGCCTCGCTTGCGTGGAAAAGGAGCCGGATAAGTTCGTGCTCGGCTACGCCCCCGATCCGCGCAAGCCGTATGCGCTGGACAAGCTTCACGCCGCGATCGAATCGTACGGCGTCCGCGTATACGGGGAAATTATGCTGCGCATGATGTATGACAATCCCGATGCGGTGAGCGTCTTCAAGTATTGCGGCAAACGGGGGCTTCCTGTCATCGTGGAAGTGAACTACGGCATCGGGGAGGGCGGCCCGTATGCAGCGAAAGGGTACTGGTACGGGGGCGGCATCGACGCTTTCGAGCGGGCTGTGGCCCAGTGTCCGGATACCGCCTTTCTCGGGCACGGTCCCGGATTCTGGGCGCATATCTCGAACGACGAGCTGTACAAGGAGCACAGCTACCCGTCGGGCCCGGTCATCCCAGGGGGTAAAGTATACGAGATGATGCGGAAGCACGACAATTTGTACTGCGATCTGTCGGCCGGCTCCGGGCTGAACGCGCTGAAGCGGGATTCCGACTATACGCGGGAATTTCTGATCGAATTCCAGGACCGCGTCTTATACGGACGCGACGACTGGGACAATAACTTGCAGCAGTTTCTGAATACGCTCGGTTTGCCGCAAGACGTGCTGGACAAGGTTTACGCGGGCAATTCCTTGAAGCTTGTGCCTGTATGACTGCATCTATGGAATGAAGACCGGGTTCCGCTTAACGGTGCCGGCTGATCTGACCGATACCCCGTAACTAGGGTTGGACTCCGTCGAACTGATTCGCTGTACTCTAAAAAAAGCGCCCTCCCCTTGGCTAAAAAGGCCGTCCGGGAGGGCGTTGATTATTATGATGCCGGCGATAGGAAACCGAATTATTTATAGTAGGATGTGCTGAGCGGAATAACAAATCCGCCGCCCTTGGAATGAACCTCGACGTAAATCTCAGAGATCCCTCCGATATCCGCTTCTATCGTTGCCATCCCGTCCTGGGCAAGGACCTTTGTCTCTTTGAGCAGCTTGAGCGAGCCGCTCTCATAGATGCTGACCTCGGCGTCCTGATCCAAGGCTGCGACCTGCAGATACAGCTTCTGATATTTTTTATCAGGGACCAGCATGAAGGAACCGGCACCATCCTCCGTATCGGTTTTCGCTTTGTTGTACAGCACTTCCTTATAGTCTTTGTCCTTGTACGTAGTCCGGCTCGGATCGCTGGTCAAATAATTGCCCGCATCATATTCCTCCCCCGCGATGGAAACTCCTTCGACCTTCTCGCCGAGCAGCACGGTGGCGGTAGCGGCATCGTAGTCGACAGCCACTTTCAAAGCGCCTGCGACAGCGCGGACCGGCAAGTAGGTATTGCCTTCATAGGTGATCGGCAATACGGCATTGCCTTGCTCATCTTTCAATTGGGCTTGTACGCCGTTGACTTTTACTTTCAGATCATGGTTCAAGTACGCCTTAATTTCCTCCAGATTGGCACCGGCGTAGACGCCTGCGCTCGCTCCGACGAGCAGCGATGCTCCGACAATCGAGGCAATCCAAATTTTTTTCATTACGGTTACTCCTCTCCTTGTAAAAGATAGTTGGGAAATTCCTTAAATTCCTTAAACCATACGTCCTGTTCTTTAAAAAGTTTCACTTTTTGTCCCCATTCAAGAAGGGGGAGGTTCGCAAGTAAGAATGGGAGGGTGTTTTCGGTTTCGAAAATCAATTTTCCGCGAACATAAACCTGAATGGAAATCATAAGTAAATCACAAACGTACAAATTGAACGATTTGTAAAAATAATGGCGGAGATGAATAAATCAGCATTGACTTCATAACGGAATGAACCTATAATCACGATATAAAGTAAATCAATAGAGAATCACAAAAGATCTTTGTCCTCAAACTTACCTCTTAGACCTCTCATGACGACACCCGGCAATCATGCTTCAAGTTCCATTTCATTTCATCAGTTCCCCAAACCGGTCCAAAAGAAGAGTACGAAATCAGCGAGAATAGTTGCTGGTGTTCTTTGTCGAGCCGGAATGGAAGCGGATTCATCAATCGCCTAATTAGAAAGCGCTTCCACGAATGAAATTTTCATCTGTGGACATGGAACCGAAGAAATCACGAAGCGGTTATACGATTCTCACTTCTACCGGAGAATCAGCGCTGCTGATGCTTGCACGATCGGGCCTGGTCCAAGAACGATCGGCTGGCGAGAGAGAAAAGTTACTGTTTGCACCAGTTCATTCATGGTGGAAATAGCTTCATCCGAAGCTTTTCTAATACAACATATCAGGGGTTAATAAGAAGGAGGAGTTCGAAATGAAAAGAAAGTCGACCTTATGGCTGTCCATGATGAGCGCCGTCATGCTGATGTCCGCCTGCAGCGGCGAGAAGGCCGCTCAGCCGAGCGGCGGGAAAGATCCGGGCACCGAGACGCCGCCCGCAGCCGCGTCCAAGGTGAGTACTGATCCGGTAACGCTAAAGTTCGCCATCAACTTTTCCTGGCTGGGCGAAGATGAGCGGAAAATGTACATTGTGGACCCGGTTAAAAAGAAATATCCGCACATTACGATCGAATTCATCAACCTGACGGAGATGGCGCTCGATAAAGTCATCGCCAGCGGCACCGTACCGGATATCGTTCAATCGGCCAACCCGATTATGTATACGTTCTCGGACCTCGGTCTTGAGGATAATATCGAGCCGCTTATTAAAACGCACAGGTTCGACACGTCCAAAATCAGCAAGGTCGGACTGGACGCCGTCAAAATCTCCAGCGGCAAAGACTATTTGACCGGCTTGCCTTGGACGATCGCCTTTAACGCGACCTATTACAATAAAGACATTTTCGATAAGTTCGGCGTGGCCTACCCGAAAGACGGCATGACGTGGGAAGAGATGAGAGAACTCGCGAGAAAAGTGACGAGAAAAGAAGGCGAGATCCAGTTCCGCGGGCTGGAGCCCGATGTGCCGAGCCGGATGGCTTCTGTTCTCTCGGCAGGATTCGTCGATCCGAAGACGAGAAAGGCGACGCTCGATACGGAAGGCTGGAAGCGGACGTTCGAGTATATGAAGTCGGTCTACGAAATTCCGGGCAATGAGAAATACGCTTGGGTGCCGAGCGCCTTCGACCAGTTTATCAAAAGCCGGACGCTGGCCATGTACCCGGGCTTGAACCATTTCCCGAACTTTAAAGGCGTCGAAAATATGAACTGGGATATCGTCCAGTACCCGCAATTCAAAGACAAGCCGAACACCGGCATGCAGGTGGACGAGTGGATTCTGCACATCACGAAGCAAAGCAAGTACAAGGATCAGGCGTTCCAGGTGCTCGCCTCGATTCTGTCCGAGGACGTGCAGATGGACATGTCGCGCAACGGCCGTTTCCCGATCCTGCAAAACAAGGCGATCCAAGACGAGTTCGGCAAAAACATTCCGTACCTGCAGGGCAAAAACTTGAAGGCGATCTTCCTGACGCAGCCGGCCGCACCGGTGCCGCCGAGCAAGGACGGAGCGGCAGGGCAGGCGATCTCGCAGGAAGCATTCAAGAAAGTGATGAACGGAACCGATATTAACTCGGCTTTGCGTGAAGCGGACGAAGCGCTCAACAAAAAAATAGCGGAATCCAACTAATGCCGGTTGCTGCTGTCGCCTGATTACGGAATCTGCCATCAAAAAAGCTTGCCGGTAGGAACGCAAACGTACCGCGGAATGGAGTAAAATCGGAAGCAGTTCCTCCCGGGCCGGATCGCCTGTCATGTTGTCCAGAAATGTTACGCATGATATGATTTGGAGAAATATCCGTTCCTGTCCAGCATCCGGTTTTGAACTTTCTGGAGGTCAAAAGCATGGAAAGCCGTTCCAGCCGCAAAATGTTCCGCTCCCGATTGGATGACCTCGTCAACACGATTCGCGACGAGATTACTTCCGGGCAACGAGTGCCCGGCGAGTTTCTTCCGTCCGAGAGGGAGTTTTCCAAGCAATACAATCTCAGCAATCTGACCGTCCGCAAAGGACTGGAACAGCTTGTTGCCGAAGGGCTGATCGATAAAATTCCGAGAGTCGGCAATAAGGTGACCGGTCCTTCGGCCCGCGAAAGCGGGCCTGCCCTAATCCGGATCGGCTATAACACCTCGATTCCCCGCGAAGCCGGGATCGGTTCGCTGCTGGAGCAGTTCCACGAGTTGCACCCGGACATCCGCGTCGAGGCGATTCCGATTACGAACGAGCACCCGGATGTGATCAAGCAATTTATGGATAACGGCATCCTCGACGTCATCACGCTGAATTACAATCACTACCGCTACTTTCTGGAGAAGGGGTGGGCGAACATCTGGGAGCCGGTGCAATCGGACCCGGACATTTACCCGTTCCTGACGGAAGCGTATACGTCGGGCGGCGAGCAGCATGTCATGCCCTTTATTTTCTCGCCGGTTATTCTTTGCTACAACCGGGAGCATTTTCTGGAAAAAAGCGTGCATGAGCCGGACGGGGGCTGGAGGTGGGAGCGCTTGTTCGACAACGCTTCCAAGCTGGCGATACCGGGCGAGAGACTCGGGTTTTACTACCACTTTCTGTCCGCCAACCGCTGGTCGGTGTTTCTGCTGCAGCGCGGCCGGTCGTTCGAGCGGGATGACGGCGGCGAGCTGAAGCTGTACGGCACTCCGATGATGGAGGCGTTTCGCTTTTGCCGCGAAGTGCAGGAGCATTTCCCGATCTTGTCGGAGAACATCGCCAACGGCGATTCGGAGCAGCTGTTCATGCAAGGCAAAGTATCGGTCATGATGACGAGTTATTTCCACCTTAATTTTCTGAAGGACAGCCCAATTCCGTTCGATATCGCCCCCGTGCCTCACTTCGGGGACCCGGCTACGCTGCTGATGAGTATCGGCCTCGCCGTCAACCGGAAATCGCCGAACAAGGAAGCGGCTATGACGCTGCTTCGCTACCTGACCTCTTACACCGCACAGTTGGAGATCCGCCGGCATACATACAGCTTGCCGGCCCTGAAGCCCGCAGCGGAATGGGTCGGGGAGGAGGCCGGCTACCGGCCGTCCCGGTTTTCGCTGTTCCGGGAAATCGTGCCATCGTACCGGTTCTTTACGGAGATGAACATCGGAGAGATCGAGATGCGGATGATCGAGAAGGAAGTGCGCCTGTATTGGGCCGGGCTGGAAAGCGAAGAGACGTTTTGCGCCCGGCTCGAGCGGCTGCTGTCCGCGATCGCGCCGTAAAACGGACCGGCGCACGAATGAAGATGGGATGACGGGTCCGGCTTTGAGCACACTCAACCTATATCGACGATCTGGAAACCGGAGGCCCCGCCTCCGGTTTTTCTGCGATTGCGCCGCCAGGCAGGAAGGAATACAGCCGGTCCCTCTCGAAAAAAAGAGGGATGAACAGCCAGCAAGCAAGCAAGGAGACTTCGATGAAGAAGCAATGGATTCTAGTTATCGCGGGGATTGCCCTGGTATTGGCTCTGCCAATTTACAGCCTGATCCAGTTTGCCGTCTCGGTCGACCGGAACCCGAGCTCCGTGCAGGGATGGCTCGATCTGCGCGAGTGGAATTTCCGCAAGGACGGGGAAGTCCGGCTGACCGGCGAGTGGGAATTTTACCGGAACCAGCTGTTGACGCCGGACGATTTCGCAGCTGCGGCAGGGACTGGCGGGCAGAAGCCGGAACTGACCGGTATCATGCACGTTCCCGGCAAGTGGGACGATTACATCGCCGAAGACGGGCAGCCTTCCTCGGCCGGCTATGCGACCTACCGTTTACGGATTATGCTGGGGGAAGGCGAGGATGCGATCTACGGAATCCGGACTACCAATATTCGTTCCGCCAACCGCGTGTTTATGAACGACAAGGAAGCGGGCGCCAGCGGAGATCCCGGCATATCGGCCGGGCAGGGCAAGTCGGGCAACGTCCCGTACGTGGCCTTCGCTTCGATCCCGGGCGGTCAGGTCGAGATTATTGTCCAGGTGGCGAACTATATCTATTCGCCGGGCGGTTTTTTTTATCCGATGTTATTCGGCGACCAGAAGTCGATTATGGACAGCCGGGAAGAAGCGTTGTTCGGGGATTGGGTCACTGCCGCCGGCTTTCTGATTCCCTGCATCTATTTCCTGGTCCTGCACCGTCTGCGGCGCAAGGAAACGGCGCTGCTTTATTTGGGACTGTTCTGCTGCGCCGCTCTCGTGTACGTGCTGACTCACGGGGAGAAGCTGATGGCGGGACTGATCCCGGGAATGAACTACGAGACGTTCACCCGAATCCAGACGATTTCCTCTGTGTACGTGTATTATTTTCTGCTCCGGTACGTTATGGTCATCGTTCCGTTGTCCTATTCCGGAATCGCTCTTGTGTTATCGCGGATCATGGCTGCAGGCACGATTATCATTGCCGTAGGTTTTCCGGTCATTTGGATTTCCAAGTTCGTTCCGTTTCTGGCGATCTCGGTCGTCACGATCGGCTACGTGGTTGCCGCCATGTGGAAAGGAATGCGAAGCCGTTCGGAGGATTCGCTCCTTATGCTGTTAAGCATGCTCAGCATCGTCGTCATAATTGTCGTTTATCTGGTGGACCTGTTGGTCGTGTTCGAGGATCAGATTCTGATTCCGTTCGAGATGCTTTTGTTCGTCACGACACAGGCGCTGCTGCTTGCGAAGCGGTTTGCGAATTCCTTCGTGCAGGTAGAGCAGCTGTCGCAGAGACTGCTTACGCTGGACGGGCTGAAGGATGAGTTTATGGCGAACACATCCCACGAGCTGCGCACGCCGCTGCACGGAATGATCAATATTTCCCAGTCGCTGCTGGAGGGTGCGGCAGGCAAGCTGAACGAGAAGATGTCCTCCGATCTGGCTCTGGTCGTCTCGACCGGGAAACGATTGTCGCTGCTGGTTAATGATATTCTCGATTTCGCCAAACTGCGGAACGGGCAAATTACGCTCCGCCGTCAATACGTCGATCTCAAGGCGGTATCGCAATCGGTACTGGAAGTAGTCGGACATCTCGCCACCCCGAAAAAAATCCGCTTCGTTCAGCAATGGCCGGAGGAGCTGCCTGGTCTGCATACGGATGAGGACCGGCTCCGCCAGATTTTGTACAACTTGTTCGGCAATGCCGTCAAGTTTACGCGGCAGGGCGAGATCCGGATCAGCGCCGAAGCGGAAGACGGTCACGTGCGTATTTCCGTTGCCGATACGGGCGTCGGGATCGAGCCGGAGCGGATGGCCGATATTTTCAAAGCGTTCGACCAGACCGATCCCGTGGAAAGCGATACGGCCAGCCGGGGAACCGGACTTGGGCTGAGCATCTCCAAGAAGCTGGTGGAGCTGGGCGGAGGACGAATCTGGGCCGAATCGGAGCCGGGACGCGGCTCGGTCTTTCACTTTACGCTTCCGGCTGCATCGGACGGACCTCCGGTGACGCCCGAATCCAGAAAGCCGGTTCCCGGCGGGGCGAGCCCTGCCGAAGTTTTCAGGCAAACGGCCGCTTCGGCGGCGGAGCGGGGGACTCGCCAGGAAGGGCGGGAGACTGTCTCCACCGTGCTGCTCGTAGATGACGATCCGGTCAATCTGCAAGTGCTGATCAATCTGCTCGCCCTAGAAAACTACGAAGTCATCGCCGTCGATAACGGACGGGAAGCGCTGGACATCGTCACCTCGGGCCGGCCGGTCGATCTCGTTCTGGCCGATTGGATGATGCCGGAGATGTCGGGACTCGAGCTGAGCCGCGCGATCCGCAGCCGGTATTCGCTATCTGAGCTTCCGGTGCTGATGCTGACGGCTAGAAGCTTGCCTGAGGATATCCGGGTCGGCTTTCAGGCGGGGGTGAACGATTTTCTCAGCAAGCCGGTCGACGCCGACGAATTGCGCGCCCGCGTACATACGCTGCTTGCAATGCGAAATTCGGTACGCTCGGCGGTATTGTCGGAGCTTGCTTTTTTGCAGGCGCAAATCAAGCCGCACTTTTTGTACAACGCTTTGAATACGATTATCGCCTTCTGTCCGTCCGATCCGGAGCTGGCGACGAGACTGCTCGTCGAGCTGAGCAACTATTTGCGGGCCAGCTTCGATTTCCGCAACAGGGAGCAACTGACTCCGCTTCATAAAGAGGTCGCGCTGATTCAGTCGTACGTTTCGTTGGAGAAGGCAAGGTTCGATAAACGGCTGAAGGTCGAATACGAGATCGACAACGATTCGCTCGCCATGATCCCTCCGCTTACGATCCAGCCGATCGTCGAAAATGCGATCCGGCACGGCGTCATGCAGAAAGCGTCCGGGGGGACGGTGCTCGTCAAGGTGAAGGACACCGGATCTGCAATCAGCGTAACGGTTGAGGACGACGGGGTAGGCATGACGGAGGAACGGCTCGCTTCCGTATTGGCAGGCGAGCTTTCCGAAGGAGGTGTCGGCATCCGCAACATCCACGGAAGGCTGCTGACGCTGTACGGACAGGGACTGCGGATCGAGACCGAGTGGAAGCGCGGGACACGGGTAAGCTTTGAGGTGCCCAAAAGTTTGCCGGCCTCCTGGCGCAAACGGAACAGGTGGGAGAGTGCAGATGAAAGCCATTTTGATCGACGATGAAAAGCCGGCGCTTATGCAGTTGGAGCGGATGATTCAGACGGACGGCCGGGTCAACGTCACGGGGACCTATATGAACCCCCGCGATGGCTTCGCTCACCTCGCCAAAGACAAAACCGACATCGTCTTTCTCGATATCGGGATGCCGGAGATGAACGGACTTCAGGCGGGGGAATACATCCAGCAGATCGATCCCGACATCCGGATCGTATACGTGACGGCGTATGCGGATTATGCGCTGGATGCTTTCGAGCTGAACGCGCTCGATTACGTATTGAAGCCGGTCGATCCGCTTCGCTTCGCCAAGACGATCGCCCGGATCGAAGAAGACGTCGGACGCCGGAGCCTGCGTCCGGCAGCAGTCGTGCAGGAGCCGGCGGTGCTTTGCTTGAAGCGGCTTACGCTGCAGGATGCCGCCGGTGCCGGCGACAGGCTGAAGTGGAGGACGCAAAAAGCGCAGGAGCTGCTCGCGTATCTTATCCATATGCGGGGGCAATGGGTGACGAAGGATGCGATTATGGATCAGCTGTGGCCGGAGTATAAGCAGGACAAGGCGATTACGCACCTGCACACGTCAGTATACCAGATCCGGAGGATGCTGAAGGAATGGGGAGCGGTCTCGGCGGGAGTGGAATATTCCCAGGACAGCTACCGCATTATCCTGGACGGGATTGCGACGGACGTAGAGCAATTCGAACAGGGGGAGGCGGACGAACCGGTGACGACGGAGAGCGGCTGGCAGCGCAATGACCGGCTGTTGGCCCTCTATCGCGGCGATTATCTCGAGGAGCACGATTACGATTGGGCGAAAGCGGCTAGAGGAGAGCTTTCCCGCCGCTTCGTCCAGCTCAGTCTGCATACGGCCGCTTACGAGCTCGCTACCGGCAGGGAGCGGCTGGCGATCCGCCGGCTCGGGGCGGTCCAGGAGAAAGAGCCTTATTCAGAGGAATGCTGTCTGCTGCTCATGAAGGCGTATGCGTCCTTGAAAGATTACGGTTCGCTTACTAGCCAGTACGAATCGTTTGTACGGGTGCTTCACACGGACCTCGGCATCGAACCGGACCGTGAGACTGCGGAGGCATACAGACGATTTGTCCAGGAATTGGCTTGATAAACCCGAAAAACGCAAGACGGCATGCGCCGTAACTCCCGGACCTGAGGAGGACGGTGCGTGCCGTCTTGCGCTGTATTGTTGACTCTATCGCTGGACTCTTACGCCAGGCTCTGTCGCTGGGCTGTATCGCCCGGATGTCCGTTGGATTCCGCCTACAGCTTCAGCTCGCCGGGCGTGACTCCCCAATATTTGCGGAAGACGCGGATAAAATAACCGGTATCCTTAAAGCCGGCCATGGCGGAAGCGTCGCTGACCTTACAACCTTGCTCCATCAGCCGTTTCGCGTAGTTCATCTTTTTCTCCATCACGTAGTCCGAGAACGATTGCGACGTTTCCTGCTTGAACAGCCGGCTTAAGTGGGAGGCGTTCACATGCAGCCTCTCGGCCGCTACGCTCAGCGTGAAGAACTGTTGGTCCATCTCCTGCTCGACCATATCTTTCAGTCGCTGGACGAGCGGATGGACGGACGATTTTCGCATCCTGCCCGAGTATTCCGCCACCCGCACGGCTGCCCGGATCAGCCTGTCGCAGCCTTCCTCTTTCAGCGAGACGGAGTGGAGGTCCAGAAACGAATCGTATTCTTCCCCGACCGCCTCGTTCATCGTCCAGCCTTTGCGTTCCATAAACCGGGCGAGCAGACCGCCGAGATACAGAAAATGTCCGCGGATCTCCCCGGGAGCCGGCGACGGGCCGAGCCGCTCCTCCAGCAGTTTCTCCATGGCGGCCCTCGTCTTCCGGGGGTCTCCCGTCTCGAGGCCGATCTCCAGCATTTTCTCCGGATCGGGCGGTTCCGCCGGCGAAGCCGCACGCTTAGAGGGCGAACCGGCACCGGATTTTCGCGAGGCGGGAGCGGCGTGGATCAGCTCAATGCGGACCGGCTCCGAATCGTTCTCGTTTTCCTGGACATGCACCGCCACCACTCCGGATAACCGGTCGAACAGCCAGCCGGCGGCTGCGGAGCCTTTTTTGGATCGGGACGTTTCCTTGTACTCGGTTCCGTTTACTTTAACTTTCAACGGCTTGCCTGCGCTGCCGAGATGCAGCAATACTTCGTAGCTTCGGCGGGCCGGCATGCCGTTGTAACGCCCGTTGCGGCAGCCGATCGATACGGACGTCCGGCGGTCGCTGCTCGCGCAAGCAAACTCCGTGAGGGCGAATTCTCCGTTCTCATAGCCGAAAGTAACGCCGTCGTCCTCATACAGCGTAAACCCGCTCTCCCCATGCGGGTACAGATGCAGACTCATCGGTTCGACCGGTTTCTGCCCGATATGATCCATCTCCGGCCACATGGGAAGGATGGTACCGGCTTTGACGAACAGCGGTCCGCCAGTATCCTTCGGCGCGTCGTATTCCAGATCAAGCGGTCCGATGTAACGTTCGCCTGTCCAAAAATCGATCCATGTCCCTTCCGGCAAATAAACCCGGTTCGTAAACGCCGCAACCAGAAAAGCGTCGCCGAACATATATTGCATCGTCAGGCTGCGAGCCCTCGGATCGCCTGGATACATCAGCGGCATCGCTCTGACGATCGGCAAACCCGTTCGGGAAGCCGTATGCGCGGCTGAGTAAATGTAAGGAAGCAGCCGGTAGCGAAGCTTCGCATACTTTTTGAACAGATCCCGGAGGCCGGCGTCCAGCAGCGCCGGATGTCTCCAGTACGCCCAGCTGTTTACTTTGGAACATGGCTGCAAAAAGCCGAAATGAATGCCTTCCGGAGTGTGGATGTCCATTTCGTACGTCACGCTGGAGATGCCGGACATGCTGTCGTTTAAGAGGGTGATCAAGGAGTAGTCCCCGCCGACTCCTTCGCCGAGTCCGCCCGTCCACATCGAAGCGAAGCGTTGGATGCCGGCATATCCGGCAACGGTAAAGATCATAGGGCGTGTCGACGTCTGGCTCCTGAAGCCGTCGTACATCTGCTTCGCAAGCAGCAGCGGATACAGATTATTCATCTCGCTGTTGCTCATCCCGTTGCTCCACATCTGGTCCGGCAGCCCGAGCAGCTGGCTCATTTCGCTTAGTTTAAATGCGCTTACACCCTGATCTACAAAGGGTTTCAGATGGGCATACCAGCCTTCGTCCAGCTCTTCCGGCAGTTCCTCCTGAACAGGCGCGATTCCGCCGCCGACCGGAGCAAGATGCCGCTGCGCTAGAGCCTGCTCCTCGTACCGGCTCAGATCGTAGTTGCAGCATAACCATAAACTAAGCTTAAAGCCCATCCCTTTCAACGTCCCGATAAACGTATGCTGCCCCTTCGGGCTCCAGCCGGGGATATAAAATCGTTCCGGATGCCATCTCTTGGAGGTCGAGTAATCGTAGCGCTTCTCCATCCAGGTCGGCTCCAGGCCGATCAGATCGCAGGGGATTCCTTCCCGGCGGAATTTCAGAGCATCCTCGATCAGTTCGCGGGCATTGGCCTGCTCGTTGCTTATGAAGGATAAACCGTACGCCCAGATCGGAAGAAGCTGCGGTCGTCCGGCAAGCCCCGTATACTCGTAAAGGAGATCTGCATAGCTGCTTCCTGTGAACAGCATATAGTCCAGCTGGTCTCCGGGGATGCAAAAGCGGATCAGGTCGGAATCCGTATGCGCGATATCGATCTCGTGATGAAGTGTCGTATGGATAAATAATCCCCAGCCCCGGCTGCTCATCAGGAACGGGGTCGGTGCGTGCGCTTCCCGTTTCTGGAGCCGCATGTGAGCGAGATGTCCGCGCTTCATCAGCTTGTCGCGGGTTTCGTCGCCGAGTCCGTACAGGAGCTCGTCCGGGTACAGCCGGAAGCTGGCTCCTAAGCAGGACTCCGCCACGCTTCGGGGAGCCGCAATCTGGTGGGTGAGTACTTGGCCGTCCGCCCCGTGCAGCGTAAAGGTACCCTCGCGGCGGTCTGCCTGAAGAGCGGCGGCTCCGGTCCTTATCGTAACCCGGTCTCCGTCTTCTTCCACTTCAATCGCTGCCGGATCGGGGGGCAGACGTACGATTCCGTAACGGACCAGCGGCGGCTCCGGAAAGCGCTCCGTTTCACTCACACGGATGCGAAACGTGCGGGGGGTGATGGCTTGCAGACGAACATAAGCCCCAGTGGCGGTCCGAAATTGAACATCAGGATGTTCGCGTTGTTCTCCGAGCACGAGATCCCCCCTTAGGACAACTGTAATTTACGAAATATTATAGCATAGAATGCGCCATTCCCTCATGAAATTACGATGCTCTGCAATGAGACTCCCTATGTGATGTAAGCGAATACATCGTATAATGGCTCTAATGTTCGAATTAATCATACATCACAGGGGGTAACCATTCATGATGAAAAAGTCTCGCGTTATTCATCCGCGCACCGTGCTCGTTCCCGCCATTCTTGCGCTGATCCTCTCGGCCTGCAGCTCTGGAGGCGGCACCCCGGCCGCTGGAGAAAAGGACGGGAAGGCAGCTCCGTCCGTTACGGACGATCAGAAAGCGGCCGAGCTTACATTTTACCTTAATTCGATGACCAAGAAAGAATTCGATGAAATTTATGCGCCGATCATCAAGGCCAAATATCCGAATTATGTATTAAAAACAGCCGAACCGGCGGTCAAAGGCCAGGAGATCCAAAATCTCGTCGCAGCCGGCTCCGTGCCCGACATCGTCGTCGGTACCAAAGGAACGATCTCTTTTGTAATGGAAGAATACGGGCTGTCGGAAGATATCTCGGAGCTGATCAAAACCCGGAAGTACGATTTGACCCGTATCGAGCCGGTCTTCATCGATGCGATGAAAGGTTACGCCGGCGGCAAAGTAATCGGACTTCCCGTCAACGCCCCGGCCAATGCGCTGCATTACAACAAGACGTTATTCGATAAGTTCGGCGTGGCGTATCCGAAGGACGGCATGACATGGGACGACGTGTATGAGATTGCCAAAAAGATGACGCGTTTCGAGGACGGCGTCCAGTATCGCGGCTACAGCGAGCGGTGGCACCAAATCTTCATGGAATTCAACCAGTATTCCTTGCCGTATCTCGATCCGAAGGAAGACAAGGCGGCCGTCAATACCGACCAATGGAAAAAGATTGTCGACGGGATCGTCCGGTTCTACAAGCTGCCCGGGTTGAAATTCGACTCCAAAACCGGCTACACCGAGGAGGATTTGAAAGTATTTGAGACCGGCGTCTCCGCGATGACCGTATTTGCCCGGCCGGATAATTACAAAACGTTCGAGTGGGATATCGTATCCGTTCCGACTTATAAGGATAAACCGAACATCGGACTTGCCGGAAGCGCGCGCTATTTCTTCATCACGAATACGAGCAAGGAGAAGGAGGCGGCCTTTAACGTCATGTCGCATCTGACTTCGGATGAGGTGCTGCTGAAGCTGTCCAAGGTGGGAATCGCTCCGCCGCTGGCCCAAATGCCGGAAGAGATGAAGAAAGCGTTCAACCAGGACAATCCGCTTTACCAAGGAAAACACGTCACTTCGTTTTTCTACAACAAGCCGGCTCCGGAGCCTCCGATCCGAGCGGCGGGTCTTACGCCTTTCACCAAATCGCAATCCATCCTGATCGGCGAAGTGTTGAAAATGATCGTCGAAGGCAGCGAGGTTGATGCCAACACGGCTTTACGGACGGCCGAGGAGCTGATCAACAAAGGGATCTCCGAAGCGAAAGCGGCCAAGAAGTAAGGCGGGGCAGCGCTTACCCTTGCCTTTACCCGAATGCGGCGGCTGGTAATTGAAATTGAAATTGAAGTTGGAGGCCTGCGGATGTCCGCAGGCTTTTGATTTGTGCGGAATCGCGAGTGCAGCGAGTCCGGGAGGGAAGACGGACCGGAGCGGGCGATTCGATGTCGAGCCGCAAGGTTAACCGGGCTGTAGTCAGAGCCGCAGCCGCAACCTTGCCGCATATCAGCCCCGAATAAATCTCGCGTAAAACGGGTATTAACCCAATTGTGCCCCCGCTCACGCCAAGAGCCCCCCATAAAATCCGGGAAAGGATTGGAATTGGTATCAGTTTGGGCCGCTAGGGCCTTCATGACGTTCGTTACCGACCTTTTTGGAATTAACGGTCTCTAGCAGCTCTTATTTTCGGCAAAATCGATCAAATCTCGAAATAAGAGATGATAGAAACTTTTATTTGAGGGTAAACTCTCCCAATCGTTGATTTTGATAAAAATAAGAGGTGTAACCATCCTTTATTAGATTTAAAAGGGTAATTTTCCAAAAATAAGAGCTGCTAAAACCTCGCTGACTGAGCTGACTGAGCTGACTGAGCTGACTGAGCTGACTGAGCAGACTGAGCTGACTGAGCTGACTGAGCTGACTGAGCCACCTGAGCTAACTGAACTAACTGAGCTACCAGAGCTACCCGAGCGGCCTGATTCCGCCGATGCTCCTGGCCGAACAAAAAAACCACCAGATTCCCCGGCAGAGTGAAATCTGGTGGTTGGTGTTGTCATACAGCCAGCTCTGCCAAGGGCGAAGGCTCACTTCTGCAGAAGCTCGACGGTCACGCCCGCCAGCCTCGCCGGGTCCTCGGTTACGAGCAAGCGGACGGCGGCTGCTTCATCGTCATACGTCCATGCGGTCGCCGGGCTGTCCGCCGATTGTTCCTCGCCGGATGTCCGCTTCGGCTCCTCCTGCCACGGCTGGCCGTTAACCGTGACCTGTGCAGGCTTTGTGCTCACATGCACGAACAGCTCGAATGTGCGGGTGTCCGGCATCCCCTCATAGCGGCCTTCCCGGGGGCCGATCCCGATAACGGTGCGCCCGCCGGCGTGCTGGCTCCGGATGCGGGTGACCGCCACCTGCTCCTCCAAATACCGGTACGTCGCCCCGTCGTCCTCGTAAAGCGTGAACTCGCTGTCTCCGCACGGGTAAACACGCAGTCCGATCCGCTCCAACGAAACTTCGCCGACATAGTCCATCTCCGGCCATTCGGGCAGAATGGCGCCGGCGCGGATGAAGAGCGGTCCGCCGGCATGGCCGGGAACACTCACTTGCAGCTCTTGTCCGCCGGTATACCGGGCGCCGGTCCAATAGTCGATCCATTCGCCGGCAGGCAAATAAATCGTCTCCGTAAAGGCGCCGACCAGCAGCGAATCGCCGAACAGGTACTGCTGCAGCAAATTGGCGCAATTCGGATCGTCCGGGTAAGCAAGCGGCATCGCGCGTACGATCGGCAGTCCGGTCCGGGCGGCGGTATGGGCTGCGGAATAAATGTAAGGCAGCAGCCGGTAGCGAAGCTTGGCGTACAGCTTGAACATCCGCAGCTGTTTCTTGTCGAGCAGCCAAGGGTGGCGCCAGTAAGCCCAGCTGTTCACCTGCGACCATGGCTGCAAAAATCCGAAATGAATGCCAGCCGGAGTGAAAACCTCCATGTCGCAGCTCGTATTCGTATGTCCCGACAATCCGTGATTCAGAACGGATACGAGCGGCCTCGGACCGCCGCCGGTATCGCCCGCCCAGGTGGCCGCATAGCGCTGGATGCCCGCATATCCGCCGGCCGAGTAGATCATCGAGCGCCGCCCGGTCCGCTCCTTGAAGCCGGTATGCATTTGTTTGCCGAGCAGCAGCGGGTACAGATTGTGCATGGCGTTGTCGTCCAGCCCGTTGCCCCATTTCCGGTCGGGGTGCTCCAGCGTCTGATTGGCGGCGTCCATCTTGAACGCGGCCACTCCCTGATCGACGAATTTCTGCAGGTGGGCGAACCACGGCTCTTCCGGCTTCGTGATCTTATCCATGTAGGTCGGCTCCTGCAGCCGCGTATCCTGCTCGTAATCGTCCGGGTGCAAGTCGGCGGGGCCGGTGTCCGCCGGACCGGCTTCGTCCGCTCCTCCGGCCAGACGTTCTTCATGGTGCGTCAAATCGTAGTCGCAGCACAGCCATAAGCTCAGCTTGAACCCTTGCCTCTCCAGCGCCCCGATAAAGGTGCCGGGTCCTTGATCCGCCCAATAAGGGAGATAAAAGCGCTCGGGATGCCAGCTCTTGTTCAGCGAGTAGTCGTAACGATGCTCCATCCATCCCGGCTCCAGCCCGATCAGGTCGCACGGAATCCCTTCCCTGCGGAATTGAACCGCGTCGTCGAGCATCTCCCGGGCGGTTGCCTGCTGGTTGCAGACGAAAGTCAGTCCGTAAGCCCAGATCGGCAGCAGCTGAGGCTTGCCGGTCAAGTTCGTATAATGATTGAGCAGACCCGCGTAGCTGTCCGCTGCGATCAGATAAAAGTCCAGCTCGCCGCTGCGTCCCCAGAACCTCAATTTATCCGCTACCGTCTTGCCGATATCGACCGAATGGCGAGAGGTGGTGTTAACGAACAATCCCCAGCCTTTGCTGCTCATCAAATACGGAATCGGCGCATACGACTTCACGTTGAGCACCCACATGTCGAAGCGGTGTCCCCGCTGCTCGATCCGGTCTCGGGTGACATCGCCCAGGCCGTAGAAACGTTCATCTTCGGACAGGACGAATTCCGCTCCAAATCCGCTGCGGGTCGACCAAGGAGGGACGGAACTGGCGGTCAGCATCGTCCCGTCCGGTTTCCTTAAACATATGGTGCCGCTGCAAGTATCGATGTCGAGCATGGCATCGGCCGTCCGGATCGTCAGTCGTTCTCCGTCCCGGTCCGTCTCGTAATCCGTCTCATACTCCGTTTCGCCCTCCGGATGGGTAATAACCCCGTAACGGACGAGCGGCGGCTCCGGAAACGCGTCCGACTCGCTTAGCCGGACCCGGAACGTGTGCGGTGCGACGGGTTCGATTCGCATATATCCGCCGCCGCTCACCTGAAACTGGATAAACCTGTGCGGCCGGGCTCCCTTCGCGGTATGTGGAACAAATGCAGATGGTGTCGACATTCGGTTTCCCCTTTCCCCTGGATAGGCCCATTATAGGCGGAATCCGTCCGGGGAAAGTAGGCAATTCGGTTGCATCTTATCGTAATCTGATGCGTTCCTGTCGGATTATAGCGTACCGTTCTGAACCGTTTCATGTCCCGCCTGTGCATAAAGCCGCATCCGCGAAGTTGTGGACAAGCGCTTTTGTGGATATGTGGATGAAACTCGGAATATTAACGGGATAAAGGATTTTTACCCTGTAGATAGTGTGTATAAATTTGTGTATAAGTGTATGAAAAATGTCGGATCGTGCCGCAGCCTTGTCGAATCAGAATCACAATCAGACGGTGACCGGAGCAGGCTGCTGAGTCTGGGACGCCGCTGCCGAAGCCGTCGCCGTCGCCGCCGCCTCGGCAATTTCCAGCCCTTCGGGCCGCATCGCCTTCAACTGCTTCTCGTACAGCTCGCGGTACAAGCCGCCTTTTTGGAGCAACTGCTCGTGCGTACCGTGTTCGGCAATATGGCCGTTGTCCATAACGAGAATGATGTCGGCTCTGACGACGGTGGCGAGCCGGTGCGCAATAATAAAGGTGGTGCGGTTTTTCATCAGATTGTCGAGCGCCTCGGTAACGACCGCTTCCGATTCCGCATCCAGGGCGGACGTCGCTTCGTCGAGAATTAATATTTTCGGATCTTTGAGCAGCGCCCGCGCGATCGCCAGCCGCTGCTTCTGGCCGCCCGACAGCCGCAGTCCGCGTTCCCCGAGCACGGTGCTGTAGCCTTTCTCCCATTTCATAATAAAATCATGGGCGTTGGCCGCTTTGGCCGCTTCGATCACTTCATCCATCGAAGCTTCCGGCCGTCCGTAGACGATATTATCGTAGACGGTTCCGGAGAATAAGATATTATCCTGAAGCACGACCGCAATCTGCTTCCTCAAGTCGTGCAAATCGTATTCCTTAATATCCCGTCCGTCGAGATACAATGTCCCCTGATCGGCATCGTAAAACCGCGGAATGAAATTGATCAGCGTCGATTTGCCGGCGCCGCTCGGGCCGACCAGAGCGACGACCTGACCGGGCTTCGCGTGAAAGCTGATCGATTCGAGCGCGGTCCGTGATTCGACCGTCGTCGGCAGTACGGTCGGATTCGTCTTGGGCGGATACCAGTAGAACGATCGATCCGGCTTTTGCAGCTCGACCAGATCGGGATCGTTATGGACCGTATCGGTTCTCGGAGCCGGAAGCTCCGTCTCGTACGTAAACGAAACGTTTTTGAACCGGATATCGCCTTGACACGATTTGAGCGGCAGCGCATTATCCTTGTTGCGCACGTCCGGCTCGACGTCGAGCAGCTCGAAGATGCGTTCGATATTGGTCATCGCATTTTGAACCGTGACGTTCACGTCGGCGAACCGCTGGATCGGCCCGTACATTTGCCCGAGGAAAGCCTGAAACGCAATCAGGGAACCGATGGTCATCTCGCCGTTCAGCACGAACGCCCCGCCGACCGCCCAAGTGATGAGCGTACCGGAATGCCCGACGATTTCGCTGATCCGCCCCAGCAGGTTGGACAGCAGCTGAGCGGCCAGCGAATGGTTGATGTGACGGCCGGTCTGCTTGTCGAACCGCTCAAGCTCCGTATGTTCCCCGTTAAACGACTGGACGACCTTCATCCCCGAGATTCTCTCGACGAGGACGCCGGATATGCGCTCCATCTGACGGTTCACCGCCCGGGACGCATACCGGATTCGAATGTTCAGGTTCGTGAACGACAAGTAGTAGATCGGCAGCAGCCAGAGCGACAGCAGGGCGAGATGCCAGTTCAGCGAGAACAAGAAGAAGGCAGCAAAAATAACCATGACCAGATCGAACAGCACATTGATCACAGTATTTCCTACCAAATTTTGCGCTCCGTTGACATCGTGAATGACCCGGGACAACAACCCGCCAACCTGCTGGTTATCATAAAACCGCTGCGACATTTTCTGGATGTGCTCATACACCTGCCTTCTTACAAAAGCAACCATCTGGCTTCCCAGCCGCGCCGTGAGCAGGCTTTTGAAAAACGAAACGACGACGCTCATCGCATAAATCGAGGCGAAAATAACGACGACTTTTTTCAGCGTCCAACCGGAATCCGACTGACCCAGCACATCGTCGATCAAAATTTTGGTCAGCCACGGACTTGACAGCGGCACGACATACTGGAGCATGCCCAGTGCGACGATCGCCGCCAAGTAGTGCCAATAAGGCTTGACGAATTGCAAATACCTCCGGATCAGCTTCTTCTTGGATGTCTCCGTGCTTGTACTCGTCCCCGTCCCCGTCCCCGTTTCCGTTCCCGTTCGCGTACCCTTACCCGTTCCTGAATCGCCGCCAGTGCTCATGGCTCTTCCTCCCCTTGGTCCATCCATCCGTCTTTTTTTAGGTGATTATCGGCAAATGCGAACATGTGTGCGATTTGCCACATTTTCCCCCACATTTTATAACCATACGGGGTAATTGTTAAGAACGGTTGAAGGGGGGGAGACGCTTTATTACGTCAGCTTCGTTAACAAACGATGCTTTATCCCATCATTTCATCGAATTCCTTACTATTTTGCAAATATAGCCCGCGGGTGCCGAAAACGGATGTTTGCTCGGTCCGTAATGTGTAGTTTTCGTAAAAATGAAATTATCTTTGTGAATAAAAAAATGTGAAATATGGCGGAAAACGGCGCCACAGGCGGCGAAATTCAAGGAGCCCGCGGACAAGTCCGGCCAGATTTCATAGAAAAAACCGGAAAAAACACTTTACAAAATTAATAGTTATCTTTATGATTAAATTAATTCAATTTAGGATCGATTTTATAGGAGGGGCCTATGCTTCTAACGTTCGAAAAGCTGAAGAAACGAATTGCGCAACTGGACCAGTACCGCTATCTCGATCATCGCGAAATACCGTCTTTCCGGATGTGGATCGACCAACAAGCCGAGGTCGGCGCCATGCCGCCGGATCATGCGGAGTGGGGACGCATAACGGTAGGCGAGCGGTGGAGCGGCTACGACCTGACGGCGTGGCTGAAGACCGACGTTTTCGTTCCTCCGGAATGGTCGGGCCGGACTGTGGTCGGCTTGTTCGACTTCGGGAAAACCGGGGCCGGCTACAACTCGGGGTTCGAATCGCTCCTGTATGTGAACGGCTCGCCTTATCAAGGAGTCGGCAGCAATCATAAAGAAGTATTTTTCTCCGAATCGTTCGTCGGGCAGAAGGTCGAGCTTCTATTTAAAATATGGAGCGGATTAAACGGGGAGTCGGGATTGAAGACCGATCTGGAGCACCGCTTCACGATGTCGGCCCTCGCCTTGCTGGACACGGAAACGGACGATCTGTATTATACGGCGTTCGCGGTATGGCATACGGTCAAGGTGCTGCCGGAGAACAGCTGGGAGAAGCAGGCGCTGTTGAAAGCGCTTGACCGCTCGCTGCTGCTGCTCGATTGGCGGGTGCCGGGCGACGAGGCGTTTTACGCCAGCGTCCGGGAAGCGAACGCGAAGCTGAAGGCCGAGCTGGACGCTCTGCCGAAGTTCCATCCGGTTACGGTCCGCTGCATCGGCCACACGCATATCGACGTAGCCTGGCTGTGGCAGCTGAAACATACGAGGGAGAAGGCGGCGCGCTCGTTCTCGACCGTGCTCCGTCTGATGGAGCAGTTTCCGGATTATGTGTTTCTGCAGACACAGCCTCAGCTGTACGAATATATCGAGCACGATTATCCGGAGCTGTTCGCGAAAATCAAGGAACGGGTCAGCGAAGGCCGCTGGGAAGCGGGCGGCGCGATGTGGCTCGAGTCGGACTGCAACATTCCTTCCGGCGAATCGCTTGTCCGCCAGTTGCTGTACGGGATGCGTTATTTCGAGGAGAAATTCGGCGCCAAATGCGAATATTTATGGCTGCCCGACGTATTCGGCTACAGCTGGGCGCTGCCGCAAATTTTGCAGAAAAGCGGCCTGAAACATTTCATGACGACGAAAATCAGCTGGAACGTCTATAACCGGTTTCCGCACGATACGTTTTACTGGCGGGGGATCGACGGCACCGAGATCTTGACGCATTACATTACGACGCCGGACCCGGACTTGGCCGACAGCCCGTTCACCCGGTTTTACACGTACAACGGCCAAGTGCTTCCCGCGACGCTCGTCGGCATCTGGAACAATTACCGCGACAAGGAAATCAACGACTCCGAGCTGCTGCTCTCGTACGGCTGGGGAGACGGCGGCGGCGGACCTACGCGGACGATGCTCGAGCTGCGCAGACGGCTGGAGAACATGCCGGGCTTGCCGAAGGCGACGACAGGGCGGGCCGACGAGTTTTTCAACAAGCTGGAGAGCACGGTCTCGTCGACCGATCGCTATGTGCACCGGTGGGACGGCGAGCTGTATCTGGAGCTGCACCGCGGGACTTACACGTCGCAAGGGTACGTGAAGCGGATGAACCGGCGGATGGAGTTCAAGCTCCGCGATGCGGAGATCGTCGCCAGCTTTGGCAGTCCGCTCGCGGGGTACGCGTCATATCCGCAGGAGCAGCTTTACGACAGCTGGAAAATCGTGCTGCGCAACCAGTTCCACGATATTTTGCCGGGGTCGTCGATTACGGCGGTGTACGAGGATTGCCGGGTGGAATATGCCGAGGCCGATCAGCTGGCGCAAGAGGCATTGACGGGCGGGGTCGCCCGGCTCGCTTCCTTCGTAGGCGGGGACGAACGTCCGGGCTGGATCGTGATCAACTCGCTGCCCTGGAGCCGCAGCGAACTGGTCCAGCTTCCGTGGGAAGCGCGGTTCGCGGGCAAGTGCTGGCGTGATGCGGAGGGCAATCTCGTAAGCGCCGAGCGGGTCAGCGGTCTGGACGACGGGGACTGCCTGCAGCTGCGGGTAAACGCCATACCGGCGATGGGGTATACGACGATCCGGATGGAGGATGCCGCTGCTCCGGCTGCGGCGGAAGCCCCGGCCTTCACGTTCGAGGGACGCTCGGTATCGACGCCGTTTTACGAGATCGAATGGAACGAAGCGGGACAGATCGCCAGACTGTATGATAAACGGACCGGCCGGGAAGTGCTCGCCGCAGGCGAGACGGGCAACCGGTTCGACGTGCACGAGGATAAGCCGGTCAATCACGACAACTGGGAGATCGACATCTTCTATACCGAGAAAGTGCGCCACGTCACCGATATCCGCACGTTCGAGGTGCTGGAGAACGGGCCGATGCGGGCGGTCATCCGCTTCGTCTGGCAATACGGCAAGACGACGATCCGTCAGGACGTGTTGTTGTATGCGCACGATCCGCGCATCGATTTCTCCACCTGGGTAGACTGGCAGGAGCGGGAAACTTTGCTGAAGGTTGCGTTCCCGGTGAACGTGAGGGCGACCGCGGCCACCTACGAGATTCAATTCGGTCACGTACAGCGGCCTACACACTGGAATACGAGCTGGGACTTCGCGCGGTTCGAGTCGTGCGCGCACAAGTGGGTCGATTTGTCCGAGCGGGGCTTCGGCGTCAGCATGATGAACGATTGCAAGTACGGCCACGACATCCGCGACAACGTGATGAGAATCACACTGCTCAAATCGTCGAACAAACCCGATCCCGAATGCGACAAGGGCGAGCACGTCTTCACCTACGCGCTGCTTCCGCACGACGGAGACTGGTTCGCGGCGGGGACTGTGGAGCAGGCTCACCGGCTCAACGTGCCGGTCCTGGCCGCCGCCCTGCCGGCAGGCGATACGGAAGCCGCGTTAGCGGCGCTTCCTGCGGCGCTCAGCCTGATCAGCGTCAGCGGCGATCACGTGATGATCGACACGGTAAAGAAGGCCGAGGATTCCGATGAATGGATCGTGCGCTGTTACGAGTACGGAGGCAAGCGGGGAGAAGTCACGTTCCAGGTTCACTATAGCTTGAGCAAAGCCGAGGAAGTCAATCTGTCGGAGCTGGAGCCGGTTGCGGTAGAGCATGGCGAGCATCACTTTAACGCTTATTTCAAACCGTTCGAGCTGAAGACGTTCCGGCTGGCGCTGAGCGCACACTAGTTCAAATTCAGAGCGAAAGATGAGGCTTGAAGAGGAGAGCCGGCCGCTGGCCGACATCTTTTCATCCCATAGGCTAAGCTCTGAACTTGCACGGGAAGAACGACCGCCGGATGCGTCCAAGACGAAGGTGGGAAGGGAGACAATCATTCGATGGAAGAGGAATTATTGAGTTTATCTTCCGTTCCACAATATAGCGGATTGACCCGCGGGCGGGTTATCGAGATTTTGGACCGCATCTCTACGTTAAAAGCGGGGGTAGTGGGAGACGGATGTCTCGATATGTACTGGCATGCCGACATGACGGTCAGCGAGCTGTCGCGCGAGACGCCGCATCATAACTTGCCGGTGATCCGGGAGCAGTTCGCGCCCGGCGCCGCCGGCAACGTGGCGGCTAATTTCCGCGAGCTGGGCTGCGCCGAAGTAAGCTTCTGCTCCATCGTCGGCGACGACTGGCGAGGGGCGCTGCTCAAGGAAGCGTTCCGCAACCGCGGGATCGACGATTCGTATATGCTGGCCGATCCGAACCGGGTTACCCCGGCTTACTGCAAGACGATCCTGCACGGCCTGCAGGATGCGCAGCAGGAAGCGCCGCGCATCGATTTCATCAACATGGACGCCCCTTACGAGGTGATGCAGCGGAGGCTCGTGGCGGAGCTGGACCGGATGGCCGCCAAGGTCGATATCATCGGCGCAACCGATCAGCTCAAGAGCGGAGCGATCGGCACGGCACTGCGCGACCGGCTCCGGTACTGGGCGGGCAAAGGCAAGACGGTCGTCATCGACAGCCGGGAGAATATCGGCAAGTACCGGGGAGTGATCGTGAAGCCCAATGAGCTGGAAGCGCTGCGCTGGTGTTACGGCAGCCTGAAATTCCATCCGTCCTCGGAGCACGAGATTATGAAAGCCGGCATGCGGCTCGCCAGAAGTGTGGAAGCTCCGTGCTGCGTGACGATGGGGGAGAAGGGGGCGCTCTGGTTCGAGAGCGGCCACGTGACGCATATCCCGACCGCTGCCGTTGCGCCGCCGATCGATATCGTCGGTGCAGGCGACTCGTTTACGGCCGCGTTCCTGTCCGCGCTTGGCGCCGGCTGCGCCGGACCGGAAGCGGCGGCGTTCGCGCATCTCGCCGCGGCGGTGTCCGTCCGGAAGCTGGGTCGCGCTGGATCGGCAACGCCGCAAGAAATATTGAACCGGTTCGACGAAACCGCCAAGCTCCTCAAAACGTACCAATCGCAATAAAAGGTTCCGGCTTCAATAGCAGAAGGAGATGGAGTTATGTCCATACAAGCATCGGCAAACGGGAAGCAACGGGAACGGTTCGAAGGCGTGCATGCGCTGCTGCTCACCCCTTTTGCGCCGAGCAAAGAGATCGATTGGAGTCTGTACGACCGCTACGTGGATTGGCAGCTGTCCCATGAGCCTCATGCGCTGTTCGCCGTCTGCGGCAGCAGCGAGATGGAATGCCTGACGCTGCAGGAACGTCTGGAGCTGGCCCGCCGCGCCGCCGCGAGAGCGGGGCGCACGCCGGTGGTAGCGACCGGCAACGTGCAGCCGGACCCGGACGAACATGCGGAGGAGCTGCAGCGCATGGCCGAGACCGGGGTCTCCGGCATCGTGCTGATTCCGCCGGGCTCGATGGGGGAAGACCAGAGCAGGCTCGAGAATTATTTCGCCCGGTTGGCGGAGCAGTCGCCGCTGCCGGTCTTTTTGTACGAATGTCCGCTAGCTTCCCCGCGGTTAGTGGAGGCGGCGGTGTACGGGCGCCTCGTGTCGCAGCACGGAGTTGCGGGCATTAAGGATACGACATGCACACCCGAAGGCATTCGAGCGAAAATTGAAAGCGCTACCGGGGGGATCGTGTTCCAGGCGAATATGTCCTATCTGACGGATGCGGTGCGCGGGGGTGCACGGGGAATTATGGCTACGACCTCGGCGGCGGCGGCCGACGTGCTGCTCGCTTACTGGCGGGCGGAACAGGCCGGGGATGCGGAAGCGGTCGACCGGCTGCACGAGCTGCTCGTCTTCCTCGACGGCGTGCTCGGCAAAGGGTATCCGGCGACGGCCAAATATTTGGCTTCCTTGCGGGGCGTTCCGATGGATCCGCTTACACGGAAAGGGAAAAGCGCCAACGAATCGGCCAAACGGGGAATGGCGGTTTGGCTGAGAGCGGCGGAGCGGATGATGAAGGAAACGTAAGCCGAGGCTAAAATTTACAAGGGATTAACATGCATTCCAGCCATTCTCGCACTATAATTTAATCATTAAGAAAAGTTTGAGGGCTAAGCTTGCGGGCAGCGCACATGCGCCTGTGGCAAGCGGCTTGCTCCGGATAAAGAATGTCGATCTTCGCCGATATCGCTAAACGAAGGTATACATTCTTTAACGAGTAAGAAAATGGGCCGCGGTACATCTAGGATCAGGAATTAAGTTTTCAAGAAGGAAGAAATATCCCGAGTTTGCTTGTTGGGGGGAGTGTCATGTTCAAGGTGCTTCGCAAAAACTTGGTAACCCTGTTGGCGGCCGCCCTGCTCATCGCAGCGTTCGTCTGGTGGTACCAATCCCGGGGATTTAGCGATACGGCGATGGCCGGCGTGCCGGAATACGGTGATGTGGACCAGCGCTCGATTCTCGCCGAGGGCGATATCGGCTCCAGGCTGGAGCCTTCGTATCTGGCTTATTACCAGAAAGCCGGCGATGATGGAGCGAAGGATACGAAAGGCCACCAGATCGTCGTGAAGGGGGCCGATTATACCGCGATCAGCGGCTCCGGGGCTTCCCGGCAGCGCGATCCGGAAGGACGCAGAGGAGACGTGGCCGCTCTGACCGCGGAAGGCGGCTGGGTGGAGTACGAGGTGGATATCCCTGAGTCCGGATTTTATCAGATGGGCATTCTGTATTACGCGATGAAGGAAAAAGGAGCGTCCGTCCAGCGCAGCGTCCGGATCGACGGCGAATATCCGTTCTTCCAGTCGAAGCGGATCGTGTTCCAGCGGATGTGGAAGGAAGCGGCTCCGACCCGGTTCGACGAGATGGGCAACGAGTTCAATCCGAAGCAAGAGGAAGTGTTCGGCTGGCAGTACCGGGAATTCCGCGATCCGGAAGCGCGGGCGGAGGAACCGTTCCGCTATTACCTGACCAAGGGCAAGCACAACATCCGGATCGAGCATACCCGCGAGTCGGCTGCGATCGGCGAGCTTCGCGTATTTTCGCCGGTTGTTATCCCGACCTATGCGGAGGTGCTGGAAACTTACAAACAGCGGAGCTACAAGGAAATCAGCAACAGCCTGATCAAAGTGCAGGCGGAAGACGCCAAGCTGAAGTCCGATCCGACGCTGCGCCGCAAAGACAACCGCGAGCCGGCGACCGAGCCGTTCAACCGGAGCGCCACGCTGCTGAATACGATCGGGGGAAGCTCCTGGCGTGACGGCGGACAGTGGATCGAATGGGAGATCGAAGTGCCCGAATCGGGCCTGTATCAGATTGGCTCACGGTTTCTCGCTTCCTGGCTGAATGAAATTCCGGTTCAGCGGACCGTAACGATTGACGGGGTAGTCCCCTTCAAGGAAATGAACGCCGTCGACTTCCCGTATTCCCAGCGGTGGCAGGTGAGCGGATTGGGCGGGGGCGACACTCCTTATCTGTATTACTTGGAGAAGGGCAAGCACAATCTCCGCATGGAAGTGCAGGTCGGCCAGCTCGGTCAAGTGTTCGAGCGGATTCAGGACGTCTCGCAGCGGCTGTCTTACTTGAGCCGGGAAATCATCATGGTCATCGGAACGAATCCCGATCCGAACCGGGAATGGGAGCTCGAACGGAATATTCCGAACCTGGTGCCGCGGCTTCATCTGATGGCGCTTGATCTGCAGAAGGCGATTGAGAGCATGTACGAGATGGGAACCGAGAAAGGCAGTCCGGAGCTCGCCTCGATCGCCACCGCCCGCGACCTGTTCGTCGATCTGGCGGCGAATACCGACAGCATCGCGGGCCGGTCCGACAAGTTGTCCGATACGCAGTCGCAGCTGAGCGGCTGGATTACGTCGATGAACAAGCAAAGGCTTCAGCTCGACTACCTGATCGTGAAATCGCCGGACCAGCCTTGGCCGAAAGCGACGGCAGGCCTCGCGACGAAGCTGGGTGTCGGCATGTACGACTTCTTCACCTCGTTCACCAAAGATTACCGGAGTATCGGGATCACCGGCGAGGAAGACGAGGGAGAGCCGCTGAAAGTATGGGTCGCCCGCGGCCGCGACTGGGCGCAAATTATTAAGCAGATGGCCGACGAAGATTTTACGACCGCTACCGGCATTAACGTCGATATCAACGTCATCCCGGCCGGCGCGATGAACCTGCTGATGCTCGCGGTTACTTCCGGGAAGGCGCCTGACGTCGCTCTTGGGGTCGAGCCGGTCATCCCGATCGATTTCGCGCTGCGGGACGGCTTGAAGAACTTAAGCGATTACCCTGACTATCAGGAAGTGGCGAACCGCTTCCGCCCGGGGGCGCTCATCCCATACCGGTTCCAGGGCGGCAACTACGCTCTGCCGGAAAACCAGAACTTCTCGATGATGTTTTACCGTAAAGATATTCTGCAAGAGCTCGGCATTACGAAAATTCCGCAAACGTGGCAGGAAGTGATGGACATCATCCCGACGCTGCAGCGCCACGGGATGGACTTCTTCTACTCCCACAGCACGGCCGGTGCGATAAGCGAATTCGCTCCGTTCCTGTTCCAGCAAGGAGGGGACTTCTACCGCGAAGGCGGGAAGTCGTCCGCGCTGGACTCGGCCGAGGCGCTGGCGGCGATGAAGATGTGGACGGGGTTGTATACGAACTACAAGATCAGCAAGGAAGCAAGCTTCTACAACCGGTTCCGCTCCGGGGAGATGCCGATCGGCGTAGCCGACTACTCGACATACGTGCAGCTGATGACCGCGGCTCCGGAACTGACGGGCTGGTGGGAGATGCTGCCGATGCCGGGAATTAAGCGTCCGGACGGCAAGATCGACCGGTCGGTGGGCGGCGCCTCGCAGACGGGAATTATTTTCAAAAACACGAAAAAGTCTCAGGAAGCATGGGAGTTTCTGAAATGGTGGGTCAGCGCGCCGGTGCAAGAGCGGTTCGGAACCGAACTGGAAGCGCTGATGGGCGTCGAAGCCCGCTGGAATACGGCCAACGTCGAGGCGTTGATGAACTTGCCTTGGCCGCAAAAAGATATCGAAGCGATTCTCGAGCAATGGGAATGGTTCCGGGAAAGAGAAATCGTGCCCGGCGACTACTTGACTACCCGGTATGTCAACAACATCTGGAACGAGATCGTGCTCAAAGGGAAAAACGTCCGCGAAGCGATGGAGGACGGCGTGAAGGAAGTCAATCGCGAGCTGAAGAAAAAACGTGAAGAATTCGGGCTCGACCGGGAGACGGTCGGCATGCGAACCGATAAGGAGGTGGGGAGCCGATGAGCGAAGCCATAACTCGCCCGGCGATAGAGAAGACGAAAAAGACGAAGGCCGCAGCGGGCGCAAACCCGAGCCTGTGGACGCGCATCATCCGCCACCGCACCTCCTTTCTGTTTCTGTCGCCGTTTTTTATCCTGTTCTTCATCTTTACGGTCGTACCGGTATTCACCGCGGTTTTCCTCAGCATGACCTACTATAACATTTTGGAGCCGCCCCGCTGGATCGGATTGACCAATTACCGCAATCTGTTCCTTGACGACGACATCTTCCTGAAGGCCATCGCCAATACGCTGATGTTCGCCGTATTTACAGGGCCGATCGGGTACTTCATGTCCTTCATTCTGGCGTGGCTGATCAGTCAGATTCCGCAGAAATACCGGTTTTTGTATACGCTGTGCTTTTATACGCCGGCAATTACAAGCTCGATCGCGATGTCCGTCGTCTGGCTGTACTTGTTTTCCGGCGACCGGTACGGGCTGATCAACTATTGGCTGATCAAGCTCGGGGTCCTCACCGAACCGTTCATCTGGCTGCAGGACGTTCAGACGATATTGCCGGTCATCATCCTCGTATCTCTGTGGATGAGCATGGGGACAGGGTTCCTCGCATTCCTCGCCGGACTCGCCAACGTGCCGCGCGATCTGTACGAAGCGGGAGTGATCGACGGTGTGCGGTACCGCTGGCAGGAGCTGTGGTACATCACGCTCCCTTCGATGAAGCCGATGCTGCTGTTCGGAGCGGTCATCACGGTCGTCAACGCGCTGCAGGTGTCCGAGATCAGCGCCCAGCTGGCCGGCTCTCCGAGTACGTTGTACGCGGGGCATATGATTTTGAACCATCTCGACGACTACGCGTTCGTACGGTTCGATATGGGATACGCCTCGGCAATTGCCGTCGTGCTGTTCATGATGATGGTCGGCCTGAACCGATTCATCTTTAATATACTCGGGGAAAGGGATTGATCGGATGTCCAGCCGCGCTGCGCTGATCAAGGGGGGGCGGTTCGATTGGAGCGGGATGATCCTGTACTCCGTCATGACCGTGTTCGCCCTGCTGATGGTGATGCCGCTCGTTTACTTGATTACAACGGCGTTTAAGCCGCTGTCCGAACTGTTTTTGTTTCCGCCGCGATTTTTCGTCATGAATCCGACAATGCGCAATTTTTTCGACTTGTTCGCGGCCACGGAAGCTTCTGTCGTTCCGTTCTCGCGTTACGTCTTCAACAGCTTGTTCGTCGCGATTGCCATCGTGGCTGCCGGCGTATTCATCAGCGCGATGGCGGCTTATCCGCTCAGCAAGCATAAGACGATGCCGTTTCGCGAGCCGCTGTTCAAGCTGATCGTGCTGGCGCTGATGTTCGCCCCGCAGGTGACGCAAATTCCGCAGTATATCATCATGTCGCGGAGCGGCACGATGGATACGTACTTCGCGCTCATCCTGCCCGGGCTGGCCGCGCCGATGGGACTGTTCCTGATGAAGCAGTATCTCGATTCCGTCCCCGACGCGCTGCTCGAAGCGGCCCGGATGGACGGCGCGGGAGAATGGCGGACGTTCATCTATGTCGTCATGCCGATGCTGATGCCGGCGGTGGCGACGATGACGCTGCTGACCTTTATCGGCGCCTGGAACAACGCCGGTCCGGCGATGCTGTACACGACGACGGATCAGATGAAAACCTTGCCCTACGCGATCGGAACGATCAGCGGAGGGGCGGGATCGGTAGCCAGGGTAGGCGCGCTGGCGGCCGCAAGTTTGCTCATGATCATCCCGACGCTGGTCATGTTTATCGTCACCCAACGAAGAGTGATGGAGACGATGGCTCATTCCGGGATCAAAGCATAGGAGGGATCACTTTGAAGATGAGCCGAACCGTCGCGCTCATACTCGCTGCAGTTTTGCTCTCCGTCCTGGCTGCGCCGTCAGCTTACGCCGTGACTCCTTACAGCGGGTACGTGTACGACCATAAAGACAATCCGGTCCCATCCTTGAACGGATACGTATATTTGGATTCCATCGACGGATACGACGGGCAGTCCGGTCCGTTCAAGGCGCCGCAGCATTTATTCGTCGCGGCGGACGACTCCTTGTACGTCGTCGACTCGGGCAACAACCGTGTCGTCCATCTGTCCGGCGACAACCGTCTGCTCCGGGTGTTCGGGACGGACGAAGGGGAAGGAAAGCTGAACAGTCCGAAAGGGGTATTCGTCACCGATGACGGAACCGTTTATGTAGCGGATACGAAAAACAGCCGGATCGCCGTCTTCGATCCCGCAGGCAAGTTCGTGCGGGATTACCGCGATCCGAAAAACCCGCTGCTCGGGGACAAATTCCAGTTCGTCCCCTCCAAGCTCGTCGTCGATAAGCGCGGCTATATGTTCGTCGTCGTCGACGGTTTGTATCAGGGGCTGATGCAGCTCGACCCGAACGGGGAGTTCGCCGGTTTCTTCGGAGCGAACCACGTGCCCTTCAGCGTGACGCGAATCATTACGAGACTGATTGCGACGAAAGAGCAAAAAGCGCAAATGGCTACGGAGAAGCCGCCCGAGTTCTCCAACCTGTTTCAAGACCGGGACGGCTTCATCTATACGACAACGCTCGGCATCGATACGCTGCAGACGAAACGGCTGAGCGCCGTGGGCGTCGATACGCTGAACGCCCAGGAATCGGCCCTGGGCCGCTATGGCGACACCCGCTTCCGCGTCATCACGGACAGCAAAGGCAAGCAGCAGGAGCGCAAGCACGTGTTCGTCAGCGTAACGGTCGACAATCAAGGATTCATTACGGTGCTCGACCAGATGACCGGCAAAGCGTTCCAGTACGACAGCCTGGGCAATCTGCTCTTCGTGTTCGGCGGGATCGGATCGCAGGACGGACTGATGATTACGCCTTCCAGCATCGCCGTCAATTCCAAGGGCGTCATCTATATCGCCGACGAGACGCGAAACCGGATCGACCGTTTCCGCACGACCGAATTCGGCGATCTCGTTCACCGGGCGTCGGTCTTGTACTCGGACGGTCTGTACGAGCAATCGAAGGAACCGTGGATGGATGTGCTGAAGCGCAACAGCAACTACAACTTGGCGTATTTGGCGATCGGCAAGGCGCTATACAAGCAGGAACAGTACAAGGAAGCGATGGAATACTTCAAAACCGCGCGCTCTTACAGGGAATATTCGCTCGCTTACCTGGAGCACCGCAAAAACTATATGCGCGAACACTTTGTATGGTTTGTCGCCGGAGTGATCCTGTTCGCCATCGTCTTCCGGATGTTCCTCGGCTGGCGCCGCCGCCGGAAGCTGCGGTTGAATAAACAGTTTTATGCGGTCCGGCGGACGGAAGGAGGCGCGCCATGAGCTTTTTGAATATGACCAAACAAGTGCTCGCGCACCCGATCGATTTCTACAACGATTTGCAGGAACCGGGACGGGCGCGAATCCGCGACGGCATCCTGATGATCGCCCTGGTGATCGCCTTCCGGATGATCTCCCTGCTGTTGTCCAGCATTTTGTACCAGCAGCGCGAGGCATTCGAGATCTCGTTCGTGACCGAAGCCGTCTCGATTATTGTGCTGTGGTTGACATGGTCCGTCTCCAACTGGGGGGTCAGCACGATTCAGGACGGAGAAGGGCGGTTCAAGGAGATTCTGGTCGGCAGCGCTTACGCCCTGGCGCCATACGCCCTGCTGATCATCCCGATCTCGCTGCTGACGAACGTGATGACGCTTCAGGAGATGCCCGTTTACGTCTTTCTGACCGGATTCCTGTTCGTATGGGTCGCTTTTCTGCTCATTATGAAGGTGAAGATCATCCATGATTTTACGCTGTATAAGCTGATCTTTATTCTGCTTCTGACCATCGTCGGCATGCTGATCATCTGGTTCGTCTTCATCATGATTTACGGGCTCGTCAATCAGGCGTTCAATTTCGTGTTCGGCATCGTAAAAGAGCTGAATCTGAGGGTGTAGAGGAGGGGGAGGGTATGTTAAAACGAATTGCGCGGATCTGCTTTCATACGATCCTGATCGGCACACTGCTCGGAGCCGCTCTCTCCTACGACTATAAATTGACGCAGGAAGCCAAAAGAGCCAAGGCAGCGCGCGACGCGGGAGTGAAAACGGAAAAAGAGACGTTTTTGAACAGTTGTACGAATACGAACGACGAAGGACCGATTCAAATGGTCGGTCTGGACGGCCGCTCCAGTAAGGAAGTCAAAAAAGTGGCGAGCAACGGGAGTCTGGCGATGTACTACGACGAGAGCAAGGGGATGGTTTACCTCGAATCCCCGGCGACCGGCAAGCGCTGGTACACATACCCGGAAAATCAGGAAGGAATCGCGAGCCATCAGAAGCCGATCGTGGAAAATCCGGTGACGCTCCGCTACACGCAAGGAACGTCGGCTTCCCCGACCTACCCGTACAAGGAAGCCGGGACGCTTACTCCGGCGCTGATCGACGGCGGGGTCCGGGTGAACTACAAGCTGATCTCGCTTGGCATCAGCTTTGCCATGGAATACAAGCTGACTCCGGACGGCTTCGAAGTGAACGTCCCGTTCGATTCAATCGTCGAGGAGAACAAGTGTAAAGTGGTCAGTGTCGAACCGCTGCCTTACTTCGGTTCGGGACATCCGAGCGAGAACGGTTTCGTGTTTTATCCGGACGGAGCCGGCGCGCTGATGGAGTTCAAGAAAGAGCATCTGGAATACTACGATCAGTTTTACCAATCGATTTACGGCGGCGACGAGGCGTTCGACAGCCAGACGAAAAGCGTCGTCACGAAAAATCCGAAGGAAGACATCTACTCCGATCCGCAGGAACGGGTGGCGCTGCCCGTCTTCGGCATCAAGCGCGGCGACCAGGGCTTCGTCGGCATCGTTACGGAAGGCGAACACGACGCGAATATTATCGCCGCTCCTTCCGGCTACCAGAACGTAGACATCTACCGCTCGTCGGTCGAATTCACGTACCGGAGCAGCGACAGCATTTTCATCGGGGATTCCGGCGAAGTTCCGTTCTTCCAAGGCGCGATGCTGGAAGGCGAGCGCAAAGTCCGCTACGTGCTGCTCGAAGGAGACAAGAGCGGATACGTGGGCATGGCGCAAGCGTACCGCGACCACTTGATGAAAGACCGGGGCGTGAAGCCGGTCCGTCAGGAGCAGCTTCCGCTGCGGCTTCATCTGGTCGGGGGCGTCGTCCGCGACGAGATTATCGGCAGCACCTATATCGGGATGACGACGTTTGCGCAGGCCAAGGAAACGATCGACCGTTTCGCCGCCCAAGGCGTGAACCGGCTGGAGCTGGTGCTGGAGGGCTGGTCCGACGGGGGCGTGTACGGCAAGCAGCCGCAGCATTTCCCGGTAGCCGGCAAGCTTGGCGGCGACGCCGGACTTACGAGTCTGATCGAATACGCCAAATCCAAACAAATTCCGGTGTACCTGGATGCGAACTACGTGAAGCCGTTCGCCCCCAAAGGCGACTACCGGGCGTCGCAGGACGCGATCTACGGGATGAAGCGGGAAGTGCTGACGTTTTATGATCCGCATCCGGCCACCCTGCAGGTGAAGCGGGGAACTTCGTACCATATGCTCAATCCGGGCGTAGCCGTGAACGACTACTTGAAGCCGGAGCTTGCCCGGTATGCCGAGCTGGACGTCAGCGGACTGCGGCTGAACTATATGGGCGAGAAGCTGTACAGCGATCTGCGGGTATCTTCGCCGCTGTACCGCAAGCAGACGATTGCGCTGTGGCAGGAAGCGATGGAGCTGACCCGGAAGCAGCTCGGCAGCGTAGCGGTAACCGGAGGCAACGCGTATACGTTCGGGTTCGCCGACCGGATCGATGGAGCTCCGGCCGATTCGAGCCATTACACGTACGAGGACGCCACCGTACCGTTTTATCAGATTGCGCTGCACGGCCTGATCCCGTATTCCTCGGAAGCCGGAAACCTGCGCGAAGATCCGAAGAAGTCGTTTCTGCGTATGGTCGAATACGGAGCCGTGCCGAAATATCAGCTGACGCATGAAAACTCCTCCAAGCTGAAACGGACGCCGATGGACGGCTTGTTCAGCTCGGAAGCGGACACTTGGCTCGAACCTGCGGCCGAAGAATACCGCAAGGCGGCGGAAGCGCTAAATAAAGTCGTGGACGCGACGATTACAGGGCATGAGCGCGTCATGCAGGACGTATACCGGACGACTTACAGCAACGGGGTAACCATCGTCGTCAACTACGGGCAGCTGTCCCGGACCGTGAACGGTGTTACGGTCAGTCCCGGCGGGTTTTCCGTCGTACAGGGAGGGAGCGGACGATGAAAACAAAGCTGCGACTGTCGCTGCGTACGCGGACGATGTTTGAAGGATACGCCTTCGTATCGTTATGGGTGATCGGGTTCGCCGTCTTTATGGCGATGCCCCTCATCGAATCGATCATCTATTCGTTTCAGGATTTGAAGCTGACCGGAGGGAAGCTCGCTTCCACTCCGGTAGGCCTCAAGCATTACCGCCACGCCTTCACGGTCGACGTCGACTTGCTGCCGACGCTGCAGACGACGATGGTGAAGATGATCGTGCACGTGCCGCTGATCCTCATCTTCTCGATGTTCAGCGCGCTGCTGCTCAATCGGCCGATGAAGGGGCGGGTCTTCTTCCGGGGCGTCTTCTTCCTGCCGGTCATTATCGCTACCGGCCAGACGCTGTCGACGCTGACGAAGCAGGGGGCGGCGACGCTGCCGATCTTCCAGCAGGCCGGGCTTAAGGAGACGCTGGCCGAATACATCCCGCTGCAGCTGCTGAACCCGCTGCTGACGATGATGGATTCGCTCACCCTCGTCATGTGGGGCGCGGGCGTGCCGATCCTGATCCTGCTCGCCGGGCTGCAGACCGTATCGCCTACGCTGTACGAAGCGGCGAAGTGCGACGGAGCGACCGGGTGGGAGAGCTTCTGGAAGATTACGTTCCCGATGCTCATGCCGATGCTGTTCATCAGCACCTTGTTCTCGATCGTCGACTCGTTCACCTCGGTGACGAACGAGATGATGCGGTTTATTTACGAACTGATCTTCAATAAGTTCAACTTCGCTTACGGCGCGGCCGTCGGCTGGATCTACTCCATCTGCATATTCGTCATCATCGGCATCGTGTTTTTCCTGTTCCGCAATACTACGGCACTGTCGCAGGAAAGGAGGTAGCGTCAATGAAGGAAGCGCAGGTCACTCTTGCCTACAAAAAGAAATTGCCCGGTTGGACGCAATCCGCCTTGCCGCTCTGGCAGACGTCTGGAGCACGCCGGACTGCGGACATCACGACCGGGGTGTTCCACTACGTGATCATCCTCAGCTTATCGTTCGTCTTTCTGTATCCGGTGCTGTTCATGATCAGCCAGTCGCTGATGACGGCGCGGGATGCGGCCGACGGTACGGTACAGTGGATTCCGAAAGGAATCAGCTTCGAGAACTTCGCCTTCGCCTTCCGGGGCATGGGGTTTATGGAGCATTTCATCAACAGCATCATCTTGTCCGTCGGCGGCGCCTTGCTCCATCTGGTGGGCTGCTCGATCGCGGGTTACGGGTTCGCGCGTTACCGGTTCCCGGGTTATACGGTGCTGATCGTGCTGCTGCTGTTCACCTTTCTCGTGCCGCCGCAAGCGATCGTCGTCCCGCTGTACCTGCTGTTCAGCCGGCTGAATTGGCTTAATACGTACAGTCCGCTGCTCATTCCGAACTTGTTCGGGCACGGACTGCGCGGCGCCTTGTTCGTCATGGTGTTCATGCAGTTTTTCCGCGGCTTGCCGCATCAGATGGAAGAAGCGGCGCGCATCGACGGCGCGGGGGCATTCCGCACGTTCCTGTCGATCATGCTGCCGATGGCGAAGCCGGCGATCCTCGTCGTGTTCCTGTTCTCGATCGTCTGGCACTGGAACGATTCGTATTTTCCCGATCTGTACTTGAAGAAGACGAATACGTTCACGCTGAATCAGATGCTGGGCAACTTCCGGGAGTCCAACTTCGGTCAGCAGAAAGAGGCGATCTCCGAGAGCGGCGACGCGAAGGACGGAATCGGGCAGCTGCCGACGAACCATGAGAAGATGATGGCGGGCGCGCTTATGACGATACTGCCGATCCTGATCTTGTATCTGTACACGCAGAGGTATTTCGTGGAAAGCGTCGAGAGGACCGGAATAGCCGGCGAATAACCGGTATCGAGAGGGGGGATGCGCAGCGGCGAACAAGCCGCAGTTCAGTTGGAGAGATTATTCATAAGCGGGTCTGAGCATGAAGCAAACGTGGGTCTAGCCATGCAAGCCAGGGGTAATGAATTTGTTAGGAACTATACGGTGAAGGAGCGAAAAAAATGAAGCGTTTTGTTTTGCTCTCGGCGATCGCACTGCTTGCGATCGGATTAAGCGGCTGTGGAGGCAAGGAGGAGCTCGGGAACGTTGGCAAGGATAACCCGGAGGCCGCGAAGGATATTAAAGGGGACCTGCTCGTGTGGGGATCTTCCGCCGGGGATACCGTGAATGAGCTGTTTCAGAAAAAATATCCGAATGTCAAGCTTATTCTCGATACGCCGAGCAAGCATGAGGATGCTACCATCGTTGCTCTGGCCGCCGGCAGCGGCGCTCCGGACGTCGTCGAATTGTCGCAGGCCCACTACTGGAAATTCCGTACAGTCGACGGTCTCGAAAATTTGCTCGCGGCTCCTTACAACGCCGTTGATCTGAGAAAAGATTTCGTCGACGGCGCCTGGAAGATGTCGACGACGCTTGACGGCAAGAAGCTGTTCGGCATTCCGTGGCGGTATACGCCTTACGTCATGTTTTATCGCGCTGATATATTCGAGCAGAACGGTTTCCCTTCCGATCCGAAGGAAGTCGGAAAGTATGTTTCCGATCCGGAGCAGTTTTTCAGCATGGCGATGAAAATGAGAAGCAAAGGCCATTATTTCTTCCGCAGCCTGGGTAATATGTCTACGTTTACCGTCGGCGACACGTTCTTCAATAGCAAGATGGAATATATCCGCAATACCGAGTCTTACGTCAAATCGCTCGATTATCTCAAGCGCGCCAACCAACTGCAGCTCGTCTTCAGCGGAACGAAAGAGGAAACGGATCAGGCGGTCAACAACGGACGTCTCGTCGCTTACTTCGGAGGGCTCTACCGCGTCTCCACGTTCCAGGACGGCTCGAAGTCGGAAGCTTACGGCAAATGGAAAGTGACGACGACTCCGTTTGGCCAAGTGTACGGGCAAGGATACGGCACCTACTCGATCCCTTCTCAGAGCAAAAACAAGGAAGCGGCTTGGGAATATATCAAGTTTATTACGATGGGCGAAGAAGCTTTGAAAGAAAACCTGAAAACGGCGCAAATCTCGCCATACCGTCCGTCGTGGAATTTGCCCGAGTTCAAGGATACGAAAGATCCGGCGTTCGGCGGTCAGAACACGCTGGCGTTCGGCGCTTCGATTATGGACGGCATGAAGTATGAAGCGATGGTCAAGGCGGATGACAGCGCAACGGACATCTGGGATGAAATCGTAGACGAAGGACTGAAGAAAAATATGGATTCCCGGGCTCTGATGCAGCAAGCCCAGGAAGCGATCGAGAAAAAGCTGGCGGCGGAAATTGCCGAGATGAAAAAATTTGTTGCGAAGTAAGCGCAGTGTCGGCGGGAACCTTGGTTATCGTTTTATCCCAAACTCGTAAAAGGGAGCGAGAACGATGCATGGAGTTAAGCGAATGAAGCTGATCGCAAGCTTGTTGTTCGTCTCATTAACGGTCAGCGCGTGCGGAGGGTCGGGAGGTTCGGAGAAAACGCCCGCGGACGAGGCGAAGGCGGCTGTCGCCAAAAAGGAGCTGTCCGGTACGCTAGTCGTCTGGGGCGATAGTCCGGCTGTCTCTGAAGCGTTCATGAAATTGCATCCCAATGTGAAAATCGAATCCAGCGCTCCGAAGGAGCATGTCGACGCCGTCGTCGTCGCGCTGGCCGCAGGCAACGGAGCGCCCGATGTGGCGCGCGTGTGGGAAGCCCATCTGTGGAAGTTCGGGACGGCCAGCGGGCTGGAAGATTTGTATGCACCGCCGTACAACGCCAAGGAACTGGAGAAGGACTTCCTGCCGGCGGCATGGAACTTGTCCAAATCGATGGACGAGAAACGGCTGATCGGCCTTCCGTACACGTATTCTCCTTATGTCATGCTGTACCGGAACGACATTTTCGAGCAGAACGGCTTCCCGAGCAAGCCTGACGAGGTGAGCAAGTTCGTCTCCGATCCGGAAAATTTCTTCGACATGGCGAAGAAGTTAAGACAGAAAGGTCACTACATGTTCAGACGGCTGAGCGAAGTGACGGACATCGCCGCTCCGCATACGAGCTTCTACGATCGCTCGATGAAATATCTCCGCAACGGGGACACCTACGTCAAAGCGATCGATTTCGCCAAGCGTGCCGCACAGCTCGATCTCGCCTTTACCGCCTCGAAAGAGGAGACGGACCAAGCGCTCAACAGCGGCAAGCTGATCACGTATTTCAACCTGCTTGGCTCGCTGGGCAGCTTTTATGAAAAAGGCGGCAACAAAGCGGACAATTTCGGGAATTGGCGGCTCGCGCAGTTGCCACTCGGCTCGGCAAAGGGCTGGGGCTTCGACGTCTACGTCATTCCGTCGCAAGGCAAAAACAAGGAAGCGGCATGGGAATACGCGAAGTTTGCTGCTATGTCCGAGGTTGCGACCGAGGAATACGTGAAGTCGCTGCGCTTGTCTCCGTATATGCCGTCTTGGGAACTGCCGGCCGTGAAAAACAATTCGATTGCCGGGTTCGGCGGACAAAATGCGGCCGCTTTTGGAGTCGAAGCGATCAAGAAGTCGCAAATGTCGCCGCGCACTCCCGCCTATGCGGACGCCTCCAAGATCTGGGCGGAAATGCTGGAGGAAGGCATTAAGAAAAACCAGGATTCCCGCGCCATCTTGACGCAAATTGAGGAAACGATGGAACGGCAACTGAACGGCCTGAAGGCGGACATCCAGAAATCGCTCGGCACCAAGTAACCGATAAAGGAGGAGAGAGCCGCTGTGGGGAAATTGAAAATCGGCATTATCGGCGGCGGAGGCATCGCTCAGGCGGCGCATATCGCCAATTACAAAAAACACGCCGACCGGGTTGAGCTCGTCGCGATCGCAGACGTTAACGAGCAGACGCTAAAGTATAACGCCGAGGCGCACGGATTCGCCCATACGTTTACCGATTACAACGACATGTTCGCGCAGGTCGAGCTCGACGCGGTCAGCGTCTGCACCCCGAACAAGTTCCATGCACCGGCCGCCATCGCGGCGCTCCGCGCGGGCTGCCATGTGCTGTGCGAGAAGCCGCCGGCGATGACCGCCGCGGAGGCGGTCGAGATGGAGCTTGCCGCGGAAGCGTCCGGCAAAATACTCGCTTACGGATTTAACAACCGGTATAAGGGTAGGGCGCAGTATATCAAACGTTTTATCGACAACGGGGAGATCGGCGACATCTATGCGGGGCGGGTTACGGCCATGCGCCGCAACGGGATTCCCGGAGGCGTGTTCGTCAACAAAGAGCTGCAGGGCGGCGGTCCGTTGATCGATATCGGCGTTCATATGCTCGATCTGGCTTTATGGTACATGAACTTTCCAAAGCCGGTGCAGGTCATGGGGGCTACGTACCGGGAGCTCGGCACGAAACCGTTCGAGACGGTTCCCACGCCGTGGGATTACCGGAACTACACGGTTGAGGACTTGGCTATGGGGATGATCCGCTTCGAGAACGGAGCGACTCTCCTGATCGAGTCAAGCTTTATCGTGCATATGCCGAATCATACGAACAACACCGTTCTGCTGCACGGGACGAAAGGGGGCTGCGATTTCAAGACCGGGGCCGTCTTTCAGAACAAATTCGGCACCGTCGTGGATATTACGGCTCCGAAGCTGCCCGATCCCGATTCGCATCAGCTTCAGCTCGAAGCGTTTATTGATGCGCTGGAAGGCAAGGGCGAGATGCTGTCGACCCCACGCCAAGGCGTCATCGTCCAACAAATTTTGGAGGCCCTCTACCGTTCGGCGGAGACGGGGGAAGCGGTGAACGTGTAATGGAGCTGTTTCTTATTCGGCACGGTCAATCCGTCGGCAATACGTGCAAGGAGGATATGCCCGACTGCGACTTGACGGAGCTGGGCTTGCGGCAGGCCGGGTATGTGGCGGAGTGCATGAAGGGGGCGGACCTGACGCATATCGTCTCCAGTCCGCTCGTACGTGCGCTGCAGACGGCGCAGCCGCTGGCCCGGTCCAGCGGCTTGCAGATCCGGGTATGGATCGACGCTTACGAGGTGCGCGACCGCGGCCTGTATCGCGGCCCAACGGCGCAGGAGCTGGAGCGTGCGTATCCGGGGATCGTTATCGAGGACGAGATGGAGCCGGACGGCTGGTTGTATGCCGGCGACGAGACGCCGGAGCTGGGCCACCGGCGGGCGCTGGCCGTGCTCGGGCGGCTGCGCCGCGAATTTCCCGGCGACGAACGGGTCGCTTTGTTCGCCCACGGCGGGTTCAACCGGTTTCTGCTGCGCGCCGCGCTCGGACTCGATCATCAAAGCGCCGTCCGCTTCGAGGAAAGCAACGGCAGCATTTACTGGCTGAGCTTGCAGGAGCCGGAGATCGTCGTCAGGTATGTCGGGGGACCGCGGCCTTTATTTACACAGGAGGGCCCTGCGGCTTCCAAGGTGTGAAGCGTGCGGGGAATAGCTGGAATGGAGCCGGGAACCGGCCGCTCGGGATGTGTTGCCGCCCGGTCGGCCGACCGGCTATATGTGGAAGGATGTGCGGCACCGGCCTGCAAGAGGCCGATGCGGGGAAGAGAGGGAGAACGATTGAAGGCACTCGTCTTATCTGACGTACACGCCAATATTTATGCCCTTGAAGCCGTATGGAGCAAGGAGAACGACAGCGATATCGTCTATTGCGCCGGTGATCTGGTCGATTACGGACCTTTTCCGGGAGAAGTGATCGCCTGGATGCGCGAGCATCACGCTGTCTGCGTGCAAGGCAATCACGACCGCAAAGTCGCCGCGCTGTATCGCCAGCCGAATCAGTTGAAGGATACACCGGCCGGGGAATGGAAATGGAAGCACGATAACGCCGGCAAGCTGGGCGAGGACGACATCACGTTTTTGGAGCGGCTTCCGGAATCGGTCTCCTTCTGGATGGACGGTTTCGGTTACCGGATGCAGCATCTGTACTACAAATACGAGACGATCGAAAGCTTGTACCAGTTCAACGAATACTGGCAGTCACATGCGGAAGAGGACGTACGGGAAGCGGAGCACCGGCGGCTGATCTTCGGTCATACGCACCGCAGAGCCGTTCATTATCTCGGCGACCGGGAGCTGTGGCTGAACCCGGGCAGCGTGTCTTACCGGAGGAAGGACGATCCGTCCAAGGACGCCCATTACATGACGATCACGGACGGCCGCATCGAGATGAAAAGCGTCGAATACGATCGTTCCCCGCTGCTGGCGGCAACGAAGGCGACGCGGCTCTGCGCGGGCGAGCTGGAGGCGGGACTGCGGTTTTTCGGGTGATCCGGGGAGGGTTGTTGGCCACTGGATCGTGATTGTTGGAGTATTTCAGGGCGAGTGTGTGTGCTGGATTGTTGTGTTTTTTCTAGGGGGCGGCTTCCCGGGGGCGAATGGGGAGACCGGGCAGCTCGGCAGGACTTATCGAGTTGTATCGTCGAGTAACAACATGGTTAGCCATAGGAGTTGTAGCATCGAATCGCATTATGAATTGCAAGAAAGAATTGCAAAGCGGATTGAAGAATGAATTGCAGAATGAATTGCAAAGCGGATTGCGAAAGAAGAATCAATCGCAAAGTATTGCACAATGAATCGCAAAATGTGCAAAATGAATCATCGTTTCGCGGAATGAACCGCAGATTGAATTGCTTTCGCAAAATGAACTGCACCAGCGGTTGCAATAACTAAATTGGAATAACGACCTGCTACCATGAATTGCACATTGATTTGGATCTTGAAAAGTCAACGTATGTTAAATTAATGCGAAATCAATTGTAAATTAATTGTGAATTAAATGTAAATTAAATGGTCACTGCACTTTGTTGATCATCCTCCCGGCAACTGCATCATGACTCCGCACCACCGCGATCCGGGGCACTTCCTATTGAATAATCGAGGAGATTATCCTTTTTCTTTTTCAAGTGGGTTAATTGGTTTGGTGTCGATCGGCACGATAGATTCGAAAATAGTTTAGTAGACGGGGAGGCCATTATGGATTTATTTCTGATTCGCCACGGGCAGTCGATCGGCAATACCGTTTCTTACGATATGGCTGACGGAGAACTGACCGAGCTCGGCCGCAGTCAGGCCGAAAAAGTAAGAGCAGGCATGGAAGGAGCCGGTCTGACGCATATCGTCTCCAGCCCGCTGATGCGCGCGATTGAGACGGCGCAGCCGCTGGCAAGGACGACCGGACTGCCGATCCGCGTCTGGATCGAGACGTTCGAAGTGCGTTCCAAAGGGGAGTACCGGGGACCTTCCGAGCAGGAGCTGAAACGGATGTACCCGGAAGTTGATCTCGAAGACGAGGTGGAGCCCGAGGGATGGTATTGCGCGGGCAATGAGGACGAAGCGATGGGCCACGACCGGGCGTTGCGCATCCTGGAGCGGCTTCGCCGGGAGTTCCCGGGCGACGAGCGGGTGGCGATGTTTTCGCACAGCGGGTTTAACCGCCGGTTGTTGTGCGCGGCGCTCGGTCTCGACCATCGCAGCGACGTCCGTTTCCTACAAAGCAACGGGACGATGTATTGGCTGCACTTCGGCGAACAGGGGCTCGATCTGAGGTACATCGGCGATTTCCAACCGCTTTTCTCCAAGTGAGCGCTAAGGCAGGGGGCGGCTGAGCAGGGCGTCCATGGAATAAGAGCTTCTAGCACATCTTATTTCGGCCACGAACGCGGATTTGGGAGTAATAAGAGTCTCAAACGTCCCCTATTAAGGCGAATGATGCTGGAAGTACGCTAGTTTGGGTGAATGGTGCCGGAAGTACGCCAAGTTTGCGCCAAGGACGGCGAGAATCGTTCGCGTGCGAATCCGAATCCGAACCCGAATCCGACCCCGTTGCGGTACGATTACTACCGAATGTTACCTGGAAATTGATTCGACACGCTTCAGCATTAGAGGAATCGGACTGCTGTTGCGATCATTAGTTTACATATTCATTCCCGGAGGAGGCGTAAGATGAATAATCAGGCTAGGGCGACTCTTTTGCTGGGCCGCTATCCCCAATTGGAGCGAACGTTGTATACGACCCGGCAAGGGCTGCCTTCGGATGAAACGAATGCCGTAGCGCTGGCAGACGGTACCGTATGGGCCGGGACGTCTGCCGGTCTCGCCAGACTAAGCGGCGACGGTTGGGAGGCGGTCGACGGCGGCCGCGACAATGGCCCTCCGGCGGGAGAAGCGGTCTCGATGCTGTTTGCAGACCCCGAAGGCAGCTTATGGGTGTCGGCCGGAGACGCGCTGTATCGCCTTCGGCGAGGGAAGTGGAGCCAGGACGGACCGGATGGCCGGGTAGTCGCGATGACGCAGGACGACGACGGCGCCTATTGGGCGGCGACGCCTGAAGCGCTGTACCGCTCCGGGGCGAAAGGCTGGGAGCGGATAGCGGCGTTCGGCCGTGCGCAGGTGCGGGACATTGCCGTCTTCGGTCAGGGCAACGTTTACGCGTCGACCGATTCGGGGCTGTTCGCCCTTTCCGGCAAGCGGCCGCACTGGTTTAAGATGGAGGCCAGAGACGGCGGCATCGACACCGACGACCTGCGCGGCCTGTCCGCCGACAAGTGGGGCCATCTGTGGATCGCCTCCGATAAAGGCATATGCATCCACGACAATACTGATTTGTTTTACAAGCTGGACGGTTCCAAAGGTCTCGCCTATGAAGACGTGCGCGTCATCGTCCGGGGCGGGGACGGGGCGCGATGGTTCGGCACGTCGCGCGGAGCGATCCGGCTGCTAGACGGGCAGATGCGCTATTTCGCCTCCAAACGATGGCTGCCTCACGACGAGGTCCGCGCCATCGCTCTAGAGCCGGACGGGACGGCCTGGTTCGCCACGGCCGGCGGCGTCGGACGTATCGCAGCGCGCTGGATGACGCTCGAAGAGAAGGCGGACCATATCGATCGGATGGTCGAGCGGTACGAGACCCGTTACGACTATGTCACCCGGCGCGGCTTGAAGGAGGAAGGTAATATCGAAAGCGGCAGCGTCCGGATCTCCGACAACGACGGGTTGTGGACGTCCGATTATGTAGCGGCCCAAAGCTACCGTTACGCCGTAACCGGCGACGAGCATGCAAAGGCGAAGGCGAAGCGCTCCATGCATGCGGTGATGCGGCTGCTGGCGGTTACCGGCAGGCCGGGATTTTTTGCCCGCTCGATCTGCCACCGGACAGAAGCGCAGTTTGGCAAGCACCGGGAAAATCCCGAATGGCGCTTGTCGCCGGACGGCGAATGGGAATGGAAAGGAGACACGTCGAGCGACGAGCTTACCGGACATTTTTACGCGTATTCGATCTATTACGATCTGGTTGCGGACGAAGACGATAAGCGGCTGATCCGGGAAAGCGTCCGGGCGATTATGGATCACGTGCTCGAGCACGACTACTGCCTGACCGATGTGGACGGCTTGCCGACAACCTGGGCGGTATGGACGCCGGAGAAATTGAACCGCGACGCGAAATGGCTCGACCAGCGCGGAATCAACTCGCTGCAGCTGCTTTCGTTTTTGAAGACGGCTTCGCATGTAACGGGCGACGAAAAGTACGAGCGGACTTACCGCGAATTGGTTACCCGTTATCACTACGGCATGAACACGCTGGAGCAAAAACGGACCTACCTCGGCGAAGCGAGCAGCATCGACGACAATCTCGGCTTCCATGCGTACGTTCCGCTGCTCCTGTACGAGACCGATCCGGATCTGCGGGCTTTGTATATGATGAGTCTGGAGCACCATTGGCAGTTCGAGCGGCGGGAACGGTCCCCGTTCTGGAACTCGGTGTACGGCGGGTTGACCGGGAAAGCGTGCGATATCGAAAACGCGGTGCAGACGCTGGCGGAGATGCCGCTCGACATGATCCACTGGAAGGTCGTCAACAGCCACCGGGCCGATATCCGGTTCCATCCGGAGCTGCAGCGCCACGGCTACAAGCTGCTGAGCGAGCCGCTGCCCTACGAGGAACGTCCGATGCACCGCTGGGACAAAACGCCTTATATTTGCGACGCAGGCGACGGACATTTGCTGGAGGACGGAACCGTTTATTTGCACCCGTACTGGTTGGCGCGGTACTTCAAGCTCATCGACGAATCGCCGAAACCGGTCGAAACGGCGCCTGAGCAAAGCGAGCCGGCTCCCGTACACTCGCAGCAAGAACACGAGACGGAGGCAGCAAGATAACCCGAACCCGCTTCAGGGCGGCTATACGGATGAAGCGGTCGGAACATCGCAAGCGGACGGGCGGCAAGGGAATTATCGGCACAAGTTCAACGAATGGGCGGTCATAAGGCCAAAGGCATAACCATAAGCATGTTGACCCATGGTGAGGCAAGGAGCGGCGGAGGAAGGGACGATACACGCGGCTCTCAAATTCCGGTAAGGGGTGTGGAGAGATGGAAGCTGTCGTAACTGAGGAGATGCGCGACTTTTTTCATACGAACGGATATTTGCTTGTGAAAAATGCAGTGCCGAAGGAAAACTGCGAGCGGCTCATCGAAACAATCTGGGAATTTACCGGCCAGCAGCCGGACGATCCCGAGAGCTGGTACCGGCCTGCCGCCGGGATGGATTCGCTGTGGAAACACCAGAGCGCGGGTATGATTCCGCTGTATCAGCACCAGACGATGTGGGATAACCGTCAGCATCCGCGGCTGTATCAGGCGTTTGCCGAGCTGATGCAGGTGAAGGAGCTGTGGGTGAGCATTGACCGGGTTAATATGAAGCCGCCGCGGCGCGACGATTTTACGCAGTTTAATACCGGCTTTATTCATTGGGATACGAATACGTCGAATCTGACTTTCCCGCTTCCCCGGCCGCGTCCGGTGCAGGGCGTGCTGTACTTGGCCGACACGTCGGCGGATCAGGGCGGATTCCAGTGCGTGCCGAGCATTTACCGCGACTTCGAGCAGTGGCTTCAGACGCAGCCGGAGGACCGCCATCCGACGATCCCCGACGTTAAGGGGCATGAGATCGTTCCGATTCCCGGCGAGGCCGGCGATCTGCTCATCTGGGACTTCCTGCTGGCGCACGGCAACGGGCAAAATTATACGGATCAGCCCAGATTTGCCCAATACATCACTATGGTTCCCGCCAAGCCGGGAGTGACGCGTCCGGAAGTGGTCGAAGGCTGGCAAAATCGCAAAGGTCCGTCCATGTTCCCGGCAGATGAACGCGAGTGGGAGCTGAAAAACAGCGACGGCCCCGCCCGGTTGACCGAGCTCGGACGCAAGCTGGTCGGACTCGACCCTTGGTAAAGGAAGGGCCCGCTATCTATCCAATCCAGTCTGCTTGCGCGACGTTCAAACGCCGGGCTTCTTCAACCGGCGCGATGTAAAGCCGATTCATTGCCGGGCGCTGCACCTGCGGCGCCCCCATCACGCTAACCAGGACCCAACCGTTCTGGCGCATAGGGAGGTGCCAATCGATGAAATCGACGAATCCGACGAATCCGTCACACCATTCGACTTGGACGCAGGGGGCCGGAATCCCGATCGGACTATGGGTGTCGCCCCCGCCGCAGCATATATCGGAAGAGCGGTATCGCGAGATTAAGGAAGCCGGGTTTACGTTCGTGATCGGCCTGGCCGAATACGGCGCAGGGACCGAATATATTCACAAGGCGCTGGATGCTGCGCAGGCGAACGGATTGCGGTATCTCGTTTATGACACGAGACTGTTCGCTTTGTCCCGGGGCGACCTGCACAAAGTCGGGGAAATCGCCGGTGAATTTGCAGGCCATCCCGCCTTTGGAGGAAATTTGTTCATTGATGAACCGTCTGTCGCCCAGTACGAGCATCTGACCGCTTTGAAAGCGGCGTACTCCGAAGCGGTGCCGCACGGATTGGCGTATGTGAATTTGTTTCCGACCTACGCTTCCGACGAGCAGCGGGGAGGCGTCGATCACGAGCGGTACGTCGAGCTGTATATGGAGCAGTTTCGGCCGGACATCCTGTCTTACGACCATTACCCGTTTCTGACTCCGCGCCAGGGACGCGAGCTGACGATTACGAAGGATTATTTCGCCAACTTGCAGTTGATCCGCCAAGCCGCATTGCGGCATAACGTTCCGTTCTGGCTGTTCATTCAGACGCTGGCGTTCAACCGCTCGAACCGCGATCCTTCCGCGGCGGAGATCCGTTGGCAAGTATATACGAGCCTCGCTTTCGGTGCGAAAGGCATTCAATATTTCACTTATTGGACGCCGGATAACGGCAGAGAGACGTTCGGCGACGCGATGATCGACCGGGCGGGCAACCGGACCCGGCATTACGGCGAAGTGCAGTCGGTCAACCGGGAAATTGCCGGATTGGGCGGTGTGCTGTCGACGCTTGAGTCGGTCGGCGTGATGACCCACGGCAATGTACAGCCGCCGTTCGGCGGCACTCTGACGCAATTCGGTCCGGTGCGTCGTCTGGAGGGCGATGCGGCGATTATCGGCTGCTTCCGGAACGGCGGCGGCCACGCCTACGCGCTGGTCGTCAACGAGAGCTTCGAGGCTGCGCATACGATAAACCTGTGGCTGTCCCGTCCGGAGGAGCCGGTGCAGGTTTGGCAGCAGGGGTTGCAGACGGAGCTTCGTCCGGAGTCGGGTAAACTGAGCGTGTCTCTCGAGCCCGGCGAGGGCAAGCTGGTGCGGTTTGCGTGATGATGATTAAGTTGACAAGAGGAATAGGCGATGGAAATGAAAACAAAACCGAACTTGAAATATCGCGACGACGGAACGTTTACGATCGTGCAGTTCGCCGATGTGCATAACGGCGGAGGCGCGCCGGAGGATGTGCGCTCGCTCGCTTTGATGGAGGAAGTGTTGCGGCTGGAGAAGCCGGACCTTGTCGTGTATACCGGGGATCAGATTCGCAGCCGCGGACCCGATCCCCGGGCGCAGTTCCGCGAAGTGACGGCGATCGCGGAGAACGCCGGCATCCCGTATGCGTTCGTCTTCGGCAATCATGATTCCCGCCGGGGGGTCACCCGCCAGGAACTGATGGAGATGGAGGCCGCTCGGCCGTTATGTATGGCCGAGGCGGGGCCGGGGCACGTCAGCGGGACGGGCAACTACACGCTGACCGTGCTGGAATCGGACGCCTCCGCCGCCCGGAGAGGAATCGCAGAGGGGGATGAGCGGACGGCGTTGACAGCGCCGGCGGACTCGCTCCCGCCACCTATCGCTTCGGGAGAAGCGGTCCGGCGGGCGGCGGCGAATCTGTATTTCTTCGACAGTGAATGCAACGCGCCGGAGCGGGCCGTCCGGGACGGGCGAAGCGAATGGATTTCCCGCGATAAAGCCGAATGGTTCGCAGCCGAATCTGCGGCTCTCGAGAAGCGGCACGGAGCCAAGCTTCCGGGGCTCGCTTTTTTCCATATCCCGCTGCCGGAATACGAGGAAGTGTGGAACACCCGTCCCTGCTACGGGCACCGGCTTGCGGAGGTACGCTGCCCGCGGTTGAATACGGGCGTATTCGCCGCGATGGTGGAGAGAGGCGATGTGATGGGAACGTTTGTCGGCCACGACCATTCCAACGATTACTGGGGCGAACTGGCCGGAATCCGGCTGTGCTACGGCCGGACGACCGGATTTAACGGCAACATACGAGAGGGACATTCGCGGGGGGCGCGGATCATCCGCTTGTCCGAGGGCAAGCGCGGCTTCGACAGCTGGCTGCGGCTGGAGGACGGATCGGCGGTGTACAGCCAGCCGGAGCATCAGCCCGGCGAACCGGCGATGGCGCCGAATGCTGCAGGATGAGCCGACTGCCCCGGGAGCGTCACAATTACGAATCGTACGAAGGGAGAATCAATCGGAATGGCGGAGAAGAAGAAGCTTCAATTTCGCGCGGACGGGACGTTTAAGATCGTTCAGATCGCTGATCTTCACTATGAGGGCGGCGTACCGGAAGATCTCCGCACGATCGCGGCTGTCCAATCGGTGCTGGAAGCGGAGCGGCCGGATTTCGTCGTATTTACGGGCGATGCGGTAAAAGGCAACCGTTGTCCCGACCAGCTCGGACAGTTTTTGGAGCTGCTCGCGTTGCCGGAGTCGTACGGGATTCCTTACGCGTTTACGTTCGGAAACCACGACTCGGAGCATGATATGTGCACCCGCGAGGAGATGATGGAAGCCGCTTCGCGGCGGCCGCTTTGTTATGCGGAGGCAGGGCCGGACGATGTGACGGGCGTCGGCAACTACATGGTTACGGTCGCATCCGCTGCGGATGGGGAAGACCCGAAGGCGGCCTTCTACTTTTTCGACACCGGCTGCAGCGCGCCGAAGCATATTATCAAAAGCTACGCATGGCTCGAGCGCAATCAGGTGGACTGGTATATCCGGCAATCGGAGGCGTTGACGCAGCGAAGCGGGGAGCCGCTTCCGGCGCTTGCCTTTTTCCACATCCCGCTGCCGGAATATAACGACGTATGGGATTTTCATACATGCTACGGGGTCAAAAACGAAAATGTCGGCTGCCCTCGCCTGAATACGGGCATGTTCGCGGCGATGAAGCAGATGGGCGACGTGATGGGCACGTTTGTCGGGCACGATCATACGAACGATTATTGGGGAGATCTATACGGAATCCGGCTATGTTACGGCCGGGCTAGCGGCTACAACACGGTGGGGGAAGAGGAGTTCTCCAGAGGATCGAGGGTGATCCGGCTGCGCGAAGGCGAGCGCGGCTTCGAGACATGGATTCGGATGGCGGACGGTTCCGTCGTAGACGAACAGCCCGAGCACACCGCGATCGGCCGGGTGCCGCCCGTACCCCGGGAGAAGGCGGAGCCGGCCGAGCCGGTGGAACCGGTACAATCCGAACAGCCGGTGCAATCGGCGCAGTCCTGAGGCGAGCAAAGCCGGGGCGGCGGATACGAGCTGCGGATTTAAGCGCACCATATCCGGAAGCTAAACGATGGGGACGGGAGGACTTTGTATGCTGCAAAAAAGGGGCTCTCCGGAAACGGATCGGCTGCTGATCGTGAATGCGGACGATTTCGGCATGTGCCACTCGGGCAACGAAGCGATTATCGGCTTGCTGCGGGAGGGGTTGATCTCGTCGGCGACGCTGATGACGCCGTGTCCATGGGCGCTGGAGGCGGCAAAAGCGGCTGCGGACAATCCGCACTTTGATGTCGGCGTTCATCTGACGCTCACCAGCGAGTGGAAGATGTACAAGTGGGGTCCGGTTACCCGTAACGCCGATGTGAGCAGCTTAATTACGCCCGAAGGTTATTTTCCGGCCAAATGCCGGGAGGTCGAAGAACGGGCCGACTCCGCACAGGTGAAGACAGAGCTTCGGAACCAGGTGCTGCTGGCGATGAGGCTCGGGGTGGACCCGACGCACCTGGACAATCATATGGGCAGCGTATACGGGATCGCTTGCGGACGCGATTTTCTGCGGGAGGCGATCGAGCTGTGCGCCGAATTCCGGCTGCCTTTCCGGCTGCCGCGTCAGTTGGGCGACAACGGCCGGAAAATGTCGCCCGAGATGCGTCGGATCTACGAGGAGCGGGTCCGCTACGCGGATGCCTGCGGCATCGCGCTGATCGATCATCTGCTCGGACTGCCGTATTCGCTGGAGGAACACGAAACGTACGATTCGTTTAAAGCGAAGATGATCGATACGCTCCGCAGCCTGCAGCCCGGCATCTCGGAAATCATTATTCATCCGTTCTTCGCTACCGAAGAGTTGAAGGCGATCACCGGACAGTGGGCGAAACGGCAGATGGAATACGAATTGTTCCGCGACGCCGATGTTCGGCGTGTGATTGACGAGGAGAACATCCGCATGACCAATTGGAGAATGCTGCGGGATGCCCAGCGAGGGGGATAAGATGCGATGCAACTATCGGTGATGACTTTTAATTTGCGGCGGCAGACGACGAAGGACGGGGGCAATGCCTGGACGTTCCGGAAGACGTATGCGGCCGATATCGTCAAACGGTACCGCCCGACGGTGGCGGGAACGCAGGAAGGCTTTCGCGAGATGCTGACCGATCTGGAGCAGCAGCTCCCGGGGTATGCGTGGATCGGCGAAGGCCGGAACGAGGGAAGCGCCGACGAACACAATGCGATCCTGTATTTAACCGAGGAACTGGAAGTGGCCGATTGGGGGCAATTTTGGCTGTCCGAGCATCCGGAAGGGCCTGTAGCCAAATGCTGGGGCGCCTCGCATCACCGGATATGCACATGGGCGCATTTCCGCTCGCGCCAAGATCCGGACCGGCAGTTCCTGCATTACAACACCCATCTCGATCATAGCAGTCAGGAGGCCCGCGAGAAAGGCGTCCGTTTGCTATGGCAGCGGCTGTCGGAGCATCGGGCGCGGACCGGCTTGCCGGTGCTGCTTACAGGGGACATGAACGCCGAGCCGGACAATCCGGCCATCGCCTATTTGCGCGGACAGACCGATCCGGGATCGGAGAACCGTTCGCTGACCGATGCGTATTCGATATTGACGGAGCCTCCGGGGACGTCGTTCCACAGTTTTGAGGGAGGGGCGGAAGGCGAGCCGATCGATTATATTTTCGGAACGTCCGAGGTCCGGTTTGACGATGTATGCATTATCCGGGACCAGTATGACGGCATATACCCGTCCGATCATTACCCGGTGGCCGCCAAGGCTACGCTGGCCGGCTCTCCGGTGCAGGCGGCGAAGCGGGAAGGCGGGGAGCGCGCTTGAAAATCGGAATCAGCAGCTACAGCTTGAATTCCTGCATAGAGTCCGGCGAGATGGATATCGGAAGCGCGATTCGCTGGATCGCGGAGCAGGGCGCGGAACATGTGGAGATCGTGCCGTTGTCCGCCATGAAGGAGCGGATGAAGGACGGGAAGTACGTGGCGGAGATTCGCAGAGCGGCCGAGGAGGCCGGACTGGAGCTGTCCAACTATGCGGTTGGCGGCAATTTCGCGGGCAAGGACGATGCGGCGCTTGCCGGGGAGATCGCCAGGATTAAGGAGCAGGTCGACATCGCCCACGCCCTCGGCGTCAAGCGGATGCGTCACGATACGGCCCGCAGACCGATGGCGCAATGCTCGGCCGACTGGTTCGAGCGGGATCTGCCCGCGGTGGCGGACGCCTGCCGGGAAATTGCCGATTACGCGGCAGGGTACGGGATCACGACCAGTCTGGAAAACCACGGCTACTATGTGCAGACGGCGGACCGGGTGCTGCGGATCTTACATGCGGTGAACCGTCCCAACTTTAAAACGACGGTGGATGTCGGCAATTTCCTGTGCGCGGACGAGGACCCGCATGTCGCGGTGGCGAAAGTGATCGGTCACGCTTCGATGGTGCACATCAAAGACTTTTACTACCGGCAGCGCTGCAAAAATCCCGGAGAGGGCTGGTTCGAGACTTTAAACGGGAATTATTTGCGGGGAGCGATCGCCGGCTGCGGGTATCTGGATATGCCGCATCTGCTGTCTACGATCAAGTCGTCCGGTTACAACGGGTATTTGTCGATCGAATTCGAAGGAATGGAGCCTGCTGTCGTCGGAGCGCGGATCGCCTTCCAGAACGTGCGGCGGATCTGGTACGAGTCTTGAGTGGCAGGAGTGGTTGGAGCGGCAGGAGCGGTTGGAGCGGCAGGAGCGGCAGGAGCGAAGAGGGATGAACGAGGAGAGGCGCGCCGTAGGAGGTTCCGCATGCACGGTGCTGCGCTTCGTCGCGATGGCCGGCCGGCTGCTCGGCTGCTTGGGCTGCAAGGAGGAGCTGTCCGGTTACGAAAATAAGCAAATCGGGTAGGAGGCGACGGTCGTATGGCGGGTGTGAAGGTACTGCTCTGGATTGACGTGGAAGATTATATTACCCCTCAGTCGCAGGATTCGCTGCTTGCTCTTCTGCAAATGCTGAACAAGCGCAACGTCAAGGGGATCTTCAAGTTCGTCGGGGAAAAGGCGAGGCGGGTCGAAGAGGACGGACGCGCCGACATTGTGAGCGAGCTGCAGCGGCATGAGGTGGGCTATCATACCGATCTGCACAGCCAGCATCCGGTCACGACGGAGTATTTGGAGTTTCTCGGCTTCCGCAGCGGAGCCGAAGAGTACGAAGCCCGGGAGCGTCAAGGGCTTGAGGACGTGCGCCGCATTACCGGCAAGCCGGCGCTCTGTTACGGACAGGCCGGTTACTCTTGGGCGCCGCAAACGTTCGCCGCTCTGAACAAGTGGGGAATTCCGGTCTATTTGGACGATCACGACCATGTTTCCTGGCAGGAGAAGCCGTTCTGGTACGGGGGACTGCTTAATTTTACCCATCTGAAAGGCACGATGCGGATGAAGCTTCGCGAAGGCGGGCTGGAGGAGGCGAAGCGGCAATTTGACCGATTGTACGACGAATTGTCCGCCGAACCGGCCGGATTCGTAAGCATCTATTACCACGAATGCGATTTCGTGTGCAGCGCGTTCTGGGATAAAGAAAATTTCGGGCGGGGCCGGCAGACGCCGCGCGAGCTGTGGAAGCCGGCTCCCCTTAAACCTGCAGGAGAGATGGAGTTTTACTTGGAGCAGCTCGGGCAGTTTATCGACTACACGTTATCGAGGGAGAACGTCGAATATATCGGCTCGGAGCAGGCGCTCGCCCTGGAATGCTCGTCCCGTGCGCCTGTGGGGGAAAGCGAGCTTCGCGCTCTGGCGGCTTCCATAGGCGATGAGCTGGGGTTCCGCGTATCCGGCACCCATTCGCTTTCTCCGGCTGATCTGTATTCGCTGTTTCGCGGCCTGCTTCTGGGGAAGGAACTAACGCCGGAGTTCCTGTACGGCCCGGAGAACGAGGTTGAGAGCGAAACGTCCGGCACGGTGCGGGTATCCGACGTGATACGGGCGCTCGGCGCCGAGCATCCTGAAGTTCTCGGGTTCAAGATGCTTCCGGACTCGTTTGAGCTGAATGGCGGGAAGATCAGTCCGCTCGATCTGACTTGTACGATGGCCCGGATTCTCGAGCGGGGGCTAAGCGGGGACGATGAGGTAGAGATTGTCCGCGGGAAGCTGAAGACGAAGGAAAACGCGGGGGACAATGAACTGTGGGGAACCCGCTGGTCGATCTTCCCCGAAGATTTGCGGGTGCCGAACGTCGTCCGGATGTCGAAGCTGCAGACATGGACGATGAAGCCCGCCATATTCGGATAACGGCTTTCGGCTCGCCCGGAACGCCGAATTTCGGGCTTGACGCGGGGCGAAAAGCGAAAGGACAGGAGGAACGAACACGATGGAATTGTTTATTATCCGCCACGGCGAATCGGTAACGAATACGTCGCCTACCTTGCTGGCGGACGGAGGCTTAACCGACAAAGGGCGGGCTCAGGCGGAAAAAGTGGCGGCATGTATGGCCGGCGCCGGTCTTTCGCATATTTTCTCCAGTCCGCTCATGCGGGCGATCGAGACGGCCCAGCCGCTGGCCCGGGCAGCTAATCTGCCGGTTGAAGTATGGCTGGACGCTCACGAGGTATGGACTGGGGACGGGTATCGGGGGCCGACGACGGAACGGCTTGCCGCGATGTATCCGGAAGTAAGGTTCGCCGAAGGAACGGAGTGCGATCCGCTAGGCTGGCATTGTCCGGGAGGCGAAACGTCGGAGACGGGATACGGCCGGGCGCAGCTTCTGCTGGACAGACTGCGCACCCGGTTCACGGGAGACGAACGCGTCGCGCTGTTCGCTCACGGCGCCTTGAACCGGCGCATGATGCTGGCGACGCTCGGCCTCGACTATTTGAGCAGCCTTCGTCCTTACGGCGACAACTGCAGCATCTGGTGGCTCGGCTTTGAAGGCGCCAAGACATCGATCCGCTACATCGGTCCGGCGATCCCGCAGCTGTTCGACGTTGTATGAGTATGAGGATCGTGTGATCGTGTGATTTGCTTGTGTTGGCCCTCGGTTCCGCTGTTTGCGGGCCGGGGGTTTATTTAAGAAATCAGAATGTTAATGTTCTTCACCGTATTAAAGCGAAGATGAGTCCGGAATTCAAGCTAAACGATACTCTAACGGACATGGTGGAGGCTATTTCGCTAAAAAACAGTTTTTGAAAATGTAACGGTCACCACAGCGCTTATTTACTCCAAACTACCTCTAAAAGTAACATTTCTCACCAAATAGTTGCATCCATGTCCGTTAGATATCAAATCGATCGAAATTCACCTTAATAACGACCGCTGTGTCCGTTACAGTTTTTGCTCTCTGCCTGAAAGTTTGAGTTCTTTACCGTGCTAAGGTGAAGGGGAGAGGTTTCCTTCCTTGGCGTTAGATTAGAGAACGTATATTACTGAGGTTCGATGACTAACGAATCGGATCGAGACTGTCGATTAAATGTGTAGAATTGTTAACTGGCCGTTCCAAGTAAAAAGTTGCCTTCTTCTGCTCAGACAGGTTGTCCGGAATCCCTTGATTTTAAAGGATTCTAAGGTTTGGGGTTCCAGACAAAACTCGCCAGAAGGCAATCTTTTCACTTTCCACTCGGTTGTTCATAATGAATCGACAGTCTCCGGATCGTACTTATGGCTGAAAAACGACATTATTCCAGACGTAACGAATCCGGAAATCGTTATCGAACCGAAAGCGGAAAAAAACGATCCGATTTGACGGGAATAACGATACAAGAGTTCGTTACAAATTCAAACGTCCGAATTCGGCTCTGATAACGAATGCTGGGTTCGTTAGCCATACCATCGCAAAAAGACAACATGACCGAGGTGAGCGGCTGGAGCGAAGGTACCCATTCCCTTCCACACGCTGGCGTATGGGTTTGCGCGTCAAAGAACCGTACGGGTGCTTTGATATTATCCCCTTTAAGTAGACAGTGTTAAGAATCCACACTAAAGTCATTACGGATGGTTCTTTCTTATTGTTTGTTGGTACGGGAAGCATCTGTGATGGCCGCAAATCTTTGGTGGCCAGAGAAGAAGCCACTCGCCTTGTAGAGACAAAGAAAACACCCCAAAACATTGGGATGTTTTCGAGCAAGCCTATAAAGTTTCTCCGACGCCAGGATCAAAAAGATGCGTCAGTTTCTTGCTTCCAGCAACCATTCGTGGGATGGATATTTGGCATTGTGGCGTTTCACGCATTCCTTGAGCAAATGGGCTTCCTCCGGAAGTACGGACAACAGGCGGCTCCATCCGTCAAGTACAATCTTGCGGCCACGGATCGTCTCGCACAGCAGCAGCTCCTCTTCGAACGACGACCACGTGCGTCCATAGCTGTTTCTACAGAAGAGAGCTCTCTTGATCACATCCTGAAGCTCTTCCGCCGTTTGTACCGCTGACAATCTAAAAATCGCCTCTTCATCCTGCTGCCACATGGTCATCCGGTTTCCGTCGCAATCGGCGAATACGAAATACCGGCAAACCCAATTGACCTCCCCGTGAAGCGTAACGCCGTTAGCTTTCATGCTCCGGTAAGCATGCTCCAGATCCGACGTTTGCCAAATGAAGATCGAATGCGCGGAAGGAGAATGGTTCTCAACCTTGGAGAACCCGATGTTCAGATTGCCCGCATGCAGCTTGCGCGCGTCGAAATCGATGCCGAGATGCAGGGAGTACCACGCCTTGGCTTGCTCGACGTCCCGGACCGGAATCGTTGCGACGATAATGCGGCTGATGTTGGGGACTTGGGGCTGGCGTTTCAGTTCCATCCGGCCGTTCCAGATTAATAAGGATTGATCGTTCATCTTATAAACTCTCCTCACATTCCTATTCGGGATCTTACTCGTTCCCTGACAGATAGAGTCGCTTATCATGCAAAACCCGTCGCGATTATGTAAAAATTTTAATCCGCCACAAACGCAAGTACATTGCCGAACGGATCTTCGAACGTGAAGGAGCGCCTGTCGGATGAGAGCGTACAGTTCTCAACCTTCTTAGCCTGCAAAGCTGACAAAGCCTCCTCGAGATCCGGAGTGCCGAATGTTAGAATCGGATCGCGCGAAAGGTTCGGAAGGGGAACCTCTCGAAACGAGATATGAACCCCGAGGGCCGGTTCCCGGGAATGGAAATCGAAACCGAGCATCGCCTCGTACCAGGCCTCCGCATAGTCAGCATCCCGGACATCGACAAAGATGCGGGGAATCCGGAGCAGGTTCGGAATTTCCCGCATAATGCGCTCTTCGAAAGCGGAGCCAAGCACCGGATAGCTCGCCGTTGCCCTAGCCTCAAGCGCAGCGAGCGATACGCGCAGCTGTTTTTTCGCCCTTTGCAGCCGGCTTTCGACAGCCCGTACCGATACGCCAAGAAATCCGGCGATTTCTTTCATCGACATATCGCTCATGTAATACAAAGCGGTAGCTGCCCGGTTTTTCTCGTCCAGCTCGCCGATCGACTGCCAGATCTGTTCGTAAGTCTGTCGCCGCATAACGGAGGCTTCCGCCGATTCCGCGGTAAGCTCGACGCGGTCCATATTCTCCCGAAGCACGAGACGGTTCTGTTTCTTCTTCAGACGAATGCTCTGTCGACGAGAGATCGCATATAACCAGCTGCCTATTTTGTCAGGTTCCCGCAGATCGGACAGCCGCAAAAAAGCTTGAAGAAACGTTTCCTGCGCGGCATCTTCAGCCAGATAATGATCGTACAATACGGCGTAGGCCGCATAGTAAACGGCATGTTTGTACTTGGCAACAATATGACGATATGCCTCAGCATCTCCAGCCCGGACAGCCTCGATCCACTTTAACGGTTCGTTCATAGGTCCTCATCCAATAGCAGTTGTTTGTATAGACGTATTCGATAAATCGGCGTATATCCCTTCATCTCAGCTTCTTAGCCAGCACATTATCGATCCAGGCATACAACAGACCGGCCGTTCCGAAGAACAGAATCGCGATGCTCCGGTTCAGGTCGTAACGCTGGACGAATTCGGCGGGGTAGAAGGCATCGAAAATCCAGTTTCCCCCCACGGCGCCGATCAAGGTGTAAACGAACGCGTGTACGATAGGGACTTTTACCGTTTTGCGAATCAGCATCGATACGAGCATCAGCGTGAGAGGATATCCTACAGCGGCGATGATGCAAAATAGCGTAGTTAAGATAGGCCCGACATTGCGGATGCCCATATATTCTGTAGTTGTTATTTTGTAGCCTTCCAACAGCTCCATACCGAACGTCGCCGCACTGAAGAGCACGATAAAGCAAACCCACAGGATCGAATAATGCCGGAACAGATTCAACGGCAGCACCGCCTTTAGCAGAGATGAGGTGGTTGGTCCGAAGCGAACGAACGATGAAGAGGGTGACACGTAGCACGTTCCTCGGCCCTACAGATTAGACGAGTGCGGAATCGTAAAGTTTCATTTCGGATGCAAGCCGGTCAAGGCAAAAAGCCCTCCTGCCGAAGCGGCGGAAGGCTTGAAGCGGAATCGGACGATCCGGATGAATTAATGATGATGGCCCGAATGGCCGTGAGGCCCATGATTGTCGTGATGATGATGCTTGTGATCGTCAACGGCGCTGTGGTGGTGCATGACTCCGCTCTGGTGCATCCGGTTGTGCAGCATGCGGTGGGCGCTCGTCAACGTCATCAGAAGGCGCTTGTACGTTTGCTCGTCCGCCTTCGTCGCCATCGTTTTGATATATGCGGTCGATCCTTCGATCTGTTCGAGAATGGTGACCGCATCGGCTGGGCTGAAGAGCGGCTTCCCTTCGACGACGACCATAACCGCGCTTGTATGAGCGGCGATCATCTCCGACTGGTCATGGTATTTGCCGCGCACGCGAAGCGCGATCCAGCAGCTTTCCTTAACCGGTACCGACCAGTGTCCGGCATAATGACCGGCTTCCGGATCGGTCGTCTGCAGCTCGCGGAGCTCGCCGTTAACGACCAGCTCGATCTTCGTCACGGGAACGGTGACCGACGATACTTGCCAGACGACATCGAGCGTTCCGCCGGAAGACGATAGTTCCAGCCGCGTCCCCATCTCGTGCTCTCCCACCCGGAAATCGATCAGCGGGCCGAGTGTGGCGAACGTGTTCCCGCGGCGGATCGCGTTCATCCACGACTCGTAGGAGAAGAGTTCGTCTTGAGGAATCAGCGCATACGTGCGGATCGTTCCGACCGCTGTAGATTGGGACATTTTATCGGTCCCTCCGACCGCCGGGGTCAAGTAACCGCAGTTCAAATACCGGTACCAGTCGGATAACGAATACGGGTTGATCCCGACATTTTCGAACGAGCACATCTCGACCGCGTCCACCTCGCCGAGCACGAGAGCAGCCGCACCTTCCGCTCGCGGGTTGGGCAGATGGGGCATGACGACGATGCCGCCCTGCTCGCGGCACTGCTTCGCCCATTCCGTTACGGTCGCCTCCAGCGGATCGCCGAGCCCGGATTCGTCCGGCCCCCCGGTACACAGCGGCAATATCATTCGTCCTTCATAACCGAGCAGCGAGATATGGCCGAGCACATGCTGGCGGTTTTCCGTCCCGACCCTGACCAGATACTCGCCGGAGCCGCCGTTTTCTTTGCTGCCGATCGTCGTTTTGCCGTCGAAGTCGCCGAGATTGCTGAACATTTCGCCCCATTGGCTCGTAAGCAGGTTGACCACATTGACGCCTTCGGCTTCCCCTTCGAGCAGAGCCGTCTGCGGCGACAGGAAATGGACGTGAGTATCGGCCGTCACCCAGCCTTTTTGCCTCCATGGAAGGACATGGTCCAGTTCGACGGTTATCGTGCTTGTCTGCTCGTCAACCGTTACCTTGCGGCGAACCGGACGAATCTCGAAGCCTTTCGTTACCTCGATGTACACGTCGCCGCGCGGCAGCTTGAATTCGGCTTCCCCGTCGATGTAAGCGCTGTAATGGAACTCCTGGACATATTCCGCTCCGTAGTCTTCGAACCAGTGGGCGTTCGGCATCCGGTGTCCGGCTACCGGGGCGATGTAGTCGCCGAAGGCGCCGTGCACGTGAATTTTGGCTGCGACTTTGCGGCCGCTCGTCCGTTCGACGATCCGGATCGCGACTTTTTGCACCGGATTCTCCACAGGCGTCCATAAGGACGACTGCTGCAGCTCCCGGACGGGGATCGCTCCGACGCTTTCGCCGTGTTCGATGAACAGCAGCGCATCGGGGTGTGCGGAGTACTCGATGATCCATTCATCCGGGCGCGGCGTAGGCAGGCGAGGGTTGGCGTTGCCCAGCCATTCGTCGTGATTGTATTCGAGAGCCGGCGCGGCGTGGATCACCTCGCCAAGATCGATGCGAATGTTGGCGTTATCACCATAAGGCTGGGGGATGAAGCCGGCCGGTGCGGTATAACGCATCTTCCGTTTGGTTTCCCAGCGGAACGGATTGGACGCCAGATCGGTCCGGGTGATGCCGAACAGGAAGGCGGTGCCGTCTGCGGGGCGCATCGATAACGCGATCAGTTCCTTGTCCGGGTGAGGGTTCTCGAGCGCATACAGCCAGTGGTGCATCGGGCTGCCGAAGCCGGGAAACGTAGTGCGCAGCTGGCTTTGCCCCCACGGAATGACCGGAGCTTCAATATGCAGCAGATCCGTATTCGCCGCCATCGTGCGCGGCTTGACGTGTTTGACCGATTCGAAGCTGTTCTCGCCCCATTTCACCTGAAACTCGCTGATCTGATACCGTCTCCGAATCGGGAATTCCGCCTCGGTACCGTCCGAGTACCGCAAGGTGTACACGCAGACCGTCTCGCCGAGACGAGGGGTGCCCATCATCGGGCTGACAATCCCGCCGTGGGCGGCCGGGCTTTCCTTAAAATCGGCGGCATGCAGAAAAAGCAGCTGGCGGTCATGCAGCGGCTGCGGAAATGCCAGCTCGACGGCTTCGTCCTTGAGCAGCACGACATTGCTCGCTCCGTCCTGCGTTTGCGGACCGAGTGAGAACGGCACTCCCCATAACTCCTGCGCTCCGGTCAGGAGATGGTGCTTGTTGCGGAGTACCGCGTTGGAGCAGTCTTCCGGCTGCAGCTCGGCGATGATCCGATTGTAGGCGGCTGATAAGTCGACCGGGGTAAACCGGCCGTCGCGATCGTACGTGTTCGGGTGCATGCTCATCCTCCCAGTGTTTACAAAAGTCCGGTTTACCTTATATAATACATTTAATTAATGATTAAGTAAATTGGGGAAAGCAGCAGGAACATCCCTCTGCGGTCATGGAAAGCGGGAGGCTGCGGGGCGGCGGATAATCGGATGAAAATGAAAAAGATGCAATGCGGAACAGCTGTCCAACCAATTAATTTAAAGAATAAGTCAATTGGAAATCGGCGTACCGCGCAGTTTGTCAGACAAACGTCTTGATCGGCGCGGTCTCGCATACTTATCGATGGAGATTAGGCCGAAGTCATGCAGAACCAGAGCGTCATGCGGGTGAAGGCGTGTCTGTTCCGTTCTGCTTGTGGTCGGCCGAAGCGAAAGGAAGTGGCGGCTTCTTATGCAAGCGGTTGTGCTTAAAGAAGGGGAGCGCGGTCAATACGTGACGGTAACCGATCTCCCGGCTCCCCGGCTGGCCGGTCCCGGAGATGTGCGGATTCGCGCGCTTAGCGTCGGACTGGACGGTACGGACCGGGAAATTATCCGCGACCGGTACGGCGTGCTGCCGGAAGGCGCGTCCCAGCTTGTCATCGGGCACGAGCTGCTCGGAGTCGTCGTCGAGGCGGGGCCCGCTTCGATGATGAAGCCCGGCGAGCTGGCAACGGTGCTGGTGAGGAGGCCGTGCGGGGACGCCCGGTGCACCTGCTGCCGCAGCGGACAGCAGGATTATTGCTCGACGGGCTTCTACACGGAGCGGGGCATCCGCGGGGCGGACGGCTTTCTGTGCGAATATGTGGTGGAGCGGTCGGACTATGTGGTGCCGGTTCCCCGGGAGTGTGCGGAATACGGTGTGCTCGTAGAGCCGCAGAGCATCGTGGAGAAGGTGTGGAACCAGATCGGCAGCCTGCAGCGGCGTCTCGCTTGGTCACCTGAAACGGTGCTGATCGTCGGTTCGGGTCCGCTCGGTTTATTGGCCGCGCTGACGTGCCGAAGTATGGGGCTGGGTGTGCATGTATGGTCCAGATCGGGTGCGGACAGCGTGAATGCGGACATCGTTCGCAGCTGTGGAGGCCGCTATCACGAGGTAAATCTGCAGGAGGAGCCGGGCGCTGACTCCGGTTTGTTATCGGGTGGCGGCGGTCCAAGCGGCGTCTCCGGACTGGCCGAATTCGCCGTCAGGGAGCGGATATCACCCGATCTGATCTGGGAATGCAGCGGGTACAGCCCGCATGCCTTCGAGGCCATGAAGGCGCTCAACCCGAACGGAGTGCTGGCACTGCTCGGAGTAGCCTCCGGCGACCGGAGAATCGAGATTTCAAGCGATATGTTGAACCAGGAAATGGTCCTGAAAAATAAAGCGATTATCGGCTCGGTCAACGCCTCGCGTGCCGACTTTGAATCTTCGATCCGTCGCTTGCAGCGCATCGAAGCGATGTACCCGGGGCAGCTCGTCCGGCTGATGACGGAGCGATTGTCGCTGGGACAGGTGCCGGATCTCGATTTTGAACAAGTAACGGTCAAAGCGGTGGTCGATCTGGTAACGAGAGAGGAAGCCGCTCGTCTGATCGGCGGAGGCGTTCGGGACGGACAATGAGACGGAACGTCCGGCGCTAGCAGGCCGTGGAGATGGTCGTCTGTACTTCTCAGTGGCCGGAGGCCGGTGGTCCAAGATGAGGCGTTTTTTGGTGCGCGAGCCGGGCTGCGCGGGGCAAGGGGATATGCCGATGCCGTTATAGCCGGTTCGGGCCGAGAGGGGATGTTAGGCACGGATCAGAAGCGGGCCGGTTCGCTGGATGTCCCGAACAATGCGAGGTGCAGGGGGGATTGCAGTGAAAATAGGCATAATGGGAGGAACCTTCGATCCGGTACACCTTGGACACCTGCTCGCTGCGGAACAGGCGCTTGAGGCTCACTCGCTGGACGAAGTCTGGTTTTTGCCGGCCTATCTCCCGCCGCACAAACGGAAGCGCACCGTCACGCCGCCCGGATTGAGACTTGCAATGTTGAAAGAGGCGATCCGGGATCAGCCGCGGTTTCGTGTCGAGGAAGCCGAGCTGAGACGGGGCGGCATTACCTACACGGTAGATTCGGTGCGGGAGCTGTGCCGGACGTATCCGCAGCATGATTTTTATTATATGATCGGCTCCGATGCGCTGGCATCCTTGCCCGGCTGGCGGGGAATCGGAGAGATTGCCGCATGCGTCGGATTTATTGAACTGAAGCGTCAAGGATGTCCGGACACGGGGCGGGCGCTCCCCGAGTTTATCGCAGACAGAATACGAAGCGCGGGAATGACACCGGTCGGCCTATCGTCGGCTGACGTTCGCGCGAGGCGGGCTGCGGGACTCTCTATTCGTTATCTGGTGCCGGAGCAAGTCCTTCGCATCATCGAAAGCAGCGGACTGTACCGGCCGGACGAACATGCAGAAGTCCGAAATGTTTCTATTTCTATTACAGGAGGCACCGATTCATGAGGGATGTATTGAATCAATGTGTAGCGAAATATCCGGAGCTGTCGGAATGCTCCGGCGATATCGTAAGTGCGTTCGAGACGATCCGGGACAGCTATCGCGGGGGCGGCAAAGTGCTGCTTGCCGGCAACGGGGGCAGCGCGTCTGACTGCGAGCATATCGTCGGCGAGCTGATGAAAGGATTTATGTCGAAGCGTCCGGTTCCGCAGACGATGCGAGACCGGCTGCGTCGGTTCGGGGACGAGGACGGCGGCTATATCGCCGACCGGCTGCAGGGCGCGCTGCCGGCGATCTCGCTCGTCAGCCATACGGCGCTGGCGACCGCGTATGCGAACGACGTGGCGGCCGACATGGTGTTCGCCCAACAGGTGTACGGCTACGGCCGGCCGGGCGATGTGCTGATCGGCCTCAGCACGTCGGGCAATTCGGCCAACGTCGTGCGCGCCCTTCAGGTGGCGCGTGCGCTTGACATGCGCACGATTGGGCTGACCGGCCGGAGCGGCGGACGGATGAAGGAGTTGTGCGACGTCATTATCCGCGTCCCTTCCGATGTGACGCCTGACATTCAGGAACGGCACCTGCCGATTTATCATACCCTCTGCATCATGCTGGAGGAAGAGTTTTTTTGAACGAAGGCAGGTGTTGAAGCGGCGGAGGGATGGGATAAAGTTAGTGTAGGTTAGGCAATGGTGAGGCCATGCGAGGCGAGGTAAGCCAGGCAAGGCAAGGCTAGGTTAGGTTAGGTTAGGTTAGGTTAGGTTAGGTTAGGTTAGGCGATGGAAGGCAAGGCGGGGGGGCGGGGCAGGGCAGGTTAAGGGCTGCTGCCGTCTGCGGCGTTATACGGTGTGACGGCGGACGATTGACCGCATCCGAAGAGGAGGGACAGCTTAGGGCTGGCCCTTTTTGGCGTGGGGTTAGGAGTCTTTTGGAGCTCTTATTTTTCCATACGCACGGTGTTTTGGATAAATAAGGGATGTTTGTGCAGCTGCTATTTTGAGGAAAATCACCGTTGAACAGGGAGTAGCCCCCGAATAAGAGGCGCAAACGTCTCCTATTTGCCTATTCCTATACGGTATACGGTAAATAAGAGTCTCAAACGAGGCTGTCGATTCATTGAGGACAACCAAGTGGAAAGGGAAAAGATTACCTTCTGGCGAGTTTTGTCTGGAATCCCCTACCTTACAATCCTTATTCAATCAAGGGATTCCGGACAACCTGTTTGAGCAGAAGAAGGTAACTTTTCACTTGGAACGGCCTGCTATCACTTCTACACATTGAATCGACAGCCTCTCAAACCACCTTTATCCGCCTTGGTTCAAGCGCTGGAAGGCTACGAACGAAACGCCAATAAAAACTCAGATGGAGGGTGCTTTTGCCAGGAAAGGACTGTAAAATGGGAACTAAGCTCCTTGGCTCGCCGGTTATTTTTGCTATGATGGTTGAGCAGGTATGGAATTGTGAAGCCGGTAGCAAATGACGGAAGCTTCATCCGGATTTTTCCTTCGATCTGTCGAGCGTGCGGATAAGGATAGCAAGAACTTTATTGGACCATCAGGGCCCAAATATTTGTAAAGGCAGGCATCATGAAAAAGAAACCGAAAACACTTACTGTCGTACTGTTCGGATTACTGGCTCTGTTGTTTTTCTACAAGCCGGAGCTGCTGTCTTTTCTAACATCCGAAACCGCTCCAAGCCATGATGAAGAAGCGGCGTACACGATCTATTTTCCTTCCGACCGGTTCCCCGAAACGGCGGAGCATATCCGGATCGCGGTGGAACGCGGCAAGTCTTCCATCTGCACGATTGACCGTAAAGGCGCCGACGAGAACCGGAAGGAGTCGTTAAAAGGCGTACCGACCAAGCCGAACCTGGATCGTGATGAGTGGCCTATGGCGATGTGTGCCGAAGGCGGGGCGGGCGCGGATATTATGCACATAAGCCCCTCGGACAACCGCGGCGCCGGATCTTGGGTCAGCAATCAGCTGGAGAAGTATGCAGACGGGACGAAGGTCCGCATCGTTGTGAAGTAAAGAGAGTCGAAGGTCTGCATCGTTGTCAGGTAAAGGGATGCTGTATGTTTTTGAAAGAACTCCGGGACGAAGCGCGCCATCTCCCCCTAATAAGCGAATCCGCCGACGGGAACGGGCGACCCGGGTCCTCCCGGCAAAGCCAAGCTTCCATCCGTTTGCTGCCCCTCTATACTCGGCCTCGCCCTACTCTCGCTTATATCCAACAAAGTAAATGTCAGACTCGCAGCGTCAAGTGTGGCGGGCGGCTGCGCGGAAGGACGGATGGATGCCTTGACGGCAACCGTCCGTCCTTTTTTCGATGCGGGGCTTCCCGCCGCCGCTGTCGGCCGGCCGTTTTCCGTTTACGTCTTCATGCGGGTCCCGGCTAGGCGCAGTTTGAGGAAGGAAGAGGGGACGGAGCCGGTCCACCTTTTGTACATCCGGTTAAAGTAGGACGGGTCGCAGTAGCCCAGAAAATCGGCAATCTCGGCGATGGTCATCGTACTGTTCAGCAGCAGGTCTTTCGCTGCGTTGATCCGCACCTGGTGGAGGTAGTCGATCGGCGGCTGACCGGTGATCTCCTTGAAAATGCCGGTTACGTAGTTCGGCGTGCGGTCGACGATAGCGGCGAGCTGTTCGATCCGGATCGGTTCGCGGTAATGCTCCAGTATGTACTGCAGCATCGTCTGCACCTGAGCGTGTTTTTTGTGCGGATAGCGCGTCGCTTCATAATCCCGGCACGCCAAGGCGATTAATTCCTGGGCGATCCCGCAGCATACCGGCTCGTAATAGGCCAGCTTGCCGAGCCACTGCTGCGCCAGAATATGAAACCGCTGCTTTCCGTATTCGAGCGTCTGGGACTCGGCCTTGAACCAGCTGTCCGTGCGGAGCGGAGGGAACAAGCGCAGTGTTTCCTCGTCGGGCGTAAAATGTACGGAATATTTCTGATGCGTCTCACCGTTTATCGGCAGTCCTTCCCTCATCGTATGTGCAGCGATGTAGAGCAGGTCGCCTTTTTGCAGCGGGATGTCTTCGCCGTTCAGCCGGTAGAGGAGCCTGCCCCGGACGACCAGAATGAGCATGCAGTATTCGGTAGACGATAACGGTTTGCGCCAGGTCGTATCGACATCGTCGAAATAAATCGAATGCAATGCGAGCAAAACTTCGCCCCCTATCCGGAATGCATGTAGGATTATGAAGATGAAATCATTATAGTACAACCTGAAATAAATAAGTATACATAGAAGGTGCAGAGTCTGGAGTCCATGTTAAAGAAAAGCTTGCGAGCGAAGCTATACCACAACGAATGTCCATGTGCGAAGAGGTTGCTTGTTGCGGGTAGAAAAGGGGCGGTTTCCCTGAAATCGTATGCCTCTCGGAAAGTAGAATCATCCAAGGGGATCGGTCTAAGCCTTCCCCTGCGGTGCAGGAAAAAGGAAATCCCCCTCGATTAAAACAAAGATGCGGCGATGGAGGTGCTGAAGGTGATTACCTCCGACGAAGTGCAGAAGCTGATGGGCGAATACGGCACCCCGAGCATACTGAAGAGCGATGAGATCCGCAAGGTATACGGCTCCAAGCTGGACCAATATAAAGGGGAAGAACGTACAGGCGCTGTTCAAGACGACGCCGGGAACTCCGCACACGATTACCAAATACGACTATCTGGTAAGCGCTGAAGCGGAGGTGGGAAGACGGCTGATCACCGAAGGTCATGACGCGAACACGGTGATCCGGACGATCGAGGAGAAAGCGAATCAGTAGCTGTCTCAGCAAAATAGGCGCGGGGTTGTGCGGGAGGGCTGAGTTCCGTAAAATGGCCGCCAAATCGTAGCCGTCTGGGCCGTTGGAAGTCGCGCTAACACCGTGCGGAAACACCGTGTCGAAACACTGTGCCGGCAATTGTGCTCATGAATCGTCGGCTAGACATGCAACTCTGCCGCTTGCTCCGGTTATTTTTTGACACCTGTTTTTTCGATTTTGTCGCATACCCGGGTGCAATGTATTGTAAGATGAGGGCTGATGGGATTAAGTTTAAGCAATCGGAGGCGATCGATGATGAAAGTAGGACTGAGCACGTACAGTTTGTCCCGGGCGGTAGCGGACGGGGAAATGACTTTCCTGGATACGGTAAAATGGATTGCAGACAACGGCGGGGAGCACGTGGAAATTTCTTCGGGCAAAATCAATTTGACCGAGGAGCCTGCGCTCGTGGAAGCGATCCGCAAGCAAGCGGATGTTAGCGGAATCGATGTGTCCGACTATGCGATCGGCGCCCAATTCGTGCAGCCGGACGAAGCGTCGTACGAGGCGGAAATCGCCAGGGTGATGAAGCATGTGGACGTCGCTCATGCACTGGGAGTGAAACTGATGCGTCATGATGTGGCGTCCCGCCCGATCCCGGACGCGACGCTTGTCAATTTTATCGCGGACCTGCCCAAGCTGGCCGAGGCGTGCAGACGGATCGCCGATTACGCAGCCCAGTACGGGATCACGACAAGCGTAGAAAATCACGGCTACTATATTCAGCACAGCGACCGCGTACAAGCGCTCGTTCATGCGGTCGGCCGCGACAATTACCGCACGACGCTGGATATCGGAAACTTTATGTGCGCGGATGAGGATTCGGTCGTTGCCACGAGGAAAAATTTGCCGATCGCCTCGATGGTTCATATAAAAGATTTTTATTTGCGGCCGTTTCACCAGAACCCGGGCGAAGGCTGGTTCCGCACGGCGGGCGGCAATTACTTGAGAGGCGCTATAGTCGGTCAGGGCGACATCGATATCCGGACCGTACTGAAGGCGATCAAAGATTCCGGTTACGACGGTTATCTCTCGATCGAGTTCGAAGGCAAAGAATCCTGCACGTACGGTTCGAAGGTCGGCATGGAGAATGTGCGGCGCCTTTGGGATGAAGTGTAGGGAATCGTAGAGCTAAAGGTGCTGGAAGGGCTGGAAAGGCTGGAAGAGCTGATAGGGCTAAAAGCATAGTTGCGCAAGCTCCGTTCCAGTAAGTTTCTCTGGGATGGGGCTTGTTTTGAATGTTGATGTGCGGGTGTGCGGCTTTGGATGGTTGGCTACTTGCCCAATAAGAGTCTTTAGAAGCTGCTATATCGACGGAAACAGGCTCTGCCTCCAAAATAAGTGATAACAGGGCCTCTTATTATGGTGCGTTAAGCTGCAATCTTTGATTTTGATAAAAATAAGGAGTGCTAAAAGCTATTATTTCCATATTCATCCTTAAATGACCAAAAATAAGAGCTGGTAAAGACTTCTATTCGCTTGATTGATTGCAATACGCGGTGGTGTGCTATTTGACTCCAATGCAATTCGCAGGCGGGGCCCAGGTAAAGTTCGCAGTTGAACCTTAATATTACTCAGCCAAATGAGCCACCGCGCCGATCGGACCGCCACATGAACTTGCGAGCGACGAAAACTACTAATTACCGCCCACCTTCGAAACAGCGGCAAGTTGTTGGGATGTTGCAGGTGCGTGAGTCGCATGGGTAGGCGTATGGTATGCGTATGGGTAGATACGCGGCGCGTAGGCATGCGTGGGCTCCGGTAGCCATGCGTGGGCTCCGGTAACCACTCCCGCTCCGACTTCCGCCTCCGGCTCCCGTTCAGCCACTCCGATTCTCGCTCCATTCACGCACTCACCCGACACTAACCCAGCACCATTTCCGAACCCGCACTCACTCCCAGCACCCATTACCAGCACCCACTCCGACTCTCGCTCCTACCCCCACACCCGAATTCCGTCCATTTTTCCCGTCCCAAGGAGGTCCTAATCAAAGAATGTCATTTACAACTGCAGATGCCGTTGATTATAATATGAATTAATTAAATAATTAAGAAAATAGGAGGAGACCTGCAATACAGCAAAATAAAATCGCCTATTTGAAACAGGTGAAGCAAAGTAACATGTCCGAAGTTCTCGAGCGGATCTGGCAATTCCAGCAGATTTCGCGGGTGGAACTTGTTGAGCATACGGGGTTGACCTCGGGAACGATTACGAATTTGACGCACGAGCTGATCGGGTTGAAGATCATTCGCGAATTCGAAGCCGTATCGGGGAACGTCGGCCGCAGGAGGGTGATGCTCGGCCTCGACTCGAGCCTGTACCGGATTATCGGGCTGGATATCGGCCGGGCCACGCTGGAGGTTGTAGTCGTCGACCTGAACGGTAAAATCATCAAATCGATCGAACGCGACATGAGCGAGCGGAGAGGTCCCGACGAGTATTTTGACGTAATCGGACCGCTGCTTACCGAGACGAAACGGGAGATCGAGGACGCCGGATACACGGTGCTCGGCCTGGGAACAAGCGTACCGGGACCGATGGACTACAGCACGGGAGAACTGCTGAATCCGCCGAACTTCCCGGGCTGGAGCGGGTTTCCGCTGCAGCGGACGCTGGAGGAACGGTTCGGCATGGTCACCCTGATCGAGGATGACGCGCGTACGTCCGCGATGGCGGAGCGCTGGTACGGCCTGGGCCGCAACGTGCAGGATCTCGTCTTCATTACGATGGGCATCGGCATCGGCGGCGGCGTCGTATCCGGAGGCAAGATCGTCCGGGGGACGAACGGGCTGTGCGGGCAAGTGGGCCATATGACGATCGTCATCGACGGCAAAATATGCGACTGCGGCAACCGCGGCTGCTGGGAAACGGTAGGCTCGATCCCGGGCATACTGGGACGGTGGTCCGGCGGCGGCTCGATGGAGCAGCTGCGCGAAGCGATCCGGCAAGGAGACGCGGAGGCGCTGCGCTGCCTGGAAGATACGCTCGGTTATCTCGAAACGGCGCTTATCAATGTGTACAACTTGTACGATCCGGAATTAGTCGTGCTGGGAGGGAGATTATATCCTTATTTGGCGGATTACCTGCTTCCGGTCCGGAACCATCTGCGTTCGAGGCTGTACGCCTTTGCCAAGGACCGGCTGCGGATTGAACCTTCCACCTTCGGTACTTCTCAGAGCGCCGTAGGTGCTGCGGCGCTGTTGTTCGGATTTTTGCTGTCCGAGCCGGTGCGGCTGCTGGCGCTGGCCGAAGGCGGATAAGAGCCCGTGTAGTCCGTTAAGCTTGCCTGAATCGGGCTGCCCCGTGTTTGACTGCAATCGCGTTTCACTTTGCAGAGCTTCAGCCGCCTTCACGGCATTCTGCACGAATCGTCCGCCTCCGGGTTAGACGGGATGATCCCGCCGGCCCGGACGGACGGTTTCTGGCAGAGCCGCAGGCCAAGCATCGCGCACTCGCACTACATAGCACTACATCTTTTTTTTGTCACATAAACTTAAAGATTAAGTAAATTAAAATCGGGAGGAAGAACCATATGGGAGAGGGAGAATGGTATCGTCCGCTGCGCAACGCCGGCTGCAGAATAACCGATGGCCTTACGTTCAAAGGGTACCGGTCGCTTCTGCTGGAAAACGAAAAGGTGCTCATTCATCTGCTGCTCGATAAAGGCGGCGAGCCGATCCGCTGGCTGCACAAGCCGACTGACACGGACTTTATCTGGATAGCCGGCAAAGGGCTGGGCCCGAGCCATCCGTTATATTCCGAATATGAAATTAGCTATATCGGCGGATGGCAGGAGATGTTCCCGGAGGTTAGCTATACATCGACCTACCGCGGCGCAACGGTGCATCGCGGCGAGTCGGCCGTAACGCCGTGGGATTACCGGATTATCCGTGACGATCCGGATGAAATCCGGGTGCTGCTGATCAACCAGATCCGCTCGCTGCCGCTGCGGACGGAGAAGCAGATCGTGTTGACGGCGGGAAGCGAGACGGTCCGGATCGAGGAGACGATCATCAATCTGTCTCCGGCGACCCCGCTCGAAGCGAACTGGGGTCATCATCTGGCGTACGGCCGGCCTTTTCTGGGTCCGGATTCGTTTATTACGCTTGACGAAGGGGCGACCGTTCATCACCCGGTAACCGGGGAAAGCTGGGCATGGCCTTTGATGAGCGGCGGCGGAAGCGATACCGATCTGTCGATCATGCCGGCACCGGGGACAAAACGCGATCTGCTCTACATCTCTGCGCCGGACAGCAAGTACCGGCTGCACAGCCCGCGCCGGGGCGTATCGCTCGAGGTGCGCTGGGACGGCAGCGTATGGCCGTATTTGTGGTATTGGCAAAACTTCCAATCCGATTTCGCCGCGCCGTTCTTCGGATGCGACTACAACATCGGTCTGGAAATGTTCAACGTGCCGCCGAAGCTGACGCTGGGCGAAGCGGTCGAGCGCAAGCTGGCGCTGGCCGTGCCGCCGTCGGGGCGCCTGTCGTCATGGCTGGAATTCGAAGCGATTCCCGGAGGGGAATAACGGAGTAGACTTCATTTAATCCAACGCTTGACAGAGGGAGGAGCTAATCTATGACTGCTGCCGGGAAACGATTGTCATTTGCAGCGATACGCACCAATTCGGTGTACGACCGGACCAATCTCGTCACGATCCGCAATATGGCCCGCCCTTACGACGATGAGGCGGAGCCTTGGAGGGGAGCGGAGACGCCGGAGTTCAGCCGTCTGCTCGATACGATTATAGCGAGAAGGCTTGAGGGGAAACCGGTCGTCTGGTCGATGGGAGCGCATGTAATCAAAAACGGGCAGTCCCGCTACGTGATCGAGATGGTGCGTAACGGCTTTCTTACGCATGTATCGGGAAACGGCGCGACGAGCATCCACGACTTCGAGCTCGCCTTTCTCGGGGAAACGTCGGAGGATGTGGCCCGTTCGATCGAGGACGGTTCGTTCGGGATGTGGGAGGAAACCGGCCGGTACATGAACGAGGCGGTCCGAGAGGGAGCGGCGCAAGGCTTGGGCTACGGGGCGAGCCTGTATCAGTATTTGTCGGCTCACCCCAAGAAGTTCCCGCATTATGATGACTGCGTCTTCGTTCAGTGCCAGCGTTTCGGCGTTCCGTATACGTGCCACATCTCGATCGGTACCGATATTATTCATCAGCATCCGATTGTCGATTATGAAGCGCTGGGCCAAACGTCCGGGGAAGATTTCCGGCAGATGTGCCGGTCCGTAGCGGCCATGAAGGATGGAGGGGTCTTCCTCAACTTCGGCTCTGCGATCTCCGGGCCGGAAATTTTCTTGCGCGGCTTATCGCTTGCGCGCAATCGGGGGCTGCCGATGCAAGGTATTGTCGCCGCGAATTTCGATATCGTTCCCGTGACCGCCGATTCGCGGCCTCCGGAAACGGACCCCGACTACCATTACCGGCCCCGCCGGGTACTGATCGACAGACTCGGCGAGATCGGCGGGGAAGGTTACTTGTTCCACGGGCTGCACCAGCAGACGATCCCCGCGCTGTTCCACGGTCTGATGCGCCGCAAGGAGAAGCTGGACGCCCCATTCGCACCGCCTAAGGATGCGGGCGCCGAAGCGGCGCAAAGCTTGAAGCTGTACCCGGTCGGCGCCAGGCGCAGCAAATTTCGTCTCGACCAGGACACGCCGCCGGGCGTTGACGCTGCGGCTGGTCCGGCAGGCGCGCCGCACCACCGGATAGAAGCGGCACACGCCGGAGGTCCCGCCGGCGACGGCGCATCCGAGCCGAGGCCGGGAACGTGGACCGATCCGCAGTTAGGCGATCTGATCGCCCGGCTGCAGGAAGCGAAGGAACGCGGCTGCCGCGTCCTCGTCTCGCTGGGCAGCAACGTGGCCGGCAGCGGAGTCCAGCCTTACTTGATCGATCTGATCCGCCGAGGCTATGTGACGCATCTGGCGCTGACCGGAGCCGCCTGCTTCCAGGATATCGAGTTGGCCGCCTTCGGCCATACGGAAGCGGTGGAGGAGGGGACGCTGAAGGAAGGGAAGCTGGCGATGTGGAAGGAAACCGGGGATATCGTGCACGGGGCCCTTCTCGAAGGCAACGCAAACGAGACCGAAACCGAAACCGAAACTGGACGCGGTTACGGGGAGAGCATCATCCGGTACGCCCGCAATCATCCCGCTCTTTTCCCGCATATCGAGGACAGCCTGCTCGGAGCTTGCGCCCGGTACGGCATCCCCTATACGTGCCATATTACGATCGGCACGGACGATATCCAACTGCACCCGATGTCTGACTTCGCGGCCCAGGGAAAGGCGAGCGGCATCGATTTTCAAATGTACTGCCATACCGTAGCTCATCTGGAGGGCGGCCTGTTCCTTAATTTCGGCTCTACTGTCACCGGTCCCGAAGTGTTCCTGAAGGCGCTGTCGATCGCGCGCAACCTGCACTATCCCGTTCATCATATCACTACCGCGAACTTCGACATCGTCCGGCTGGGCGACTACCACAAGAAGGTCGGCTACGAAGATTGGGACTACTACTACCGGCCGCGAAAAAATATCGTTCACCGCCCGACCAGCCTCGGCGGCAAAGGGTTTCATTTTGAAGGGCTCCATGAGGAAACGATTCCCGCGATCTGGGAAGCTCTGGTCGAAGCGGGGCAAGCAACGTAAAGAACGGATGTACGATATGGGGGAGGCATAAAGCACATGGAATCTAGCAGCGGAACTACACTGAAGAAGCCGGTCAAGGCGGTTTTATTCGATTTCGACGGCACGCTGTCGACGCTTCGGGCGGGCTGGGAAGAGACGATGGCCCCGATGATGAAAGAAGCGATCGCGGGAAGCCGGCAGCTGACACAGGAGGAAGCCGAGGCGCTGGACCGGGAAATCTCGGATTATATCGATCAGTCGACCGGAATCCAGACGATTTTTCAGATGAGATGGCTGGCCGATCAAGTGGCGAAAAAAGGATGGAATGAGCAGGTGCTCGGGGAGTGGGAGTACAAGGCGGAATACAACCGCCGGCTGCTCGAGACGGTGCAGAGACGGATCGCTGATCTGGAGGAAGGGAAGCTCCGGGCGTCCGATTATTTAATGAAAGGGTCCGAGGCGTTTCTCGAGCTGCTGCACGCCAGAGGGATCGAGATGTTCGTCGCGAGCGGCACCGATCATCCGGACGTCGTGAATGAAGCGAAGGTGCTTGGCGTCTATGCGTATTTTAAGGAAATTGCGGGAGCGCCGGTAGGCCGTGCCGACTGTTCGAAAGAAAAAGTGATGCGCGATCTGCTGGAGCAAAAAGGATTTCGCAGCGACGAGCTGGCGATTATCGGCGACGGCAAGGTCGAAATCCGGATCGCCCGCGAGAACGGAGCGCTGGCGCTGGGACTGGCGAGCGATGAGAACGAGCGGGAAGGCATCAATCCGGTCAAGCTGGAGCGGCTGAAGACGGCGGGAGCGAACCGGATCGCCGGAGATTTTACGAATACGGCGGAGTGGCTGGAATGGCTCGGACTGGATTCCAAATAAACGAACGGGAGGCGGGACCAATCATGAAAGGGATCGACTTCACAGGGGCGCTGGTACTAAGCGCGCCTGAGGTTTGCGGACCCGAGACGAAAGCCGTCGACGTACTCATCGAGGAGATAGCCGATCGGACCGGCGTCGTCCTGGAAAGGACGCAGGTCTATGCCCGGCGGCCGGTACCTGTTATCGTTGCCGGAACGGCTGAGTCGCTGCGCCGCATCTCCGGGCTGGAATGGCCGGAGGCGGTGACCGGGGGACTCGCGGAGCTGAAGCCGGAAGGGTATATGCTGCGAACGGAGGAATGTGAAGGCGCAGCGCCGGTCGTATGGATCGTCGGAGCGGACGCGAGAGGCGTCCTATACGGCGCCGGCAAGCTGCTGCGATTGCTGCGCTGGGGAGCGGGCTCGTGCCGGCTGGAGCAACCGCTTCATACGATAACCGCCCCGCATTCGCCGATACGCGGCCACCAGCTCGGCTACCGGCCGAAAAACAATGCGCTGGACGCCTGGAGTCCGGAGCAGTTCGACCGGTACATCCGCGAGCTTGCGCTGTTCGGGGCGAACAGCGTCGAGATTTTGCCGCCGCGCACTGACGATCACCCGACCGGCCCGCTGATGAAGGTCGAGCCGCTGGAGATGATGGTGCGAATTGCGGAATCGATTGACAGCTACGGGCTCGATACGTGGATCTGGTATCCGAATATGGGCGACGATTATGACGATCCGGTTACGATCGCGGCCGAGCTGGCCGAGCGCGAAGACATTTTCCGCAAGCTTCCGCGCATACGGGCGTTGTTCGTCCCGGGCAGCGATCCGGGCAAGATGGAGCCCGATCCGCTGTTCGTATGGACGGAGCGGGTAGCCCGGCTGCTCAAGCAATACCATCCGGAGGCGACGATCTGGCTGTCTCCGCAAATTATGAGGCATGATTCGGCGGCTTGGATGGAAGCGTTTTACCGGCAGGTCGACCGGGAACCGGATTGGCTCGGCGGCATCGTCTTTGGTCCGCATGTCGACGTTCCGCTGCCCGAACTGAGGCGGCGGATTCCGGCCCGGTACCCGATTCGGCGCTACGAGGATATTACGCACAACTATCATTGCCAGTACCCGGTCGCGGATTGGGATATGGCTTATGCGCTTACGCTCGGCCGGGAAAGCTGCAATCCGCGTCCCGTCGCCCAGAAGCATATTCATAACGTGCTTGCGCCTTACGCAGACGGCACGATTGCCTACTCGGAAGGGATCAACGACGATGTGAACAAATTCGTCTGGTCCGATCAGGAGTGGGACCCGGCGACGCCGGTCGTGCAGACGCTGAGAGAGTACGCCGGATTGTTTATCGACGACAAGCGTGCGGAAGCGGTCGCTCAGGGACTGCTCGCTCTGGAGCGCAACTGGGAAGGGCCGCTGGCCGTGAACGACGGAGTCGAAGTGACGCTGCAGCAGTGGAAACGGATGGAGGCGGATGCGCCGCCCCGGATGCGCGGCAGCTACCGGTTCCAGATGCATCTGCTGCGCGCCTATTTCGATGCGTACACGAAGCGGCGGCTCGCTTACGAGACGGAGCTGGAGTATAAGGCCAGGGAAGCGCTGCAAATGGCGCCTGTCAGCGGAAGTCTGGCTGCGCTGGAGCGGGCCGGGCATATTCTCGGGCAGGCGAGGACGGAGCCGGTAGCGGCTCCTTACAAGGAGCGCTGCGAGCAGCTCGCCGACGAGCTGTTCGCGAACATCGGCTACCAGCTGACGGTAACGCGCCATTTCGCCAGATCGCAAGGCAGAGGCGCCTTCATGGACGCGATCGACGCTCCGCTGAACGACATCCGCTGGCTGCGCACGCAGTGCGAGCTGATTCGCGAGGCGGAGGACGAAGGCGAGCGGCTTGCGCTGATCGAACGGGCTCTGAACCGGACGGACCCGGGGCCGGGAGGTTTTTACGACAACTTGGGGTCTTGCCGGGGCTTCCGCCGCGTCGATCCGGGCGCAGGCTGGCAGGCGGACCCCGGGTATTTGGCGACCCCGAGAATCGCTTATGCGATGCATATGCTGTCGATGTCGCCAGAGCGCCAAAAGGAGCTCGGAGGCATACCGCTTTCCTGGGTCGCCCATGCGAACGCGATGCTGGATACGCCGATCGTCGTCCGGTACGATTCACTCGATCCGCAGACGAAGTATAAGGTGAAGGCGGTGTTCGTAGGCGAGACGAGCGGCCGGACGCCAAGGGACTGCTGGGCGAGTCTGACCGCAGGCGACAGCTTCGTGCTGGACGAAGAGGTGCATATCGCGGCAGGAGGCGTGACAATCCGGGAATGCGCGGTTCCGCCGGAGGCGGTGCAGGACGGCCGGCTGAGCCTGACGTTCCGGCGTACGCGCGGTTTCAAACGGTTAAATGTCGCGGAGGTATGGCTGCTGCCGGAACGGAACCGTTCCGAAATTTGAAGCGGGGGATGATGGGGAATGCGGGTGGAATCCGCCAGTAAGGAGTATATTTTCGAGGACGAACGGCCTTTTCAGTCCTGTCATGCTTCTACGATCATAGCGCTGGATCGCGGACGGCTGCTGACCGCCTGGTTCGGCGGGACGAAGGAAGGGGCGCACGATGTCGACATCTGGGGTGCGCTTCGAACGGAGGACGGCTGGAGCGAGCCGGCGCGTTTGGCAGGAGCCGACGTTCCTCTGTGGAACCCGGTGCTCGACCGGGACGAGAGGGGCATCCTCACGTTATATTACAAATCCGGCGTTAAAATCCCTTCGTGGCGGACGATGGTGACGACCTCCTCCGACGACGGCACGACCTGGTCGGCTCCCCGCGAGCTGATCGAGGGCGACGAAGGGGGACGCGGTCCGGTCAAAAACAAGCTGATCCGGCTGCGCGACGGCACGATGGCCGCCCCCGCATCGCTAGAGACGAAGGAGCGCTGGGACGCTTTCGTCGACTTGTCGGCGGACGGCGGCGCTTCCTGGAACAGGACCGGGTTCGTTCCGCTCCGGCGCGTCCCGAAACAGGAAGGAGAAGCGGCGACGGACATCCGGCCCGCCGAGGAGGCCGACGGGGTGATGAACAAAGGCGTTATCCAGCCTACGCTGTGGGAATCGGAGCCGGGCCGTGTGCACATGCTGCTGCGCACGACCGAAGACACGATCTTCCGCAGCGATTCCGCAGACGGGGGACGTTCGTGGTGCCAGGCCTATTCGATCGGCTTGCCGAATAACAACAGCGGCATCGATCTGGCGCAGATGAACGACGGAACGCTCGCGCTTGTTTATAACCCGGTAAGCGGGAGATGGGGGCCGAGAACGCCTCTGGTCGTCCGCTTCTCCTCCGACAACGGAATGAGCTGGGGCGGCGAGTTCGTGCTCGAGAAAGAGCCAGGCGAATATTCGTATCCCGCTATCGTGGCGGGCGGCGAAACGCTTCATATTACGTACACCTGGAACCGGGAACGGATCGCGTATTGGAAGCTGACGGTATCCGGAAACGGGTAAGGATACGGTACATTTGTGCGATAGGGAGAAGGAGGATGGCGGACGATGATTCGCGTTACGATCTGGAACGAGTATTCTCACGAGCTGCGTAAGGAAAAGGTGGCGGCGATTTACCCGAGAGGCATCCACGGGGCGATCGCCGAAGGGATCGCATCAAGCGATTTTACGATCCGCACCGCGACGCTGGCTGAGCCGGAGCACGGACTGACGGACGATGTGCTGCAAACTACCGATGTGCTGATCTGGTGGGGACACCGCGCCCATGAGGAAGTAGACGACGCGGTTGTGGACAAAGTGCATGCCCGCGTCTTGAACGGGATGGGGTTTATCGCGCTTCATTCGTCGCATTACTCGAAAGTATTCCGCAAGCTGATGGGCACGACCTGCTCGCTCATCTGGAGAGTGGCGGACGAGAAGGAACGGCTGTGGGTCGTCAATCCCGGTCATCCGATTACGCAGGGCATCGACCGTTATTTCGAGCTGGAGCAGGAGGAAATGTACGGCGAGTTTTTCGACATTCCCGAGCCGGATGAGCTTGTGTTTCTGAGCTGGTTCCAGGGCGGGGAAGTGTTCCGCAGCGGCTGCACGTTCCGGCGGGGCAGAGGGAAAATCTTTTATTTCCGCCCGGGCCACGAGACGTATCCGACGTTCCATAACGAATCGGTGCTGAAGGTTATCTCGAACGGAGTCCGCTGGGCGGCACCCGAGCCGGAGCAGGCTCCGCGCAGCGTGCCGCCTAGTCCGCATCCCGCGCTCGAGCCGGTGCCCAGCGAGAAGCCGGTCAAATCATCCAACTAAAAGCGAGGAGAGAAGATCGAATGGCAACTTTAAAAGTAGGGGCAGTAGGAACGGGCGGGATGTTCAAAGGCGCGCATCTGGCCGCCTGGCTGGCCAATCCGGACACCGAGCTCGTCGCCTTGTGCGATGCGAATAAGGAGGCGGCTCAGAAAATCGCCGACGAGCACGGCATCGAGGACGTGTACGAGGATTACCGCGAGCTGATCGCGAGAGACGATATCGATATTATTAACGTCTGCACGCCGAACCTGTATCATTCCGAAGTGTCGATCGCCGCGCTGAAGGCGGGCAAGCATGTGTTCTGCGAAAAGCCGGACGCCGTCAGCCCCGAGGAAGCGGTCAAGATGGCGGAAGCGGCGAAGGAGAGCGGCAAGGTGCTGATGGTCATGCGCAACAACCGGTTCCGTTCCGTGGCGCAGTTTCTGAAAACGTATGCGGTCAAAGGGCATATGGGCGACTGCTACACGGGCCGGTGCGGATGGATCAGGCGAAGAGGCATACCCGGCAAAGGCGGCTGGTTTACGACCAAAGAGTTGTCGGGAGGTGGTCCGCTCATCGATCTGGGCGTCCATATGATCGACCTGGCTGTCTGGATTATGGGCAATCCGAAGCCGGTTGCGGTTAGCGGCTCGGCATATACGAAGTTTGCCGAGACGGATCTCGCCGATTCGGAGCACAGCGCGTTCGGGGAGAAGAAAAGCGGCGGCGTATTCGACGTTGAGGATCTGGTCTCCGGCTTCATCCGGTTCGAGAACGGGGCGACGCTGCAAATCGAATTCAGCTGGGCGTCCAATATCGAGCAGGAAACCCGGTTCGTCGAGCTGCGCGGGACGAAGGCGGGCTTCAGCCTGCGAAACGACGATTTGAAGCTGTTTACGGAGATCGAAGGGACCCTGTGCAACGTGGAGCCGCAAATCGTCAAAAACGGGCATGGGCATGGCTCCAACATCCACCATTTTGTAGAGGTGGTGCAAGGCCGGGAGAAGCCGATTTTCACGCCGGAACAGGGCGTCGATATGATCAAGATTTTAAGTGCGATCTACGAATCGGCGCGGCTTGGCCGCGAAATCCGGCTCGACTGAGGACAGTTCCAATTCAGGCTTGGCCGGCGGGAGGTTGGATCTAATTGATCTGGGGGCATATCGACAATTGGGAAGCCGAGAAAGCCATGTGGCCGGCTGCTCTGCAACAAGCGATGGAGCACATCCGCTCGCTGGACTTCGATCAAGTACCGGACGGAAAATACGAGCTGAACGGCAGACGGATGCACACTTCAATCAAGACGACAACGACTAGAGCCGCGGCGGATCAAAAGGCGGAATCGCACCGTACTTATATCGATATTCAATACGTAATCAGCGGCGAGGAGAAAATCGGAGTCGTACCGTGGAGCTCTTCGCTGCAAATCGCCAGGGATGATCTGGACACGAGGGACGTCGCTTTCTACGACAAGGTGGAGCAGGAGCTCTGGCTGCACCAGAAGCCGGGGATGTACGCCGTCTTTTTCCCGGCAGATGTTCACCGCCCTTGCTGCAGCGTGGACCGGGAAGGGCCGGTACGCCGGATGGTGATCAAGATCGATAGACGGCTGCTGGTTGGCGAAGAGAAATAAAACACCCCCGATGGTCCGAAAGAGCGGTTAAGCTTCCCGGGTCGTCGGGGGTTTCGTTAGGATCGGGCATAAGTTCATTTGCCTGCTCCGGTTCCGGGCGAGGCAGCGATATCGGTATCTAGGATTGCGCCGGCACCGGGGCGTCCGCAAACAGCCTCTGCTCGAGCGCTTCCGCCATCCGCTCGTGGAAGTCGCCGTCCGGATGATTGATGCCGTTCGACAGCTTCTCGTGAATATCGAGGCCTTGCTTCTCCATCTCTTCCCATATCGCATAGATATCCAGGAGCGCTACGTCTTCCTCTTGCGCCATCGCACGAAGAGCTTGCACGTACCTGTAGAGGTTCCCGTTCTCGTACACGCGTGTAAAGTTTGCCACATGATGGCGGTGAACGTCGGCGATTCGCGGGTTGTCGTGCTTCATCATCATCGGAGGGGTGAACAGCAACACTTCCGCTTCCGTCTGTTCCTTCACTTGACGGATGAGATCGCGAATCGCTCCGATATAGTTGTCCAGACCGGCGTCTCCGGCATGGGCGTCATTCAGTCCGAAGCAGATCGTAACCAGATCCGGCTTGTAGACGAGCACGTCATGCTGCCAGCGTTCCCTGGACCGGTGAGCCGTGTCTCCCGATACGCCGGAGTTGATTACGTTCAGGATGCTGATCGGATAACGCTTGGCTACCCGTTTGCGAAGCAATTGATGATAGACGCGCTCATGCTCGACCACGCCTTCCTCCATGCACCCTTGCGTTACGCTGTCGCCTATCGCGACATATATAGCAGGCCTCGCCGCAGGATTTGTTGCCTTCTCCTGCAGTCTGGCTTGCAGTCTTGTAAAGTCGTCCATGAACCGTAAACCTCCTGAGCAAGTGATGAACCCATCATAGCAAATCGGCGGGAACGCCGTCTTTGTACAAAATTGATTTTTGTGCGTTACGAACCTTTAATCGTAAAAGGCGGGCGGAGCGTACACGGGAAGCGGATAGAAGGGAAGTTGCCCCTTCGCAAAAACGATCGGAGCCGGCTTTACGGGTCCACCCGCGAATGTTTTTTTCTGTAATCGGTTGCACTCATGCCGGTCGCTTCCTTAAAGACGCGGGTAAACGAGCGCAGGGAAGAGAAGCCGACGTCGTAGGCGATCTCCGAAACCGACATGTCCGTTGCGCTGAGCAGCCCCGATGCCCGGCGAATCCGCAGCTGGTGCAAATATTCGAGAAAGTTTTTGCCGAGCAGCCGCTTGAAGGCGTTGCGTACGACAAATACGCTCACCCCGAACTTGCCCGCCACTTCCTCAAGAGAAATATTTTCCTCCAGAAAATGCGTGTTAACGTATTTGACGAAATCCCATTCCTCGGGCTGGGCGGAGGACGGCTGCTCGAGTGAGGCGAAGCCGGGATGGTGGCGGAAAAACAAATAGATCGCCTCCAGCAGCTTAATCCGCATAAAGCCCTGTTTGCCAAGCGTCTCCGGCACGGTCCTGTATTCGTTCTCCAATGCGAAGAGAACCGATTGCAACGCTTCGAACGGCTGAGGAGGGAGATCGTAAAAAGGCGTCATCTCGTCCGATAGCCGGACCAGCCATCGCCCGACCTCGGCGAAGTCGGGCTGGAACAGCAGGTTAATATCGAACATGCAGCAAAATTTGACGAGCTTCCGGTCCCCGTGCAGCTTCAGCGCATGCAGATGGTAAGGAAGCAGCAGGCAGATGCTGCCCGGCCCTAGCCGGTGCTCCGCGCCGTTGACGACCTCCGTTCCCTCGCCGCCGGTAACAAGCGATATTTCGACGAACTCGTGATGGTGATTCGGGTACCCGTTATTAACGGTGTAATGATTGATGAACAGCGGCAGCTCGCCCTTTTTGAACGTGTTGAGACGGAGGCTGTCCTGAAAAATAGGAAAAGTCGTCATCCGTTTTCCTCGCCTGTCACGATGGGATATCGTTCATATGGATTTATTGTATCAATTATTGGCTTACTTTCCTACACAAATTGGCGCGTAAGCGTTTGCCCGGACTTTTATAATAGCAACTGAGAGCAACAGTTACGTCCGGGGCCCGATCAGGCGAGCAGGCAGCCGCTTCGCCTGTGCGGAGCCGGACAATACAAGGGATAAGGGGATAGAGCCATGAGTCAAGAAACGTTAGCCATCCACGGCGGTCCGAAAACGAAAACGACTCCGTTCGGCACCGGGAAGCGATTCGGCCTGGACGAAGCGAAGGAGCTTCTGGAGGCGCTTGAGCAAAATACACTGTTTTACCATTTCGGCAAAAAGGTAAAACAATTTCTGAGCGATTTTAACGAGATGTACGGCGTGAAGTACAGCGTCGCGACAACCTCGGGGACGGCGTCGATTCACGTAGCGCTCGGTGCGGCCGGTGTAACGGTGGGCGACGAAGTTATCACGAGCCCGATCACCGACCAGGGGACGCTTATCGGCATTTTGTATCAAAATGCGATTCCGGTATTCGCCGATCTTGATCCGAATACGTACAACATGGACCCGAAATCGATCGAAGCGTGCATTACGCCGCGTACGAAAGCGATTCTCGTCGTCCATCTGGCGGGCAACCCGGCCGATATGGACGCGATTATGGCGATCGCCCGCAAGCATAACGTCAAAGTCATCGAAGACTGCGCGCAAAGCTACTTGACCAAATACAAAGGCCGTCTGGCCGGCACGATCGGCGATTACGGCTGCTTCAGCACCAATGACTTCAAGCATATCTCGACAGGCGACGGCGGGATCGTGACGGTAAACTCCGGAGACGAGCAGGATTTCCTGACGACGCATGCGTTCGCGGACAAAAACTTCAAACGTTTCGGCGATACGGTGCAAAAAGATCTTCATTACGTGGCGCCGAACTACCGGATGACCGAGCTTCAAGGCGCGGTAGGGATCGCGCAGCTCAAGAAGCTGCCTTGGATTTGCGAGCGCCGTCACAAATTCGGCGACCGGATTACAGCCGGAATCAGCGGTTTGCCGGGCATCGAGCCGCATAAGGTGGAGGAAGGCAACGAGGGGACGTACTGGTTCTACATGCTGCGCATCGACGAGTCCAAGCTGACCTGCACGCGCAAGGAGTTCAGCGAGGCGCTGGCGGCGGAAGGCATCCCGAATACGGCGGGTTATATCGCATCCGTTATGTACATGCAGCCGTTGTTCCAGAAACGCCAGGCGTATCTCGGCAGCCACTTCCCGTTTGATATTACGGGAATCACGTATAAGGAAGGCGACTGTCCGGAAGCGGAACGGATTTTGCAGACGGCGGTCCGCCTGAGCGTGAACGAGTTTTTCTCCGAGCAGGACATCGACGATATGGTCCGGGCGATCCGCAAGGTCGCGAATCATTTCGCGAAAGTTCCGGCGGTATAAGCGAAGCGAATACAGCGTATAGATTGAAAACGAGGCGGGGCCGTTTCTCCAAGTCTGATCAGACTTGGAGGGCGGCCTTTCGCCGTCTTCTTTCGTCGTCTTCTTTCTCCGCCTCCGTCAGGCCTTCGGGCGAAGCAAACTTGCATCGTGAAAATAAGCAAACTTACATCGCGTAAAAAGCAAACTTAAATCGTGTAACGAACTGTACGGCGCTTATACTCGAAAAGTACGTTTTCCTGAGATCTAACGAACGTCATCGACCTTATTAGGCGAAGAATAGTTGGAGATACGATCTTGTGGAGGAAGTAACGTGCCTGGGGTTCGCAACAGCTTTCAATCGCAACATTTTGGCCGAATAAGGAGTGTGGGGTTCGTTACCCGTGCTGGTACCCGTGCTCGTAACAGTGTCAGTTGTCAGTGCCAGTAGCAGTAGCAGTAGCAGTAGCAGTAGCAGTAGCAGTAGCAGTAGCAGTAGCAGTAGCAGTAGCAGTAGCAGTAGCAGTAGCAGTAGCAGTAGCAGTAGCAGTAGCAGTAGCAGTAGCAGTAGCAGTACCAGGACCAGTACCAGTACCAGTACCAGTACCAGTACCAGTACCAGTGCCAGTGCCAGTACCAGTGCCAGTGCCAGTACCAGTGCCAGTGCCAGTGCCCGTACCTGTGCTTAAACCCAGCCCTGTGCCGGCGCCAGTACCCGTGCCCCTGCGGGCCTGATCGCGGTTGCCCCGACCGCAAACGGGAGTCGTTTCGCGCTTTATTCTTGGTTTCGGAGCTATCGTACAGTCTCCATGTTTGTTTAACAGTACCCTAGCCTCTTCATGCAAAAAGGTTGAGCGGCAGTTTGCAGCGCTCAACCTCTTTGTTGAAAATTCCCCGGGCCTACACCGTCTCCTCGATTCTCCGGCTGACGGTGTCCATATCGTCGAGCCCGGCCCAATAGAGCTTCAGCTCGGCACAGATCCGCACCAGCTCCGCATAGCGGATGTTCATGTCGGCATACAGCCGGTAAGTCGGCGCAAGATCCCGGTACACCTCATGGCGGGAGGGACGGTTCAAGCCGTCCGGACCGCTCCATTCGGCGGCTTCCTTGCGGGAAGGCAGACTCAGCGTCGTCTTCCGGATGAACAGCTGGGCTTCTTCCCCCGTGCAATAATCGACGAACGTTTTGGCCGCCTGTTTTTTGCCGCTCTGCTTGTTGACGGCCAGTCCGATCGCCAGCATCAGCGTAGCAGGCTCCCCCGAGTGGGGAAGCGGCGCAATATCGTAATCGAGGTCGGTTTCGCGCAGCGAATTTATACTGAAATAACTCGTGACGATCATCGATACTTTCTGCTGGGCGAATAACGCCTCCGCATCGGCATCCCGCTCGGATAAATAAGCGGAAGCGACGTTTTGCGCAGCGAGCAGGGAGGAGCCGGTTGCGGCCGCCGTGCGGAGCAAGTCCCGGTCGAACGCCAGCCGGCCTTCCGGGCTCCGGCCGAAACGAATTCCGCTTTGCAGCAGAAACAGCGGCCACCGGTTGATCGATAAATAATGCATATAAAAACCGAGATGTCCGCGGCTGGAGGACAGCCGCTTCGACGCTGCTGCCACATCGTCCCACGTCCAGCTGTCGTCCGGCGCGGTCAGCCCCGTTTCGCGGAAATGAACTTTGTTGTAGGCCAGCACAAACGGGGAAAAAACGAACGGCTGTACATACAGCGCCCCCGCTTCGGTAAACGGCCTGTTCAGAAACGGGTACAGCGAACCGGAAGGCGCCAGGGGCTCCAGTTGACTCAAAGCGGGACCGTTCTCGAGCAGGGTCTCGAACATCTCGTTGTTTACGGTGACGACATCGATCGGCTCCGCATTAAGAAAATCGGCGAGCTCGGAAGCGAACCGCGTAGACGGAAGCGGTACCGGTTGTACGACAATGCCCGGATACGTCCGGTGAAACCGGTTCAGCAGCGTCATCAGGTTGACATGCTCGAGCAATGTGGAGAAATACCCGAGCCTGATCGTAACCGCCGCTGCGGCTGCGTTCTGGACGACCCGTGTGCCGATCCGCGGCACCTTCTCCACGAGCCCTTGCTCCACAAGCTGCTCCAGTCCTTTGCGGACGGAGTTTTTGCTTAAGGAAAACTGCTCGATCAATTGATGTTCAGAAGGCAAAAAGTCGCCCGGCGCGTACCGGCCCATGCCGATATCGTTGCGCAGCGAGACAAGCATTTCTTCCAGGCGGATGCGAAATGTAGTGCGTTTCGGTTTTGCGGACATGCAGAAACCTCCGAAGATAGTCCGGCCAAACGTACGTGGCTTGATCGGTTGTACTCATTATAACGGCAAATGTGGGTGTTGAGAAGTTGACGGTAATGGTTAACGCTCTTTATAATATACAATAAGAACAAGATATGAACCAAAGATCAGCGGAATCGAGGACAGCAATCATGAGAATTATAACGACCCATAAGGGCGTCATTCGGACGCAAACGGCGCAGGCTCCTTTGTGCGCGGACGGTCACGTTGTTGTAGATACCGTCTACTCGGCGATCAGTCCGGGAACGGAAATTAGCGCGATTAACCGGAGCAGGGAAGTGGAAGATTCGATCGTGCTCGGCTACAGCGCGGCAGGGATCGTGAGAGAAGTCGGGGCGGGCGTAGAGCATGTGCGCCCCGGAGAGCGGGTTGCTTGCTACGGCGGTCCTTACGTCAGGCATGCCGAGCAAATCGTCGTTCCGAGAAATCTGGTCGTACCGGTGCCGGACCATGTTGACTTGCGGGACGCTTCGTTCGTGGCGCACGGAGCGATTGCGATTCACGCTTTACGCCAATCCGATCTGCGGTTCGGCGAGACGGCCGTCGTCGTCGGACTCGGCATCCTCGGACAACTGCTGTGCCAGCTCGCGAGCGCGGCCGGCTTCCGCGTTATCGGGTTCGATCTGATGGAGGAAAGGTGCGAGCAGCTGCGAGCCGGCGGAGCCGGCACCGCATGCGTGAACGGGACGGAACTGGCGGAAGCGATCCGCGACCGTTCGGATGGAGCCGGAGCGGACGCCGTGTTCATCTGTGCGGGCGGCAAGGCGGGGGGCTTGATCGATCAGGCGCTCGAGTGGCTGCGGGATCGGGGGAAGATCGTCATCGTGGGCGACGTCAAAACTGAGTTCAGCCGCAATAAGCTGTTCAGCAAGGAAGCCCAGGTGGTCATCTCCCGGGCGGGCGGTCCGGGCCGCTACGATGCCGTCTACGAGCGGGGCGGAGTCGATTACCCGATCGGTTATGTACGGTGGACGGAAGGACGCAACATGGGCGAATATATCCGGATGCTGTCGGAAGGGCGCGTTGCCGTCGGTTCGTTGATTACGTCGTGCGTGTCCGTAGACGATGCGGCCGGCGTGTACGAACAGTTGATGCTCGATCCCGGCAGCCAGCTCGGCGTCGTATTCAGCTACGATAAAGTGCCGGCATCGTCGGCCGTCTGACTGCAAGGTCCAATCAGTCGTCCTATATTAAGGAAGAAAAGCGATACGGTCCGAGGCCGGTTTCCCCCGATTCGTTCGGAAGGCCTCAAGGAGCGTATCGCTTTTTGGTATAGGAAATGTGGAGCGGCCCATGCCCGCATAGAACGGGGGGCCCTCCGGTTACAGCGAAAAAGCCGCTAAGTGGATCTGTACATCCGAAGGCATGCTTCCGTCTGGACGTGTTTACCGGAACGGATATGTGTAGTTGAGCTCTTCGTTAAACGTTACATAGTCCAGGTTGACCATCAACAGCAAGAAACGCATGCCTGTTTTCGGATCGCTAATGATGATATGATCGCGTCCGGCCGCTTCGATGACGCCGCGGAATATTTTGGCGTTCCACTCGCTGTTGTTCTCATACGTCATGTAAAACGTGCCTGTTTTGCCCAGATTGAGCCGGAGAATATTCTCAACGAACGATTCCTCGGCCGGCAGCATCGGAGTCGGACCTGGCATTCCGGGGATCGTGCCTCCTGTCGTAACCGGCGGCATCGGACTCGGTCCATAGGACGGGAAGCCCGTGCCGGGTTGCGGCATCATTCCGCTTCCGTATGAAGGCATGCCGGAGCCGGATTGCGGCATCATTCCGCTTCCGTACGAAGGCATGCCGGAGCCGGATTGCGGCATGGACGGGAAAGACATTTTCGGCGCGCCTGCGCCCGTTTGGTAAGGATTCATGTTCATCATGATCACATTCCTCCTTGAACGAATTCGTTCAATTTTTTTGTAATGCTTGAATCGCGATTTGGGGAATAATGTAACGAATCGGGTATGGGCTAAAACCTACTCTATAGTGTATGGGCGGATGCCAGAAAGGTGACATCAGAATCGACAAAATTATGAAAACCAAACTGCGTTTGTTGTCAAATCCGGCACGTGTTGCTATGATAAGGTGAGTACGGCGCCGAGGGCGCTGAAGGAATCGTTCAGGAGGCTTACATTGTGGACAAACAAAGCCGTATAGATTCGGCCACAGCAGTAGCCGCAGATACTGAAGAAGAGCAGTCGGCAGCCCGGATTCCGACTTGGAAAATTTTCGTCGAGCTCACCAAGCCCGGCATCCTGTTCTCGAATACGATTACGGTATTCGGCGGATATTGGGTCGCATTGGGCAGCTCGGGAGAATCTTTCCGTCTGTCGCTGCTTCTCTATGCGGTACTCGGAGCACTGCTCGTTATGGCTTCCGGCTGTGTGCTTAATAACTACTGGGATCGGGATCTGGATCAGAAGATGACCCGTACACGCAAGCGTGCGCTGCCGACGGGCATCATTTCCCCGAATATCGTATTAGGGTATGGCATACTTCTCGGAGCAGCCGGACTGGCGGTGCTGTATTTCGGCACCAATCCGCTTACAGCGCTGCTTGGAGCGGTCGGCCTGATCGTATACGTCTTTATTTATACGATGTGGCTGAAGCGGACATCGACGCTTAGCACGACGATCGGCGCGATCTCCGGATCGATGCCTCCCGTTATCGGGTATTGTGCGATTACGGGTGTTATGGATATGGGTGCATGGATTTTGTTCGGCATTTTGTTTTTCTGGCAGCCGCCGCACTTCTGGGCGCTGGGCATTCGCCGCAAGGAAGAATACCGGGCCGCGGGATTCCCGCTGCTGCCGGTCGTGCACGGCAACGAGCTGACCAAGATGCATATGCTTCGTTTTCTCGTTATGCTCGTACCCGTATCTTTGCTCTTGTACGCATACGGATACGTCGGTGAGATTTATTTGGTCGCGGCGATCGTGCTCGGTCTTGCCTGGACGTTTATCGGCCTGGCCGGATTCAAGACGAATGAAGACGACAATTGGGCGAAGAAGATGTTTGTATTCTCGATCAACTACTTGCCGATTTTGTTCATCGTGATGATCATCGATACGATCCACGCCTAAGCCCAAGCCCGGCCCGGTCGAATTGCAGATACGATCCGCTATTACGGCATACGGGGCGGATAACCGGAACAAGTCTTCATGGCTTGTTCTTTTTTTAGGAATGAAACGGTCTGGAACCGGCTGAGCGGCTGTAGCGGAATCACGTACCCGCTTTTTGGCGGCATAAGCTTGCCGGCGCTGACAAGTGAACTCCAAGCAGGGCGGTAATTTCGCATCAGTTACCAAGCAAACGGCAAAGCAAAGCATATTTCAACGATTCCTGTTTGGCAGGACAAAGGAGGGCCTTATTCATGGCATTTGTACAAAAACATTGGTTTAAGCTGCTCGTAATCGCAGTGATTGCGGCAGCGGGGGCGGGTTGGGCGTACAATTCCCAAAAAGGGGACAAGCTGCCGGTTATTAAGCAGGCGGCCGACTTTCAACTGGAACATACGAGCGGGCAAATGACCGGTTTAAAGGACGATGACGGCAAAGTGCGGCTTGTTTACTTTTTCTGGTCTTCGTGTCCGGACGTCTGCCAGCCGACCACCTATGAGCTGTCGAAGGTACAGCAGGAGCTGCAGAAGAGCAGCCTGCTCGGATCGGATGCGGTCATCTATTCGATCAGCTTCGATCCGGACAAAGATACGGTTGAGCAGTTGAAAACGTATTCGGCCCGATTCGAGGCGGACCCGAACGGCTGGAAGTTTTTGCGGGGAGATACGAAGAAGATCACCGACCTGGCCAAACAATACGGAGTCAGCGTATTGGCCGGCAAGGACGGAACGTTCGCGCATACGAACTCAGTCGCCCTGGTCGACCGGGCTGGCAATATCCGTAAATATTTCGTAGCGACAAACGGTGATTTGAGCTATCGGCTTGTAACCGAAGAAGTGAAGAAGCTGGCCAAAGAATAGCGGAGAGAAGGTACCGAAGGCCGTGTCATACTTCGTATATATTCTGCTGAACAACGTAGTGCCGCTGAGCTTGCTCATCGCACTCGGGGTTATTTTGCAGAAATCGTTTAAGCTCGACATCAAGACGTTGTCCAAGCTTAACTTTTATTTGTTTTCTCCGGCAATCATGTTCCAGATGCTGTACGAATCGCAGCTTTCCTTTAAAGTGATGTCACAGGTGCTGCTGTTCTTTTTCGTGTTTTTCTTCGCGTCATTCGGCCTGGTGGAGATTGTCATGCGGATTCGCGGCTACAAGGGCGGCATGCGCAGCGCGATGCGCAACAGCGTTATTTTCTATAACAGCGCGAATTATGCGATCCCGCTTAATCAGCTCGTATTCGTAGGCGATCCGTTCACGCTGTCCATCCAGATCATCATTATGATGATGCAGAGCCTGATTCCGAATACGTACGGAGTGTATGCGGTCAACGCCCATAGGCAGAAGCTGAAGGATACGCTGAAGACGATTTTGTCGATGCCGGTTATTTATGTGATTCCGATCGCGCTGATTATGCGCGGTTTTCACATTCCGGTGCCGCAGCCGCTGTATATCTCGATTGATTATATTGCCAAAGGATTTATCGCTACCGCCCTCACGACGCTGGGGGTGCAGCTGGGCAGCATGAAGTGGCAGTTGAAGCTGAAGGATGTGGCGATCTCGAATTTCCTGCGGCTCTGCGCCGGGCCGCTGCTCGGTTTCCTGATCGTCTGGGCGTTCGGATTCGAGGGCGATATGGCAAAAGCGCTGATCTTGTCGTGCGCAGTTCCGACCTCGCTCAGCAGCGTACTGCTTGCGGTGGAGTTCGACAACGAGCCGGAGTTTTCGTCCCAAGCCGTATTTTCTTCAACCGTCTTCAGTATTTTCACCGTGACGTTCGTCATTTATTTGCTGCAGTTTGTAGGTTGACCCAAGGCTACACAAGCCGATTTGATCTGTAACAGACCCATTCGTCCGTCAGGGCGGAGAGGGTCTGTTTTGAATAGTACAGAATGGTTCAAAAGCGGGGAGGGGAGAACCGGATAAGTGCGGTTTTGCAAATCAAAGCACTGTCCGGACGTTTTACCGGAAAGTTTTTTTCTTATGGCGCTGCTGGGGGATCCGGATAGCGGATATATTCGTCCAACCCGGCTTTCTCGAGCTGCTGGATAATGTACTCGTCAGGCGTGCCCTCGACGCCGGCATACCCTCTGCGAGTATAGATCTGCTCGGCATCGGGGAAGGCGTCGCGCAATAAGCCGCGTATTCGTTTGCCTGAGGAGTCGTTGTCTGTAAACAGGTATACGTCGCGCGTTCCGATCGTTTTTTTGATCCGCTCGAGTTTGTCGCTGCTTAGCGTGCCATTGGTGCATACGATCCGGATTTCGTCGGAAAGCAGTTTGCGCAAGCGGCTTTTGTCGTTTTTACCTTCTACGATGATCGCGACGGTCATTAGTCACCTCCGGTTTCGACGTTAGGAAAAGATGTCGTTTCCACCAGTATAGCCAATCCGTGATCCGACAAACAAGTCGGAGCAGGAGCGGATTTCCCGGGAAATGTCGAGGGATACCGGTAGGAGGTGATATTGGTTAATGGTGTTAAAGGTTATCGCCCGGTGCTGCGGTTCGCCTGAATAAATGAAAGCCGCCGCGATATCGCGACGGCTTCAGGGTTCGCAGCGGTCAGATCCAGCTGGAACAAAGGATGATTACCAGCAAAATATACAGTACCAGAATGATTCCCGTAGAGGTAAACACGCCGCCAACACCAGGGCCGCAATTAGACATCTATCATTCACTCCTTCTCGGTAACTAATGATTTGTCATTTGACAATACATCGTATTACCACGTCGGGCGAATCGCCTGTGCAAACACCCAGCCCGGATAAAATGGGCATCGGCCTTGGATGGTTATCGAAAGTTTGCGGTTCAATCCGCTACGGGAGGCGCATCCGGCGTAGAGCGGAATTTCCCCGGAGCGAGAAGGACCAGAGCGAGCATAAGGCCGATAAAGGCGATAAAATAGGGGGATACGGCGTGCCGGAACTGTCCCGCTGTGATCGGGCCGATAAAGGCGCCGATCGATGAGGAGATCGACAACAGGGAGAACACCCGGCCGTAACGGCTGGCGCTCGACAAACTGGCCAGCAGCGCGGCCGTCGCCGGGAAGATGACGCCTTTCGCCATGCCGATCATAAAAAGCGACACCGTCAGCGGCAGCGGCCATTCGACGGCAAGTCCGAAAAACGTTAAAGCCAGCGCGAACGAGCCCGCCGCCGCCCGGACGAAGGGTGAATACCGGTGAAGGAACATCAGGCTGAGCGTCAATAAAGCGCCCAGGCTGACCATTGAAAACAGCAGTCCGGACGTTAACAGCGATTGCTGGGAAGATTGCAGCAGCGGCAGCTCGAAAAACAGGATGCCTTGGGAGCAAGCCAGCGCGAGCGGCACTCCGTAGAACAGCCAGGGAATCCGTTTGGCCGAATCGGGCACGGGCGGCAGGGAGGCTTCCGGCGCCGGGAGCGCGCCATGGTGATGATGCACAGCGGAGCCGTCCGAGAGCACGGCAGCCGACTTCGGTTCGCGAATAAAAAACGCCGCTACGCCGCCGACAGCGATTAACGCCCAGCCGAGCACGGAAAATGCCGTCGTAAAGCCGACCTCTGCGACAAGAAAGGCGCCGGCGGCGGGCGAGACGACCGAGGCCAGCGTGTGCACCAGACCGTTGCCCGCCATCAGCTTCCCTTGGTGCGTTCTGGAGCGCCCCAGCTTGGCGAGCATCGCTAGACAGGCCGGGGACAGAAAGGCGAGGACGAACCCGCTGACCGAACGGATCGCCAGCAACTGCCACGGATCGGCGACATAAGACTGCACGAGCAGCAGCATTCCGGCACAGACCAGGCTGATGGCGATAAACCATTTGCTGCCGTACCGGTCCACCCAGTAACCGGCGAGCAGGTTGCCGGGGAGGTGGGTTAGTGAATACATGCCCATCATCCAGCCGATGAAAGTCGGAGCGGCTCCGAGCGATATGGCGAACGGTGTCAGGATCGGATACTGGGCATGGAGATCAAAAAAAGCGACGAACATGAACAGGTACAGCCATAAAGCGGTTTTCATCTCAATCCTCCTCTTCGCTTGTCTCTTATCCATAACTTGTACGTCTTAGGGCCGCCGGTTATGACTAAAGGGGGAAGATTAGGCGAAATCGGCCTGTCCGGGCTTGAATTTCGCGTTATGTTGCAGTTTGATTCAAGCTTGTTGTGTGATAATCTAAATATCGTATATACGGATCAGATTATCCCGTTTTCGAAAGGATGAACTTAGGATGGAGCAGCTTATTGCGTTTTTGCAGGATCGGTGGCTCGTTGTCGTTATTGCCCTGGTCGTACTGTTCGTCGTGATTAAAATTGTTAAAACGCTGATCAAATGGGTCATCGTGGCGGCGATCGTAGCCGGTCTGTTTTACTACGGCGTCACCTATACGGACGAGCTGAAAGATCTGGGGCAAAACGTCGCGACGGCCGCCAAAGAGGCGGTCGGGGAATTAAAGGAGAAGGCTGTCCAGGGGCTGGCCGGCAAGGACGCCACTTACAAGGATAACGGAGACGGCACGTATACGATTACATCAGGCAGCATCAAGCTTGAAGGCAAGACGGGAGCGGACAAAGTGAAAATCACGGTAGCCGGAGTGTCCGCCGAAGTTTCGCTCGACGAAACGTTGAAAAAAGTAATTGAAACAGCGAAGAAGAACGGTTAAACGGTTCCGTTTCCGTTCATGCTGGAACGGAGGGGGGATCGCAAATGAGCGGTATCGAATGGCTTCAGCCAACGTTTCCCGTTAACCTGGTTACGGTTGTCCTTATCATTATTGTACTTGTATCGGTTCTGCAAGGAGCGACACGCGGAGCCACCGGTTCCGCTCAGCGGTTTATGCAATTCGCGGCCGAAGGAGCGGCTACGGTCGTCAGCGTGATCGTGGCATGGAAGCTTGCAGCCGTGTTGTCGCCGGTTGTAGAAGAGTGGCTCAGGTCGAGGCAGATCGTTTATCCGAATGAAGAGCTCGGCCTGTTCCGCCAGATGTACTACACGTTCGTCACGGGAATTCGCGATTTCCCGCTGCTGCGGGTCGGCACGGTGTTCGTGCTTGCCTATACGGCGTGCAAAGCGATCCTGCTCCGGCTCTGGCTGTTCATCGCCTACGGTGCGGGGCTGATGGGCAAATCTCCCGCGGGCGGGGGCGGCCGGTCATGGATGAGCAGCGGAGTAGGCGGAGCGATCGGCACGTTAATCGGCTGCGGGCGGGCGCTGCTGGTTATCGCGTGCCTGTTCGTCTATACGGCGCTGTTTCCGGAGTCGCCCTTTACCCGTTACGTACAAGCCTCGACGTTATACGCCGAAGGAGCGGCCCGGGTAGTCGAGCCGGCGGGCGGGGAGTTGCTGGAGCAGCGGCTTCCGGTATTCGCCAAGGCGGTCGAGCAGGAATTCAGCCAAATTTTGCAGCGCAAATACGAGGTCATCGACGCCCGGATTCCAAGTGACATCGCCGAAGCGGCCAAGCAGATTACCGCGGGCAAGGATACCGACGAAGCGAAGGCGAGAGCGCTCTACCAGTGGGTGGGCACCCGGGTCCAGTACGACTACGACAAGGTTGAGCAGTACGAGCAGAAGCGGATCTGGAAGGAGCAGACGCCGGAGGATACGTTCGCAACGAAGCTGGGCGTATGTATCGATTATTCGCGGCTGTATGCGGTCATGGCCCGGGCGGTCGGACTGGACGTCAAGGTGGTGACCGGGCTCGGCTCCGACGGGCGGGGCGGCTACGGTCCGCATGCCTGGAACGAAGTGTTTCTTACCGAGAACAATGAATGGGTTCCGCTGGATTCGACGTGGGTGTCGAGCGGTGGCAACTGGTTCAATCCGCAGGGGTTCGATAAAACGCATATACGCGACGCTTGATGCAGAAGCCGGTGCCTGAGGGTGCCGGTTTTTTGTTTGGCGACTCGGGTTTTTATCCGAAAGGATTTGACAGAAATTTATCCCGTTCGAGGCTGTAACTCTTTGGCATTGAAGCTCCGGATTATGGTACACTATGGAGGAGATCAAGCCACTATTTCACCTTATTCGGCAAGGAGACCAGCATGACGACAACTCTTACCCTAAACGGCTTCAAGGCTGTTTTTTTTGATGTAGGCGACACGCTTATCACGATTCCCGGCGCGCAGGAAACGATGCACCGCTATTTGGCCGAGAGAGACTTTCACCGGGAGAAGGAACAGATCGGAGAACTGTTTGACGAAGCGTTCCGGACATTTTATTACGGGAAAGTATCGGACGGCACGGAGGTGTGCTCCCCGGAATCGGACCGGGCGTTCTGGGTCGGCATCTATACGCATATATTGAACCGGCTTGGAGCAACAAGCGAGCCGGGCGAGGAGGAGATCATTCACGGCTGGAGCCACGAGCTGTACGATCTGTTTACTTCCCCCGAGCAATACGAGCTGTTCGACGATGTGACGGAGACGATGGAACGTCTTCGCGCCTCGGGTTTCCGGCTGGGCATTATCTCGAATTTCGCTCCCACGCTTACTTCCATCCTGCGTCATAAAGGGATTTTGCACTATTTCGATCCGGTTATCGTGTCCACCGAGGTTGGGCTGGAGAAGCCGAATCCGGCTATTTTCCGTCTGGCTCTGGAGCAGTCCGGCCTCCTGCCCGAGGACGTACTGTACGTCGGGGACCACGACAAAAACGATATATGGGCGCCGAATCAAGTCGGCATCCGCGCGGTCAAGATCAAACGTTACGGCTACATGACCGGAGACGGAATCCTCTCGCTGCGCGAACTCGTGTAAGGAGTGAACGACCTCCATGGATATGGAAGATCCCGCCAAAAAAGAGCTGATCAAGCGCCGGCACTTTTCGCTCCGGCTGAATTTATTGTTTTTTTGTACGTTTTTGTTGTTCTCGATCTTGATCGTTCGGCTGGCGCTGCTTCAATTTGTGGAGGGGAAGCGGTATTCCGAGGAAGAGACGAACCGTACGATAACGTCTCATGCGATTCCGCCGATTCGCGGCAATATTTTTACAAGGGACAATTACCCGATCGCCATATCGGTATCGACGCAATCGCTGTATTACACGGTCGATTCCAGCAACCGCAATAAAGATGCGGTTATCGAGCTCGCCAGGCAGCTGGAGCAGGCGTTCGCGTTAAACGGGGACACGACGCTGAAGGCCGAAGAGATAATTAAGCTGATGGATGTCGGCTACGATTTGAACAAAAACAAAACGAAAGATGCAAGCTTTTACTCCATCCCCAGAAAAATTAAAGGCGATCTGTCACAGGAAGAGGTTGCGTTTTTCTCTTGGCATCGCGACGATTTTAAAGGGATTGACATCCAGGAGGAAAGCATTCGCCAGTATAATGATAAAATACGGATTGCTGTCCAGTTAACCGGGTATTTGAAGCAGTTTTCGGGGGCGCGCAATACGAACGGGCTGAAGTTTTATCAGGAGAAAGCGAAGTCGACCGATCCGACCGAGAAATATCTCGACAACGAATATGTCGGCTTTGACGGCATCGAATATATGTATCAGGAGGAGCTGCGCGGCAAAAACGGGGTGAAGACTTATCCGGTGAACGCCGAAGGGAAAATCGTCGGACCGGTCAAGCTGACTCGGCCGGAAAAAGGGCAAACCTTGTATTTGACGATCGACAAGGACGTTCAGTTGACCGCCCAAGACGCGATCGTCTCCCATATTAACTATATCAAAACTCCGGGCAGGGACCGCTACACCTACGCCCCTTATGCCACGACCGGTTACGCGGTGGCGATGGAGGTCGATACCGGCAACGTCGTCGCGATGGCCAGCATGCCCGATTACGATCCGAGCGTCTGGTACGGCGGGTTGACGGATGAAGAATGGAACAGCATTTTGCTGTACTACCGCAACGGGACGATCTCCGACGTGCCGGCCGACTGGCCGAATCCGAAGGACCGCGCGAAGCATCCTTCCTCGCTCGTATATCTGGGCTCCACGATCAAACCTTTAACCGTGCTGCTGGGCTTACAGGAGAAGCTGATCACCGCGGGCGAGATATACAACGACAGAGGATCAACCTCGTTCGGTAAAGACAAAACCACAATTAGCAACTCGGACGGAAGAGCCTGGGGGCCGCTGAATGCCGTGTCCGCCATCGCCCGTTCGTCGAATACGTACATGATCGATATGATTGGCCTTCGTTTGTACTCTCGCCCTGGCGGATTGGACGTCTGGGACAGCTATATGAAGCAGTTCGGTCTCGGCGTCTTGACTGGAAGCGGGCTGCTCGGGGAGACGGCCGGCGTGGCCGAGTACAAAAACGAAGCCCAGAAGGCGAGTTCCCAATCCGCACTTGCGCGTGCCGCTTGGGGACAGATGGGCAAGTACACGACGCTGCAGCTGGCCCAATTCACAGCGATGCTCGCCAACCGGGGGAAGCGGATGAAACCGCAATTTGTCGAAAAGTTCGAAACGTTTGACGGGCAGCCGGTCCGAAAGACGGAACCCGAAGTGCTGAATGAGGTTCAGTTTCCGAAAGAATACTGGGATACGATTCAGCGCGGAATGGAGCAGGTCAATAAGCAGGGCTTCGACGGGTTTCCGCACACGGTGGCCACCAAAACCGGAACGTCCACCCAAAGCGTCGCCGGCAAGGACGTCGATAACGCGGTGTTTATCGCTTATGCTCCAGCCGAGAAGCCCAAGCTGGCGATTGCGGTCGTCGTGCCGGAAGGCGGCTTCGGTTCCTATGGAGCGGCGCCGATCGCAAGGAAAATATTCGATGCCTACGACCGTTCCATCGGACTGACGGGAACGCCTAACCCGAATGCCGGCCAGTAGGCCGAAAATAACCGTAATCCGTAATCGCAATTCCCGATGCCGATGTGCGGGGATTGCTTTTTTTTTGGTTGGGGCCGCCGATCGAACCGAAGCGGCCTGTCATCCGTCCAATTCATATACAAGAAATCTGTCAAGGAGCTCTGCAACTACCGTGAATAGCGAAGATCTGGATAAGAAGCATTTGACGATACGCCGCCACTTTATGTTTCGCACTAACTTTTTTTTCTTTTGCATCTTTCTATTGTTTTCCGTCTTAATTTTCCGCTTAGCGCTGCTGCAGGTTGTGGAGGGCGAGAAATACGCGGAGGAGAAGGAGCGTCACACGAATACGCCTCATGCGATCCCGCCGATCCGCGGCAATATTTTTGACCGGAACAATTATCCGCTCGCCATATCGATATCGACGCAATCGCTGTATTATACGGTCGAGCCCGGTAATAAAAACCGCGAAGAAGTTGTGGCGCTGGCCAGGCAGCTGGCCGAAGCGTTCCAGCTGTACGGCTCCAAAACGGTCGTGCAGCCGACCGCCGAAGAAATCATCACGATGATGGATGTCGGATACGACCTTAACCTGAACAAAACGAAGGACCCGAGTTATTACTCCGTCCCGCGGAAAATCAAAGACGGGCTGACGGAGGAGGAGATCGCCTACTTCTCCTGGAACCGGGACAACTTCAAGGGCATCGACATTCAGGAGGAGAGCATCCGGCAATATAACGATAAGCGGATTGCGGTCCAATTGGTCGGGTATTTGAAGAAGTTTTCCGCGGCGCGCAATCCGACGAACGGGTTGAGTTTTTACCGGGAAAAGGCGAAGTCGACCGATCCGACGGAAAAGTATTTGGATAACGAGTATGTCGGGTTCGACGGGATCGAGCTGATGTACCAGGAGGAGCTGCGCGGCAAAAACGGGGTGAAAAGCTATCCGGTCGACGCGATGGGCAAAATCGTCGGACCGGTATCGCTGACGAAGCCGGATAAGGGGCATAACCTGTTTTTGACGATCGACAGTGAGGTCCAGCTCGCTACGCAGCAAGCGATCCAGGATCATTTGAAATACATTCGCAGTCCCGCGCGGGATTCGTGGACCTATGCGCCCAATGCGATTACCGGGTATGCGGTGGCGATGGAGGTCGATACGGGCAAGGTCGTCGCGATGGCGAGTTACCCGGATTATGATCCGAACCAGTGGTATGGGGGCATGAAGCCGGACTACTATGAAGCGAACCATTTTTTTGTACGGAACGGCACGATCAGCGAAGTGCGCCCGCCTTACGCGGACCAGAAAGAGCTGAACAAGCATCCGACCTCGCTCGTGTATCTGGGTTCGACGATTAAGCCGCTTACCGTATTGATGGGGCTGAATGAAGGACTCGTGACAGCGAATGAAATTTACGAGGATACCGGCGTGTTTTATTTCGGGAAAGACAATAAAGAACGGCTGACCAACTCCGACTCCAAGCGGTTCGGACCGATCACCGCGTACCAGGCGATTCAGCATTCCTCCAATACGTACATGGCGATGATCGGGAACCGTCTCTACTTCCGCCCGAATACCGATGCGGTCAAGGTGTGGGATACGTATATGGAGAAGTTCGGGCTGGGTGTCTCCACCGGCAGCGGGTTGCCGGGCGAGTCGGTCGGGTTGAAGGACTACCTGGACACCGCCAAAAAGTATAGCCCGCAAGCGGCGCTCGTCCGCGCCACCTGGGGGCAGCTCGGGAAATATACGACCTTGCAGCTGGCGCAGTTCACCTCAATGCTGGCCAACCGGGGGACCCGGTTGAAGCCGCAGTTTGTCGAGAAGATCACAACCTTTGACGATCAGACCGTTCAGGAGTTTCAGAAAGAAGTACTGAACCAGGAAACGTTCGCGAAGGAGCATTGGGATGTCATCCAGCGGGGGATGGAACTCGTCAAAGCCGAAGGCTTCAGCGACTTCCCGTACCGGGTGGCGATCAAAACCGGGACGTCGACCCAATCGGTCGGCGGCGACACCGTAGACAATGCGGTCTTTATCGCTTACGCGCCAGCCGACAAGCCGAAGCTGGCCGTCGCTGTCGTCGTCCCCGAAGGCCGCTTCGGCGGACGCGGCGCCGCCCCGATCGCGCGCAAAATGTTCGACGCCTACGACAGCGCCATCGGCTTGACCGGCGTGCCGGTAGGCGAGCCGAACGAAGCGGCGGCGGGACGGTAGGGGAGCTGCTTTGCAGTACTGGCGCGGCGTATGCAATGCGGAGCGCGGATAGTTTGTAAGTCGGAAACGCCTGTTATAGCAGGCGTTTTTTTGGTGTGCTGCGCGCTGCGCGGCTAGCTAAGCTAGATATAACCATCGGTGGAAGTCGCCAGAGTGTTCGCATGACAGGGGTGAGAACTTCCTATTTTTATATGAAGGACCTCAAATTCCACCGTAGAGTGGAGGCTGAGGTTCTTTTTGTTGATTGCGGAAAACCGGTTCCTCAATGGGCCCAAAAATAGTAGCAAGATAACTTTTGAGAGCGCCCCTTTGCTTTGGGGGGGGCTGGAGTGTTCGAGTCGGCGGTCTGGTCTGACCGGGTGAGGGAGGGACGGCGAGTTTGGCGCTGGTTGTTAACGGAAGAAACAGTTCCGCTATTCGTCTAACGGAGCGATGAAACGGTGGTTACCGGAAGTTTTACTGCCGTTATTCACGTAAAATGAGACTTTGGCGGAGGATTTTCCGGCAATAGCGGAAATAATGCTTCCGGTATCTTGCTCTGGGAACGGGTGCGGCTGGATTAGAGGAAGTGGGACTTCCGGATGGAAAGAAGGGACGGAAGGAACTGCGGGATGTAGAAGCCGTAGGTAGGTCAAGGGAACGATGTTGGTCGGTTTTTATCCAATATTTGATACTTTTTTCTTAGGAACAGATATTAATCTACTAAATTCGACATTATTTGCGAAAAGCATGAGTTATACTAATTGAGGTAAATATATCCATAAATAAAGATAGGAGGACATAGTGTAAGTGCTATCAATTTAAATACACTTTATGCCATTACCTGAGAAAGTTTGGAGGATAACATGAGAACACATTCGTACTTTGAACGATCCGTTAAGCGAAAATGCTCTGTGCTGCTTGTTATTTGCTATCTATTGTCTGTTTTTACAGTCCCACTGTGGAGCACGGCTGTATATGCCGACGGTTCCACGGGCGGATCGTCAAATGGAGCAAGCCTTGATTTTCAGGATGAAATTACGGGCTGGCTTCCCAGCGAGGACGGGAAATATATATATGCGATCTCCAAGCCGAATAACCAGTTCTACTCCATCGACACGACTGTTTTATCCGTAGTGTACTCATTTGATATCGGCTTGGCGCCGAGCGATATAAGTTACGATAATGGAAAAGTATACGTGGCTCTGGAGGGCTCGAACAAAATCGCAGCTGTCGATACGAACGCCGGAACGGTTACCGGAGCGGTATACGAATATAATCTGTCCCACTCTCCGGCTGCATTAGAAACCGTGAACGGCAAAATCTATTATGCGAGTCCGGACACGCCGGAGCTGCGAGTTGTCGACATGGTAACCGCTCATGACGAGGCATTTGCGATCAGTGGATGGACGGGGCCTGCTGTTGACCTGGCTTTAGATAAGACCGGTAAGACGCTTTACCTTGGGACGTCGCGTGATATAACGAAGGTGGACTTAGAAAGAAGTGAAACTACTGCTACTGGGACTTGGAACCTCGGTAGTTCAAATTCGAAACTGATTATTGATGATCTTTTGGTTTATTTCGGACAACTTAAATTTGCCGAATCCGATCTTCTTCTGTATGGCGGTTTTGATAGTAACGTTATTCACGCGAATTCGGAACATGTATTTACTAACAACCTAATCTATAACACCTTTAGCGGAAAGATAGCAGCGGTATTACCTTCAAGAGCGGGACAAGTTTGCATCATTCAAGGGAGCGTATTCATTTATTACACGGATGAGCAAAAATTGATAAAATACACATCTGTTGATCTTCTATTGCAGGAAGTAGTAGCCGACCAAGTTCCGCAACATCCAGTACCGAACTTGAAATTTTACGATGTTGACAGCCGGGAAGGATTTATCTCGGGGTCGGTAAGCTGGGTATTTCCTGAAGATATTTATTATGTAACTAATTACGTCATTTATTATACGGATGATCAAGGTGTAAAAATCGGCAAGGCGCTGGCTGAACTAGACAAGTACACGGCGATGTATAATATTATCAATCGTACTGTTATTCCCGATGGAGCTACGAGAATCGCGGTATATACTAAAAATGCATTAGGTGAAAGCGCAGTTGCGGCGAGTGTACCGATTAACGATAGTGCGCTTTCCAGTCAACTTTATATTATGGGTATATCACTCACTGACACAAATCCAATGAGAGGGAAAACAGACTTTGTATTGTCTTGGCATGAGAATGAACCGAACCCTGCACACTCGGTTATGGAGCTTTATCCCGCAGATATACACGGAATTGTAATTGGCAACAAAATTGCAGATGTACCGCTCAATAAGTCGATGGAAGTGCAAAAATATTCATTAGGTGAACTGCCAGAAGGTGCCGCGCTTCTTCAAATTAAATATAAGAGGAAGAACGGCACATATGACGAAGATGTGTCTTGGGGCAAGCCGAGATACCTTCTTGTCGCTGATAACATCCTATCAGAGAATGTGTCTGATCAGATTGGAGGAAGTGGAACACCAGAGCGTATCCCCCTCAATGGACCAATTACTTTTGTGGATGAAGATTTGGATTCGTCCGAAATCGGGGGAAGGCTTCAATGGTTTGAACTTTGGGTAAATAGTAACGCCTCCAAATATGTCGTGTACTTTGTTAATGGAAATGATGAACGTATCAAACCGATTCTCGAAGTAAATCGAATATATCCGGGAGGACTTACTGACTTCACAGCCAGCATCAACTACGATACACCGGTGCCTGATGGAGCCATTAAGTTGGGGATATTTGCTAAAAACGATCAAGGGGAAAGCGCGACCGGGGAAGTCAAGCCGTTGTGGGATTCTCCTTTCGCAAAAGCAGATCGAATCTGGTTTACCGATACGAATCCGACAGGGGGGCTTATATCTCCAAAGCTTTCTTGGGTCCCGAGTTACGATGAAACGTCCATAGCCGGTTATGAAGTGTTGTTTCTCGATATGAATATGGAGAAGATCGAATCCACTAAGAAGTTCTATAAAAGCAAAGAAAATAAGTACTTCTATGAGATGGCAATCCCGTATGGGGACATTCCGCCGTCAACAAGATATATGACTATAGTATCTGTAAATTTATTTGAAGAGCAATCATGGATCGACATGAACGGTAATTTTATGGCTCCTATTTCGGATAATAATTCAGCTGATTCGATACGGAGCAACGACACCAACCGTAATATAACTACACCATATGTTACCTTTCTTGATTTAGACGGCGATCTTGGAGAAATCGGAGGACGTCTATACGTTAGTCCGGGAACAAATAATAATTCGCATAATGCTTACTTTTTAGATGAGAGCTACAATAAGATACAGAGTATAGTGACCGCAAAGTCGTTTGGACAGTATTATATGCCGGTCGCCCATATACCGATGAATACCCGAATTCCCGCAAATGCAAAGTATATTGGGGTTTATACATGGGACGGTACTCATGAAAGCGAGCCATACACAATGCCTATAACGGGTACGGATCGAACTTACTCAGCCATGCTGACCGATTCACAAATAACGGTAATCAACAATCCGCAAGGAACCGAGGATACGATAACGATTACAGGACTTGTTCCAGGCAACGAGATTAAAGTATATCGCGACAGAACCGTTCCCTATCCGATAGCTTCGGTCATAGCTTTCCAGAATGCAGTAACGATTCCTGTAAAACAGCTCGGAGTCACTGAAGGGTCTATTTTCTTTACGGTGAGTAACCAGTTGTATGTCGAAAGCGACCGATTGGAGAAAACGTACGCCGCCGAGCCGGTTAACCCGATCAGAACTCCGGCCCTGACGGCCGATCAAATCTCGGTGGTCAACAACCGGGTGGGTACGGATGACAAAGTAACAGTGACCCAGGTTGTATACGGAGATGTAGTGAAGGTGTACCGAGACGCAACTATCTCCGAACCGCTAGTTTCCCAGTCAGCAGTGGGGACATCCGCCGAGTTAAGCATTACTCAGCTCGGAACCGGTACCGGCAGCGTATTCGTTACGGTCACAAGAGCGGGGCACCTCGAAAGCCTGCGCACCGAGAAAGCATACGCGGCCGAGCAAAGCGGCAGCGGTCCTGGAGGCGGTGGCCCCGGCGGTCCGATGGGCAGTCCGTCATCTGCTGACAATAGTAAAGTAGATAAAGGAAGCTACACGCCGCAAACGAAAACCGAAACCTTTGGCGGTAAAGCGTATACGGTCGCCGAGTTGGACGGAGCGAAGCTTGCGGAGGTGTTCAAGCAAGCCCAAAGCAGCAATTCGAACAAGGCGGTTATCGACTTGAAAGAGTCTGCCGATGCGAAGGTAATTGTACCTGTCGAAGCACTGGCGAACGCCGCAAACGGCTCGGAAAACGCCGTTTTATCGATTGCCTACAAAAATGTGAGCTATGATTTGCCGGTTCAATTGTTTGACGTACAAGCTCTAGCCAAGCAGTTGGGCGTCGACCCGAAAGACGTCCGCTTGACGATTACCGTCGAGAATGTGGGTGAACCTTTGGCTACAGATCTGGAGACAAAAGCGAAGCAAGCGGGGCTAACGCTCCTTACGCCTCCCGTGGAGTTCTCCATTGCCATCTCAACGAAAGACGGCAGCAAACAGCAGACTATCGACGATTTTGGCAGTACATTCGTGTCGCGGACCTTCACATTAGGGCAGCCGGTGAACGGTTCTGAAGCGACCGCGGTTCGGATCGATCCGGTGACGAATGAGCTTCACTTTGTTCCGGCGGTATTTACAGTGGCCAACGGGCAAACCGAGGTGCGGATGATGCGGCAGGGCAACAGCCTGTACTCCGTCGTACAAACGCCTAAGATGACGTTTGCCGATCTGGAAGGACACTGGGCTCAAGCGGATATCGAGTTGCTCGCTTCCAAGCTGATCGTCAAAGGTGCGGCAGCGGACCAGTATATACCGGATCAGCAGATTACACGTGCGGAATTCGCAGCTCTGCTCGTACGTTCGCTGGGAATCGCACAACCGTTACGCGGGGAGACGACATTCGAGGACGTTCAGCGGAGTGATTGGTTCTCGGGAGCCGTAACGGCAGCCGTTGATAAAGGACTGGTGACGGGGGTAGAAAATAACCGATTCGCCCCCAACGAGCCGGTTACGCGCGAACAGATGGCCCTCATGATCTCCCGTGCCTTGAAGATGACGGGACAACCGGAAGGCGTCAGCGCTAACACCGATCCGTTATCGGCCTTTGCGGACCGCGAGGCGGTATCCATATGGGCACAAGCGGCTGTCACCGACGTGCTTCGTGCGGGTCTCATGAACGGAGTAGGCGAAGATACATTCGCACCGGCCGATTCTGCATCGCGGGCTCAGGTGGCGGTCATTGTCAAACGGATGCTGCAGTATGTCGGATTTATGAATAAGTAGGTTGAAGTAAGGAGCTGTCTCTTCCGTCCGTTTGGATAGGAGGGCAGCTTTTTTCATACCTGCACTTCAATTAATATTAAGATAACTTTGTTGAAGGCTAATTCCCTCGGGATTCAGGGTGTTTAAAATGAAAATAGTATACGGTACTAAAGAGGAAAAAGAATACGCATTACATTGGTTTACTAATCCTAACGAAGCTTTTGTATACTTAGGGGATGAAGTGTATGATTTTTCTAACCAGCATTTAGATCATTTTTTACCAATTAATGAGATTTTAGTAGTTGATAGTGAATTTGAAGAGATGGGAATTCACCTTAAATATTACAGCCGAAAATTTGGAATATTAGTTGATTTTCCGTGGTGGGACCATGCGGACAAAAACATTCGGCAATATAACGAGGAAAATATTCCTTTGGGGACTTTAGAGAATCTTTATATTGATTTTGAAGAAAGTTGGCAGTTTGTGTCCTTCACAAAGGAAAATTACATTTATATATTAGTTGGATCGGCCCCATCCTTTACAAGAGTATTCCATACTGCATTAAAAGTGGAGCGCCAGGAATATATTGCGCAATGGTTGAAGCTGATAGGATTTTCCAAAACAATTGGAGATAAACAATAAGCATTAAACCACCAGAAAGCCGTGATCCCATGAACCCACTATTCAACCGGTACTACGACACCATCATGAAGCCGCTGGAAACGAAAAGCTTCCGCCCCATACGTGAAGCGTTGCTTGCCCAAGCCCGGGGAACGGTGCTGGAGATCGGTTCCGGCACGGGCGTCAACTTCCCCCTCTACCGGAGCCCCGACAAAGTCGTCGCGATCGAGCCGGATTCGGCGATGCTGACCCGGTCGCTGCAACGCGCCGAGCATGCGGCCGTGCCGATCGAGGTCGTACAAGCCGGAGCCGAGCAACTGCCATTTGAATCGAATCGGTTCGATTCGGTCGTATGTACGCTGGTGCTGTGCACAATCCCCGATCCGCAGGGGGCGCTCGCAGAAATCCGCAGAGTTTGCAAGCCGGGAGGTACCCTGCTGCTGTTCGAGCACGTACTGCTTGAGCATCCGATATGGAGCGCGGCCCAGCGCGGACTAACGCCGATGTGGAAAAAGCTGTGCGGAGGCTGCCACCTGAATCGCAACTCGCTCGCTTTTGTTCAACAGGCGGGTTTTCAAATCACGCACCTGGAGTGGAAGTACAAGAAGCTTTTTTTAGTTGCCGAAGCCCGGAACGAGAAATAACCGCGGCTGTTGCGGGCCGAAAGTTCGGTGCAATAGTTCGCATACCGTAATAAAGAACGCATATTCGCCAAGCCTCGCCTGTCCTGGGACCTACGCCTCCCGCCGAACGATTAAATTTTGTCTTGTCATCGATGGTGCAACCGTTGATAATGGAAGGCGAGGAAAACTATGGACAAGGGGAAGGTGCTCGTTTTGTCGAAATTGCGGATAGGTGTGGTAGGGGTAGGCAATATTTTTAAACATGCGCATTTGCCGTCATGGCTCTCTCATCCCGATGCGGAAATCGTCGCCGTCTGCGACGCGAATCAGGAAGCGGCTCAGAAGCTTGCCGACGAGCATGGAATTGCCAAAGTATATTCCGATTACAACGATTTGATCGCCAGCGACGAAGTCGATGTCGTCAACGTCTGTACGCCGAACTTGTACCATTCGGTCGTGTCGGTGGCAGCGCTTCAAGCGGGCAAGCACGTGTTCTGCGAAAAGCCGGATGCGATCAATCCGGATGAAGCGGTCAAGATGGCGGAAGCGGCCAAAACGAGCGGGAAAGTGCTCATGGTCATGCGCAACAACCGTTTCCGCCCGGTGTCGGATTTCTTGCGTACGTATGTGGAGAAAGGGCATATGGGCGAGATCTATACGGGCCGCTGCGGATGGGTGCGCCGTAGAGGCATTCCCGGCAAAGGCGGCTGGTTCACGACGAAGGAACTGTCCGGCGGCGGTCCGCTGATCGATCTCGGCGTTCATATGATCGACCTGGCCATCTGGATTATGGGCAATCCGAAACCGGTTGCAGTCAGCGGCTCGGTGTATACGAAGTTTGCGGGCAACGATCTGAACGATTCCGAGCACGGCGCCTTCGGCGAGAAAAAGGCGGGCGGTACGTTTGACGTCGAGGATTTGGCTACCGGGTTTATCCGCTTCGACAACGGGGCTACGCTGCAGCTCGAATGCAGCTGGGCGTCCAATGTCGAGAACGAGGGACGTTTTATCGAGCTTCGCGGCACGAAGTCGGGCTTTAGCCTGTTTAACGACGACCTGAAGCTGTTCACGGAGATCGAGGGCACGCTGTGCAACGTCATTCCGCAGCTGCCAAAAGATTCGGGCGGCCATAAATCGAACATTCACCATTTTATCGATGTCGTGCAAGGGAAAGCCGAGCCTATTTTCGTGCCGGAGCAGGGCGTGGATATGATTAAAATTTTGTGCGCGATCTACGAATCGGCCAAGCTCGGCCGCGAAATCCGCCTGGACTAAAACTTGCTCTGAAGCAAGTCTATCTTTTTACGAAAACCGCCTAAGGTATGGTATACTCTATAGTTGTTGTGGAAAACGCTTGTCCGGTCAAGCCGACGGGAGGAGCGAGTCTGCAAAACGAGAAAGCGGGCAAAGCTGGAGAGGAGTAGCGCCTCCGGCCTAAGCTGCGTTCCGCTGGCTTGAATCGCGATAGAGAAAGGATTGTACCTAATGTGCGGCATAACCGGCATGATGTACTTCGATCATAGAGAAATAAAAGCTTCTTCCTTGCAGGCGATGATGGACGTCATCCACCATCGGGGACCCGACGATATGGGAACCTGGACCGACCCGGGCATCGGGCTCGGCTTCCGGCGGCTGTCGATCATCGACCTGAAGGAGGGGCACCAGCCGCTTTGCAATGAGGACGAGTCCGTATGGATCGTATTTAACGGCGAGATTTACAATTACCAGCCGCTGCGGGAGCAGCTTCTCGCCCGCGGGCATAGCTTTCGGACGCAGACCGACACGGAAGTGATCGTCCATCTGTACGAGGAGTACGGCGAAGATTGCGTCCAGCACCTGCGCGGCATGTTCGGTTTCGTCATCTGGGACCGCAGGCGCAAGAAGCTGTTCGGCGCACGGGATCATTTCGGAATCAAGCCGTTTTATTACATCCATGACGGCAAAAGGTTTCTGTTCGCGTCGGAGATCAAAAGTCTGCTCGAAGCGGAAGGCGTCAATCGCCGTCTCCGGGACGAAAGCCTGCTGCAATATTTGACGTTTCAGTACGTGCCTGAGCCGAATACGATGTTTGAAGGCATCTTGAAGCTGCCTCCTGCGCATACGGTGACGGTGATGTCTGACGGGCGGATGGAGATTAAGCGGTACTGGGACCCGATGTTCGCGCCGGTCGAGCGGCCGTTTGACGAGATGGTCGAAGAGCTGCGGGCCCGGCTGAAAGATTCGGTCATCCATCATATGCACAGCGATGTGGAACGGGGCTGCTTCTTGTCCAGCGGCATTGACTCGACGGCCATCGCGACGCATATGCGGGCGATCGAACCGATTCGTACGTTTTCCGTAGGATTCGAAGGACCGAACAACGAGACGGTGATCGCCAAAGAAACGGCAGCGGCGCTCGGAACCCGTCACCATGCGAAAATTATTACGGAACGGGACTTCTTCGACTCCGTACCGAGAGCGGTTTGGCATCAGGATGAGCCGGTTGCCGATCCTTCGGCGATCGCGCTGTACCATGTGGCGCAGCTGGCCCGTGAGCATGTGACCGTCGTCCTGTCGGGCGAAGGCGCCGACGAGCTGTTCGGCGGCTACCGGATCTACCGCGAGCCGCTCTCGCTTCGTCCGCTGGCCTGGCTGCCGCTGCCGCTTAAGCGGATGCTGCATGCCACAGCCCGGCTGCTGCCGAGCGGACTGACCGGGCGCAACTATTTGCTGCGCGCCACGACCCCGCTGGAGGAGCGGTTTCTCGGCAACGCCAAGCTGTACAGTGAAGAAGCGAAGGCGAGGCTCGTCCGGTATGACCGGAGCCTGCTCAATTCGTACCGGAATCCTTGGCAGGTCGCCGGCCAATACTACGACAAGACGAAACATCTCGATCCGGTCTCCCGGATGCAATATATCGATATGAATCTGTGGATGCCCGGCGATATTTTGATGAAAGCCGACAAAATGACGATGGCGCATTCGCTGGAGCTGCGGGTTCCGTTTCTCGACAAGGAGCTGTTCGAGTTCGCGCGGACGGTTCCGCAATCGTACCGGCTCGGCGGGGGAACGACGAAGTACATATTCCGCAAAGCGATGGAGGGGATTATCCCCGACTTCATCCTGAACCGTCCGAAGCTCGGTTTTCCGGTGCCGCTCCGCGACTGGCTGAAAGGCGCCCGCGGCTCGGAGCTGCTGGAGAGCATCCGCGGCTCGGGCATCGATCACGTGCTCCAGATATCCGAAGTGGAGCGGATGATGAAGCTTCACCAGAGCGGTCAAGGGGATTACGCCCGGCTGCTGTGGGCCGTTTACATTTTCGGCATGTGGCACTCGACATATTTGCAGGAAGGGACGAACTTCGGCCGCGAAAGAAGCGCAACGGTTTCGTAACCGGCCCGATCGCTATCGTTATAGAACAGAGGGAGTGGACGTACAGATGGGTATCGGTCGTTACAAATTGCTTGCGCTCGACATGGACGGCACGCTGCTGAACAGCCAGCACGAGGTGTCGGACGAGAATCGCGAATGGATGTTCAAGGCGCTTGAGGAAGGCGTTATGGTTATGCTGTCTACGGGCCGCGGCGTTCAGAACGTGTATCCGTATTGCGACAAACTGAACCTGAACAGTCCGATCGTAGCCGTCAACGGCAGCGAAGTGTGGAAAGCGCCGCGGGAGTTGTTGAAGCGTACGCTGATGGACGTCGATCAGATCCGGGCGATGCACGCGTTGGCTCAGCGGTACGACAGCTGGTATTGGGCATACGCGGTGGAAGGGCTGTTCAACAAGGAAACGTGGACCGGGGAAAGCCTCGATTCGCTGCAGTGGCTGAAATTCGGCTTTTTTACCGAAAACGACGACAGCCGGGCACGCATCCTCGAATGGCTGCACGAGCAGGGGATCTACGAGATTACGAATTCGCATCCGCACAATCTGGAGATCAATCCGATCGGGGTCAGCAAGGCGAGCGGGCTTCGTCAAGTATGCGAGATGCTCGGTATCGACATGTCCGAAGTGGTGGCGATGGGCGACAGTATGAACGACATGTCCATGATCCGTGAAGCGGGACTGGGCGTAGCGATGGGCAACGCCCAGGACGCGCTCAAAGCCGCCGCCAAGCTCGTTACGGTAACCAACAACGAGCACGCCGTAGCCAAAATCATTAAAGAGCACGTGCTCGTCTAATCTGGAGCGTTTACGGTAACGGGAGGCCTTGGATTCGTGGATATTTTGGGCTGGGTTTTGGTCGTTGTGCTGTTCGTTGTCGGGATGGCCGGAGCGATATTTCCGATATTGCCCGGCGTGCTTGCGGTATATGCGGCATTTTTCGTCTACGGCTTGTTTTTCGGCTTCACAGAATTCGGAGTATGGTTTTGGCTGCTGCAAACGTCCGTCGTCATCGCGATCCTGGTCGCGGATTATGTCGTAAGCGCCTGGGGAGTCAAGAAGTTCGGCGGAACCCGGGCGTCGGTGATCGGGAGCACGATCGGCATTATTGTCGGTCCGTTCGTCATACCAGGTATCGGCTTGCTCGCAGGCCCGTTTATCGGGGCATGGATCGGCGAACTGCTGACCGGGGCTGATATGAAGCAGGCGACGAAGGCCGGACTCGGCGCATTAGTCGGTTTTCTTTCAAGCACGATCGTTAAGCTGATTTTGCAGACGCTCATGATTGTGCTGTTTATTATATGGATCATAACCAATTAGAAGGATAACGGGGAGCTGAGTGAACATGATTCGAGTCACGATCTGGAATGAGTACGAGCACGAGAAAGTAAACGAGAAAATTGCCGGCATTTATCCGAAAGGCATCCACGGCGCCATCGCCGACGGAATCGCTGCGGAAGGCTTGCAAATCCGTACGGCGACGCTGGAAGAGCCGGAGCATGGGCTGACCGAAGAAGTGCTGAACGAAACCGACGTCCTCATCTGGTGGGGCCACCGCGCACACGGCAAAGTGTCCGACGAGATCGTCAACCGTGTACATAGCCGCGTCCTGCAAGGCATGGGCATTATCGTGCTTCACTCCGGCCACTTCTCGAAAATTTTCAAGAAGCTGATGGGCACGAGCTGCGACCTGAAATGGCGCGAGCAGGGCGACAAGGAGCGGATCTGGGTCGTCGATCCGGCGCATCCGATCGCGGAAGGGCTCGGCCAATATTTCGAGATCGAGCATGAGGAAATGTACGGCGAGCATTTTGACATCCCGGCGCCGGACGAGCTGGTCTTCATCAGCTGGTTCGAGGGCGGAGAAGTGTTCCGCAGCGGCTGCACGTACCACCGGGGCAACGGCAAAGTTTTTTACTTCCGCCCGGGCCACGAGACGTACCCGACCTATTACAACAAAGACGTCCTGAAAGTCATCTCCAATGCGGTGAATTGGGCCGCTCCGAGACACGGAGTTCGCCAGACGTACGGCAATGCCAAACCGCTTGAGCCGATCAAAGGCGCTCAGTAAGATCAAACACCCCGCCTGTTCCGGCTGATGGATCGGGCGGTTTTTTTCTAAATTTATCAGTATATCGGGGAGGAACTGGGATGAAGCTGTCATTTACGACGCTGGGTTGCCCGCAGTGGGACTTGGAGACGATTATCGCCAGCGCGGTACGTTATGGATTCGACGGAGTCGATTTCCGCGGGCTGCAGGACCAGATGAATGTGTACGAGGCGCGTCCGTTCGCGGAAGATTGTACGGAGACGATCAGCCGTTTGGAGGAGGCCGGGCTCGCCGTCACCTGCTTCTCCAGCTCGATTACGCTGGTGTCCAAGGAACGCGAGGAGCAAAATTTCGAAGAGCTGGAACGATATGCGGAGCTATGCAGGCGGTTCGGCACGCCGTACATCCGGGCATTTGGCGGCAAGCTTGGCGGGGCGGGAAGACAGGAAGCTTTGGACACCGCCGCAGGCCAATTGTCGCGGATGGAGCCGGTGCTGCGTCAGGCGGGCGTGAAGCTGATCATCGAGACGCATGACGACTGGACGAGCTGCGAGGATATGCTGCTTTTGCTGGAGGGGACGTCGCCGGACGCGGTCGGCGTATTGTGGGATGTCCATCACCCTTACCGGATGCTGGGCGAACGGCCGGAAGAGACGTGGAAGGCGCTAGGCTCCCGCATTGCGTACACGCACTGGAAAGATTCGCTGCCGGACTTGAGCGAGCCCGGAAAGTTCCGTTACCGGTTCATGGGCGAGGGAGATATTCCTTTCCGCGATATATATTCGGTGCTTCAAGAAAGCGGTTACGACGGCTGGTATACGTTCGAATGGGAGAAAAGGTGGCACCGCGACTTGGAGGAGCCGGAGCTAGCTTTTCCGCAGTATGTGCAGTTTATGCGTGATCTGCCATCCGCTGATCGGGAGTCGGGAGGCGTGTGAGATGAGCAGTCCGGGAGTAACGATCACAGCCGGTCCGTCGGATTGGCAAATCATCCAGCGCAATGGGGAAGGACTCGGCGAAATCGCCGTTTCGGGAACTTTTGTGACGAATGCGGCCGACTTTACGATCCAGGTCCGGGTAGTCGATGAAAACATGAATACACCCGTTTTGCCCAGGCTCGATTGGCAGGATGCGGAGACGGACAACGATGCCGGTACTTTTTCGATCCGGCTGCTCTTACCCGCCGGAGGCTTGTACCGGATCGAAACGCGCGTACGCCGGCTGAGCGGCCCGGACAAGCGGCCGATGCGCGGAGACTGCATCCATCATATCGGGGTCGGAGATATATACGTCATCGCCGGACAAAGCAACGCTTCCGGCACCGGCAAAGGAGCGGCTGCGGACGGCCCGGCGCTCGGCGTTCATCTGTTCGCGAACGACGAAAGCTGGAAACTCGCTACGCATCCGCTGGAGGACGCGACCGGCACGCTGCATCCGATTACGATCACGTCGGTTTTTCACGGTCATAGCCCTTGGCTCGCGTTCGGCAAACGGCTGCTCGCGCGTACCGGCATCCCGGTCGGCCTCATTCCGACCGCCCTTGGAGGGAGCCGGATCGAGCAATGGGTGCGGGAGGACGGCAGCTACGGCTCGCTGCTGCTCAATATGGAAGAGATGATCCGCAAAGCGGGAGGCGAAATCGCCGGCATCTTATGGTACCAGGGAGAGTCGGACGCGCTGGGCCCGACTGCCGACGACCGCATCGGCCGATATCCGCATCGGTTTCGTTCTCTGCTGGAGGCATTTCGTACCGCTGCCGGTAAGTCCGGAACGGAGCTCCCGGTATTCACGGCTCAGCTTGGCGCTTATACGGCGCTGGACGCTCCCGATCCGCAGTGGAGCCGGATGCGGGAGATTCAGCGGCGGATCGCCCATGAGGAGCAGGTGGAGCTGATCGTAACGGTCGATTGCCCGCTGTCGGACGAAATTCATATTTCCTCCTCCGGCAACGTCTTGGTGGGGGAACGGTTCGCCGATGCGGCTCTGGAACGTATCCACGGAACGCCGACCGCTTACCGGTATCCGGAGCCGGCCGGCATTACCGTGGAGGGTGAAGCGGACGACGCTTTGCTGCTGCGTTTCGCTAACGTCCATGGGGACTGGACCGCCGCCCGCCATCCCTCGGATATTACGGTTCAAGATGCGGCGGGCTCCGTGCCGATCGAACAGTATGAATGGCCCGGCGGGACCGATATCCTCCTTCGGCTTGGCCGAAGCCTGAGCGGGGAAGTCACGGTGCACGGCTTATATGGCGCCTCGCCTCGTCCTACCCTGTTCGACGACGACGGAAGGTGTCTGACGCCGTTTTCATGGACCATCGGGACGGTCGGCGGACAATCCGTGTAGCTCCATGTACATGGCGATGGTGCTGCTTGTTAGGGGATCGGGGATGGTAATCCGGTTATGCTTCAAGGCATAACGCAATCCGGTCATCCGGAAGTCGGACAGATAGGAACCTGAAACATATTTCAACTGATTGACGAGTCGGTCGGGCACATGCTGCCCGATCTTATTATAAATATAGTCGTAATGCTCTTCCATGATGGTGTATAGCTCGTCGTAGAAACATTCGCTTTTGAGAATATTCACCCATTGATGAAGTTGTTCCCGGGTCCATACGGGGAATGTCGGCATGACCGGTCCGCTACCCTTTTTCACAAATCCCCTCTCCATGAGATCGCGAATGACTTCTTTTTCTGAATCCCCGAGCAGCTCCGGAGGTTTGCCCGACTGAATCGCATTGGCCAATATATGGACTTCATGAGAGAATAGTTCTCCGGCACGGTTCCAAAGGTTCTCCATCCTGATTTTGTAGGCCCACATGGCCGCAGTTTTTGACCCGTTCCCGTTATGGCCGACAAAGGTGCTATAGGGCAATTGACAATCCTCGTACCCGACGATGTCCCACCTTCCTTGATGCGGTCTTGCCGTATATTGATTGGGAACTTGCTTCGCTTGCTCCGCCTGGTTGGACAATAAATCGATGACCCGGGGGATCAACGTCCAATATAATTCGTCTGTATCCAGATGACAGCCGATAAAACCGACGGCTCTTATTCGTTCGAGAGCGGAATCGAGGAGCTTCAACAACAGCGGGCTGAAACGTTCGCCGGACTCCGCCAGCTTGTGGAATATGTCCGACTGCATCGTTTTATCTACAATAATGAAGTCTGTCTCGTACCGGCCTTTTTCGACTTCCTTCAGAAGTGTTCCGTCAGCCAGAAGTTGAACTTCTTCCTCCATATACGGCATGGAAATGCCCATCTCCAGACACAGCTCTTCCAGTGTTAGCGGATTCCGGTAGGCTGCGATCAATATGTTTTTAGGAATTTTTCTTTGGATTAACGGCCAAGGTCCGCCGCCTTTTCCGTCTGACCCGCTTTTAGTAAACGTAATATTTTCCGCTTGAAAGCTCCTTTGCCCGATTTCCCGCGCCATTTGCATGCCCTCCCTAATATTTTTCCTGGATTCGTACAGCTTTCGTTTGATCGTACCTGCGGGCAGTTGCAGATTAGAGGCGATGTCTTGAACTCGCTCCCCCCGAATGTAGTAGGCTATGGTGATCTCTCGATAGTAGAAGGACAGGAGAGAGAGTTCCCGTTTCAATAGAGAGATGTTTTCTTTTAGAATCAAACGATCTTCGACGGAGGGGCCGCCGTCTTCAAATTCAGCCAGTTGCTCGTCATCAATGATTGCTGTAACTAGACGACCGCGATGCTTGCGCTCCGCCCATCTCGCATACCGGTTTCTGGCAAGTTTCCACAGCCAATGTGCGAACTCGTACGGCTCACTTCCATTGGATAAGCTGATGACCGCCTGAACGGCAATATCTTGGGCAAGTTCTTCGGCTTCGTGTTTATTCCCTGTTTTCTTCAAGGCGTAGTAGACCAGCTTTTCTAAATATTCCTGCTGCAACAGTGCCAAATAATCTTCCTTGGCATCGGCATAACCGTTTGAATTCACAGCATCACCTGCCTTTCATTTCTATAGTGGCATTGTAGGAGAAACGGTTCAGATTTTTTAAGACGTTTTCGAAAGAATTGTGGAAGGAGTTTCCGCCCCGCAGTTGAACTAACTAGGTGAGAAGATTCCAGAGTTGTTCTAATAAGTGTTGTATGCGGTTATATTAGTCACCGGACAACCCGGATGAGATTTGAGGAGTGAGCGGCATGCCGAATCCGACACAGCGCGAAAATACGCAGCCAGGCACATTGGACTGGCAAATCACGAAATTTAAGTTCGATTATACGCCTACGCTGCAAGGAACGCTAATCCGCGGCCTTCGCTCCTCGGCGATCGAAGGGTATGCTTCGCGTACGAGCGTATATCCCGGAGAGAGCATCGAGCTGAAGGTGAGCGTGTACCCGGAATGTCCATTCACGGTGGACATTTACCGGATGGGGTATTACGACGGGACAGGAGGAAAGCACCAGATGCACCTGGGCCCGTTCGAGGGGGAGGTGCAGCCGATGCCGATGGAGACGGTGGAGCGGCTTCGGGAGTGCGACTGGTCGTCGTGCACGACGCTCGTTATCCCGGAGGATTGGGCGAGCGGGGTGTATTTGGCCAAACTGACCCGGCAGGCCCCTCCCTATGCGCAGAGCTATATCATTTTCGTCGTCAAGCATCGGAGGGCGACAGAGGTTCTCGTTCAAGTAAGCGATCTTACGTGGCAGGCATACAACAAGTGGCCGGGAGTAAACTCGATCTACGACGACGGAACGCCGGAATTGTGGTACCAGGGGCCGAACGTGAGGGTCGGCTTCGACCGTCCGTATTCGAGATATTGCCAAATCGTCGATGCGCCGTTGTCGAGTGGCTCGGGCGAGTTTCTGCTATGGGAATTCCCGCTCGCTTATTGGTTGGAAGCGGAAGGATACGACGTCACGTATTGCTCGAATCTCGACCTTCATGCCGATCCTTCCCTGCTGGACAACTGCCGGGTGTTCATCTCGGTCGGTCACGACGAGTATTGGACCAGAGACATGTACGACCATGCGACGGCCGCGCGTGACAAAGGAGTGAGCCTGTTATTTTTGTCCGGGAACGCGTTGTATCATGAGATTATTCCTTATTCGTCTCTAGGTTCGGCGGAATCGTTCCGTTCTTTCGCGCGCAAGAAACGGTTTACCGACGAGCACGAGCTGATGGGCGCCCGTTCCTACGGGCCGGGTTACGGGGACTGGACGGTGGCGAAGCCCGATCATTGGGTGTTCGAAGGGACCGGCATGAAAGCCGGCGACAGCATCCCGGGGCTGATCGGCTGGGAATATCACGGCATTCCGCTAAAGCAAATCGAGGGGATGGAGCTGCTCGCCCACAGCGAGCTGATCGGAACCGGCGCCGTCGCCGAAGGGGACGGGAAGCACGCGGCCGTCATCTATCCGGGTCCGCACGGCAACTGGGTGTTCAACGCCGGTACGATCTGGTGGGCGGAAGGGCTCAGCAGCCCGCCAGGGCATATCCCGGCCGTAGGTACGTTCGGCCGCGTCCAGGGCCCCGATCCGCGGGTACAACGGATCACCCGGAACTTGCTCGATCGCTGCATCGGGCGATAGTAGTTGGAATGAAGACAGGCTGGCGACCCGAATAGGTCTCCAGCCTTTAGGTTTAATAACATGGACTCGTGTGCATTTGTAGTGGACAAAACGTCACGGGTTGATTCGTTCCATTCATTTGCCCCGCTTATACGCTATGGCCATTTACAGGTGGGCAGCCGGGACCTAATCGGTATCGGTCGAGGCGAGCACGGCAAGCGAGCGGCCGTCAGGCCTGAGGCAGGCGATGCCCATATCCCACGCGACCTGCCGGAACCATGGAGTCGGGGCGTCGAAATACCACCACGAGCAATTTCCGGCGAGCTGTAGGACCGTATTGGCATCGGCGGTTACCGGAGCTCCACATAAAGCGGCAAACGACTTCCATGCCTCCAGCCGCCCGAAAGCATTGCAGTTCCCGTCATTGTAAGCTCCGCCATTCGCTGCAGCGGAATACAGCAGATTAAACGCGCGTGTGGCAAAAACCGACCTCAGCATCACATGGGATGCGGATGAGCCGTGCAAACATAACAGGCCGAGCGATACGAGTAATTCTTCGGTAATATGAACGGGCGCATGAAGCTTCTCCAGGTCAAAAACCGCCGCTTCCGATCGTCCGCCCGAATGTTCGCGCCAGTTGGTCACGGCGGACTGAAGCCGATCGACTTCCTCCGGCGTATGAACCGACCTGTAGGCTGCCGAAGCGGAAGGAGCCGACCGTGCTGCAACTTGTTCCACCGCTCGCCGTGTCTCTTTGTCTGCACGCCGCTTTGGACCGAAGGACGAGCCGTATCCCCCTCCGCCGCCTTTGTTGTAATGACGGAGCATCAAATCCTGCTCCAGCTCGGTTCGATGAAGCGGCAGCCACGCCAGAGGATGGCCGTGTTCCTTAATCCGGCTGTACACCTGCTGTACGACCGGATTCCGGCGATCCACGTTGTGCCGGACGACCGCTTCATACAACAGCAGAGCAAGCGGCTCCAGCGAATGGTTGTCTTCCCGGGCTGCGTGCTCCAGGATCGTCATCAGTTCCTGCAGCGGCCGGGCCTCCGCCAGTACGGCTATGTAGTAACGGAGATGGTGCTGCTTTGCATTTCTCGGAAATGCGGATTCCGTGCCGCGCCGTTCCGTCAGCAGTTGCTGAAGCGAGGCGAGGAGGCTTGCGGACGGGGATACCTGGACCATCACCGTTTCCAAAACATTCAGCATCGTCCCGACCAAGTTCCAGTTTTGCTCCTCGGCCCGGATCCGAAGCTCGGTAAGTTCGACCGCCCGGAGCAGCACATCGTCTCGGCCTTGCTCGGCCCACCGGTCGATTTGATCCTTTAGCCGGGAGGATAGCGATTCCTCGTAACCGTATAACGCATATTGCTCCATCCATGCTATAAATGGTTCCAGCTCCGGCTCATGCTCGTAAGAAGTTTCGTGAATCAACGATACACCGTCCCGCTTGTTTTATGAGAAGGTACCTCTTGTTTACATACGCTGAGCTTCAATGATAAGTTGCAGTTATTAATTTGGCATTGCGCTTGAAACCGATAAATGATGCCATCTGCCGCAACTTACCAACCCGGATCGGCGTATGATTCCAAATACAGGCGGCACAAGCATTTTCTATATCTAGGGGGCATTATGGAACAAAGAGTGGTAATCGGTGCCGGGCAGCAAAACAACAACCCCGGCTGGACGCATACTCAGGAGGCCGATTTGAATCTGCTGGCGCGTGATCAGTGGAGCAGGCTTTTCACGCCGGGCAGCTTGTCGGCGGTTTTGGCCGAGCATGTATGGGAGCATCTGTCTTATGAAGAAGGGATCGAAGCGGCGAGAACTTGTCTAGAGTTTTTAAAGCCGGGCGGGTATATCCGTTGTGCGGTGCCGGACGGCTATTTTCCGGATGAAACGTACCAGAAGCTGGTGCAGGTAGGCGGACCCGGCCCGCTGGACCATCCGGCGGCGAGTCATAAGATCGTACATACTTACAAATCGTTAAGCACGATGTTCGAGAGTTCCGGTTATGAGGTCGTTCTACTGGAATATTGCGATGAGAGCGGAGAGTTCCACTATGAAGAATGGGACGAGAGAAAAGGGTTCATCTACCGGTCCAAGCGGTTCGATCACCGGAACCGGGACGGGAAATTAGGCTTCGTATCGCTTATAGTCGACGCGATAAAACCTCTTTAAAAGACGGTTACAAGCTGCAAACTCGGCGCATCGTGAGCGATATAGCGGGAAGTCCCCAAGCCAATATCAGTGTCAGAGCTGACTCATGACCGATCTTACACCAAAGGTGGAAAGCGAATGAGCCAAACCTACCCTTTAATCGATGTATTCAGTTACCGAAATGAAAGCTTTCTGTCTTCTTTTTTTCACACCCATTCCGAATATGAAATTTTATATGTACACGCCGGTCAATGCCAATATTTATTAGGGACCACTGTTGTTGATCTGACACCCGGAGATATGGTCGTGTTGAACGGGCTCAGCTCGCACGGACCTCTCATGGAAAGGCAAATTAAATGTACTCGCACGATGGTCCGCTTTGACGAAACGGTTTTGAAGCCGCATCTTAACCAGCCTAGAGCCCGCTGTGCATGCCAAAGGACCGTCCGGACACACAATTGCCGGACGGTTTTTCATAGTAAGCCTGTAAGGGTAAGCACTTGTATGATTCAAAATCCGCGTAACATCCGCGAATTTCCCCAACTGCGCTCCATCTTCGAATCTGCAAAAACTTTCAAAAAAAAGAAGAGCCTTTTTTCCCTGTTCAAATGATAGAGTGGCGCTTATACTAAAAAAGAGACATGTATAATACAACTCACTATTTTTATACATGCTCAGAACGGTATCCCGGGAAGCGGGTGGTAGCGGAGAAGGATTGGAAGCGTTGTCATGAAGCTGTACGTCGACATCCAAGAACCGGCCTCATGAACCATTCGTGTATAGGAAACGGGAGGGACCCAGATGAGTGTATCGATTCGCCGGCCGATATCGGTCGTGCTTTGTTTGCTGATGTTAGTTTCTGCAGTATCATTTACAGCTTCCCGGCCGGCGTTGGCTGCGGGAAGCGGAGTAGCGGAGTTTATTATGCCGGATACGACGGTTTACCGATTTGGAAGCGCTGTCCCCGGACAGCCTACGGTCACGCTGGCGGGCGATCCGAACGCCGCACCCAAAGTGACGAACGCTACATATGGAGTGAAGATTGAATCGACGCTGACGGCGCCGTTCCGCACGTTCGAATTTCAGGTCGCCCAGGCCGGAAATTACATTGTGAAGCTTGGCGGCATGACCGGACAAGACGGCGGCACGGCCGACGTCAGCATCGACGGAGTCAAGGCGTCGCAGTACGGCTTCTACAGCGTGACGGGCAAATATCCGCGGCCCGATCTGTATGTGCAGGAGCTGCCGCTGACCGCCGGGACGCATACGATTACGCTGACCGTAACCGGCAAGGGCAACGGAGTCGGCAACGGCACGGGAACGGTCATGTATCCGCATCGCCTCGTGCTGATCAACAGCGATCAGGTGACGAACAGCAAGACGCGAAGGACGTATATGACGGATGCGAAAATGGCAGCGGCGCGGCAAAACGTCCAGCAGTACGACTGGGCGGCGGCATTGCGCGATAGCGTGCTGGCCAAAGCGGACGCCTTCGTCGCGCTCGGGTACGAGGGACTGTGGAACCTCGTGCCGACCCAGGCCATCCCGCGCAGTTATAACACGAATCAGCTTACCGGCAACTTCAGCCCGGTATCCGGCGATCTGAAATCGTACGGCAACTATCCGTGGAAAGCGGACCCGCTGAACGATCCGTGGAAAATTACCGACCCGGCAAGCGGCTACAAGTTTCCGACAAACGATTTCGGAGCCTATTACCAGAGCGGATTGGACGAGCACGGCAATTTTAATCCGGCATTAGCCGACCGCTCGCTTCTGGTGAACACGCTGTATCCGGACAAAGGCCCGACATGGGGCGTCGACGACGGCTACGGCTGGGTAGATCCGCAGACGAACAAGCGGTATACGTTTATCGCGTATTATGCGCATTGGTTCGCCTGGTACGGCAGCCCCGCCAACGTGAACGGCGCGCTCAGCCATTTGCAAAGCGCGTACGTATACACCGGAGACGAGAAATATGCCAAAGCCGGCGCGGTCCTGCTCGACCGGGTGGCCGACGTGTATCCGTCGCTCGACGTGGCCGAATTCAGCAACGCGGTGTATGTCAACTCCCACGGGGGCACCGGGGACGGTAAAGCGGTAGGATCGATCTGGGAAACATCGCTCGTCAAAGTATTTGTCGGCGCTTACGACGCCTTTTTCACCGCGTTTGATGCGCCGGACGTCGTGGCGTTTCTCCAGGCCAAAGGCCAGCAGTACAAACTGCCTATGAAATCGAGCGGCACGAAGATCCGCCGGAACATCGAGGACGGCATTCTGCGGCAAGTGCAGCCGGGCATGTACTGGGATCAGATCCGCGGCAATAACGGATTCCATCAAAGCGCGGTAGCGCTGGCCGCGGTCGTTCACGATACGCTGCCGGAGACGAAAGACTGGCTCGATTTCGTCTTCCAGCCGGGGGCGTTCGTCAATCAGATCCCTAGACGTGTCACCGGAGGCAACGTGCTGTTCAGTATGGTGAACGATGTCGACCGCGACGGGCACGGCAACGAAGCGGGACCGGGCTACAACAAGCTGTGGCTCAATACGTACTTGACAGTTGCCGATGCGCTGGACGGGTATGACAAATATCCGGCGGCCGACTTGTATGAAAACGTGAAGTTCCGCAAAATGTTCCAGGCGATGTATCCGCTGACGATGCTGGGCCGGTATACGCCTTCGATCGGCGACAGCGGCACGACGGGGCAGCCCGGCATCCAGGTCGATAAAGCCCAGTCGATCAAAGCGTTCGAACGGTTCGGCGATCCGGTATACGCCCAGCTTGCTTATATGCTGAACGGCAATAAGACGGAAGGGATTCATTCCGACGTGTATACGGCCAATCCGAATCAGGTTGCGGCAGACATCGAAGCCGTCATTGCGCAGCATGGCCCGCTCGATCTCGACAGCACGAACTTGACCGGTTACGGCCTGGCGGCGCTTAGGGACGGGGCGGCCGGCACCGGAGCGGATACGAGACGTGCGATGTGGACGTACTACGGACGGACGAGCGGCCACGGGCACCGGGATATGCTGAATCTGGGCTTGTACGGCTTCGGTATCGATCTGCTCCCGGACCTCGGATACCCCGAACAGGCGAATGCGACCGACGTGAACCGGTTCGAATGGGTGAATAATACGATCAGCCATAATACGGTTATGGTCGATAAGAAAAAACAGGCGGCGGTTTGGGACGGCACTCCGACCTTGTACGACGACAGCTCGATGGTCAAACTGTTCGAGGCCGAAGCTCCAAAAGCGTATCCGCAAACCGAGCTGTACAAACGGACCTCGGCGATGGTGAAGGTGGACGAGGCGAACTCGTATGTCGTTGACTTTTTCCGGGTGAAGGGCGGCAGCGAGCATCATTTCAGCTTCCATGCCGCAGAAGGACCGGTAACGACCGAAGGGCTCTCGCTGACGGCGCAGCCGACGGGAACGTATGCCGGACCGGGCGTCGAATTCGGCGTCAGACCGGCAAACGACAGTGTAACCGGATCGGGATATGCCGGACCGGGCTTCCATTGGCTGAAAAACGTGGAGCGTGACAACGAGCCGTCCGCGGCGTTCAGCGTGGATTACGACGTGGAGGATACGTGGAACGTTCATCCGGTCGACCGGGATATTCACGTGCGGATGACGATGCTCGGAGATCTGGACGACGTAGCTTTGGCCGACGGGGTTCCGCCGCGCAATAAGCCCGGCAACCCGGAAAGTCTCAAATACGTCGTCGCCCATCGCAGCGGCGCGAATCTGGACAGTACGTTCACGTCGGTGATCGAGCCTTACGAGAACTCCCGTTTCATCAGCGATATTTCGCAAGCATCCGTATCGGCAGCGCCAGGCTCGGTATCGGCCGACGTGTACGGCGTGAGGGCAGTCAAGGTGCAGCTGGCGAACGGCCGGACCGACTACGTCGTCAGCTCGATGAACCCGGATGCGGCCTATGTGATCGACGGCAAAATCCGCTTCCAAGGCTCTTTCGGCGTCTACTCCGAAAACGGCGGCCAGCCGGTGTTCAGCTACATAAGCAACGGCGCCTCTATCGGCAGAACCGGTCCGGAGTACGCCGGATACGCGAACACAGGAGTTGCCCGTCTGGAAGGAACGGTCACCGACTTTACGAGGGAGTTGTCGCTTCAGAACAAGCTTCAGGTACAGCTTGATCTGCAAGATCAGCAGCCGGGCAGTCTGATCGGCCGATCGGTCTACGTGCGCAACGACGGCCAGCGCAATGCGGTCTATCTGATCAAGGACGTCGTGCCGCTTGGCGGGGGACTGTACGAGCTTGATCTCGGCGATATTACGCTCATCCGCTCTTATGCCAGTACGACCGATTTGTCGCAAGGGTTTAAGTACGACGTTGCGCCCGGTAACACGTTCGTCATCCCGCTCGCCCGTCAACTGATGTGGCCGGCTTCGATAACGATCGTATCGCCCAAGACGGAGCTGACCAAAAACGAAACTGTTCAGCTCCAGGTGAAAGGCTGGTACGCGGACGGCACCGAAGCCGACCTGTCGGGATATGAACTCGACTGGGACAGCGAGCACCCGAATATCGCCAACGTCAACGGGCAGAGCCGGCTGAAGGCGCACAACAAAGGAACGACGACGATTTCTGTGGAAGTCGAATCTGCCGATAACGATGATGACGATGATGAGGAGGAAGAGGACAGCGAAGGCTTCGAGTTCAAGCTCGGGGCGGCTTTGCAGATTACCGTGAAATAAGGAAAGTGTGAGGAAAGGCTCGTTGTCTGCGCGAATGCAGGCTGCGGGCTTTTTCTCGTGTCTCGGGTAAGGGCTGTTGCTGCACAAGGGAGAGACGATTCGCCGCCGCAGCCGCGGCCAGGCTGGACCGGCTGTTTCCGGCTCAATCGCGGCGTCTGCACAATATTGCGGCGGATTAGGATCAATACAGCGGAACCGGCGATTTTCTATACTAGGCTTATAACGGAACAACGATCAAGGAGGGGGTGCCGTTTTGGGTGAAGAGGAACAACGGTTTCCGCGAAAGGACGCGTTAATGGGGGAGTTATTTTCTCAGCTTTATTTGCAAACGGTTACATTTTATTCTTGTGAAATGGGGGCAGAAGTATGAAAAAGCTCATATGGAGTATGGCTTTGCTGGCGGTATTCGCGAGCGGCTGCGGTTCCTCGGGGACGCCCAAGGCAGGCGACAGCGGCAAGCCGGAGGAAACGCCGGTCAAAATGGAGCCGGTAACGCTGAAATTGTACAATTATGGCGCGCTTACTCCGGAGATCATCGAGCAGTTGTTCGTTCAGCCGCTGAAACAGAAATATCCGCACATCACGCTGCAAGTATTGGAACGCACGGCGATGCCGATCGAAAACCTCGCCATCGGCGGGAACGAAGTGGACATTATTACAGGGTGGGGCAGCCTGCTGGACCAATTCGCCAACTTCAAGCTGCTGGCCGATATGACGCCTTTGATCAAAAAGTACGAGGTGGATCTGAACCGGTTCGAGAAGTCGAACCTCGACGGCGTCAGGCTGCAATCCGATACGATCGCCAAAGGCGGCCTGTTCGCCCTCCCGTTCGGCTACAACTACTATGCGACGTTTTATAATAAAAACATTTTCGATAAGTTCGGCGTTCCTTATCCGTCCGACGGCATGACCTGGGAGCAGGCGATCGAGCTCGGCAAAAAGCTGACGCGCATGGAGGGCGGAATTCAGTACAAAGGTCTCGATCCGGAAGGCATCGAGAAAGTCGGCAACTCGCTGTCGATCCCCTACGTCGACCCGGTTACTCTCAAGGCTGCGGTAAATACGGACGGATGGCGGAAAGTGTTCGAGCTGACCAAGCGGATCAACGATATCCCCGGCAACGAATTTCAGATCACGAGCCACGGCAATACGGTCAACCGGTTCGTGAAGGACAAAAACGTGGCGATGCTGGCCGCCCCCGAAGTGTTAAACGGGATGGCCAACGCCGATTTCGAATGGGACGTCGCGGAATATCCGAGCTTCCCGGAGCGGCCGCACACGTCGGGGATGGTTCAGACGTTCGTGCTGCAGATCGCTTCGAACAGCAAGCATCCCGAGCAGGCGATGCAGGTGATCAAGCTCGCGACCTCCGATGAGGTGCAGACGGCGCTGAGCCGGTCGGGCATTATGCTGAGCGCGCTGCAGAACGAAGCGATCAACAAAAACTTCGGCGCCGACCATCCGCTGCTTAAAAACAAACATATCGAAGCGATTCTGAAAACGAAGCCGGCCCCGTATGTCGTGCAAACCCGGTTTACGAAGGCGCGGGGCATACTGGAAGCGAAATACAAAGATTACGCGGCAGGCAAAAAAGATGTGAACACCGCGCTACGGGAAGCCAGCGAAGAGATCGACGCGTATATTGCCGCCGAGAAGTAACGGGATCACGTATCAGGCAACGAAATTATTTGGAATGCCCGTCTGGCAGCTGCGGCAGGTTCGATTTCTGATTACCGCAGGGGCAGAGCCGGAGCCTGATCACATTAGACACAGTCCGCCTACGGAGTGGGAGCGGACTGTTTTTGTTTTTTGTACGAAACTCATACCCTGGAGCCCCAAGCGGCGCAAAAAAGTCGGGGGCAACCCGCTTATGCTTTAGGCTAACGAATCGTATCGTGCTTATTGCCGGGAGAATGGCTTCTTACTGATTTAACGAACTCCAGCGACCTTATGAAGTCGTAAACAGACGAAAGTGTGATCGGATGAGTGAAATAACGCTTATGAAGTTCGCAATATTGTCATATCGTTGTAATTTGACCCATTAAGGGTTACTCGGTTCGTTAGACTAACAAGCAGCCTGCTGCTCTTTTCCTCCTTGATCGGTTAAGTTTCATAGGGGACAGGCGGCTGCCGGTTTCTACCGGATTAGCGGCAGTCTTCGGACAATAGCGGACTGTGCACCAGTAGTCGGTTACTTGGGCCGGCGGGAGAATACAGCTTCTCTACTCCTCTTACGCTTCCCCGCCCAGCCTCGCGCCTATTTCCGTAGGAGGGTGCCGCAACGTTTCAACGGGTGGACCGTGATCTTCCTATTGCGGTACTTTAGGGAAAGTGGGTATGATGGAGAGGAGCAGGGCGATGGAGACGGAACGAGAGGAGCGGTCGTAATGTCGGTACCCCAAGGGGCCAAGATGACGAGCATACCGGGCAAGCGGCGATTTCAATTCGATTGTTTGCACCTTCCCGAGCCTATGCATTACGGACCCTTATTGCTGCAGCAGATCGGCGATCTGAGCTGTGATGCGAATTTTGTCCTTTCCAATCACCAGCAAGTCTGTTATGAAATCTCGTACGTCGTTTCGGGAAAAGGCTGGTTCGCCACCGACGATCACCGGTTCGATCTGGAACAGGGCGATATCTATATCGGCAAGCCGGGAGAGTACCATCAGGGCGGGAGCGATCCGGACGAACCGTTCCGGTACTTGTACCTCGGCTTTCATTTCAACCCGTCGCTGCCTGCGGATCATCCGTTCCTCGATATCAAGAAGAGGATGGACAACAAGGCGACGCCCCGCTGCCGGGACCGGCTGGACATCCGCACGCCGTTTGTCAATGTGCTCAAAGAAATGTGCGGCACCAACCGGTTTTCCGAGTCGATGATTCAGATGTACCTCGAGCAGATCTTGATCTTGACCTACCGCAACTTTTTCTCCGACTGGGATGCTAAATATCCCGGGGAAGGCGGCGAGAATGCTGCGAAGAGAGCCGTATATGCGGCCATCCATTACATCGACGACCGTTTGCTGCAAATCGAGGATTTGAAAGAAATTTCCGACGCGTTCGGTTACAGCCTATCGTATTTGTCTCATTTGTTTTCCAGGGAAACGGGCGACTGCCTCCGCGATTATGTGGTCAAGAAAAAGTGGCGCAAGGCGGTCGAGCTGATGAAAACCGGAGAATATTCGATTACGGAAATCGCCGCCATCATGCGTTACGACTCGATCCACACGTTCAGCCGCGCGTTTCGCAAGGCGTTCGGTTATTCCCCGACGCAATATATCCGCGAACATTTAAAGCCGCCCTCCGGGGCTGGCGCTGCACGGAGCAATAACGCCGTTTTTTAAACCGGCTTGCCTGATCTGGAAGCGGGACCTGTCCATGGCGGCAGGTCTTTTTTCGGTTTGTGGAGGAGGGGTACAACTTCCGGGCGGCTGCACAATATTACGGCGGCGCCGGAACAATACAGCGGAGGCGGCTGTTCCTTATACTTAGCGTGAGACGAGGAAGGGGAGAGTGCTTACCGTGAAAATGACAAACAAAATTGGAGTTATCGCCGACGGGTTTCGAGTCGGGGTCATGCAAGGAATAGCGAAGGCGAAAGAAGCCGGGGCGGAAGGGGTGCAGCTGTACGCCGTCCGGGGGGAGATGGAGCCGCAGTCATTATCGGCGCCGGCGCGGCGGGAACTGAAAGATTATATCGCATCGCTCGGACTGGATATAGCCGCCTTGTGCGGCGACTTGGGGGCGTTCGGTTTTGAGGACGAGGCGGCCAATCCGGAGAAAGTCGAGAAGTCGAAACGAATTATGGAGCTTGCCAAGGAGCTCGGGACCGATATCGTGACGACGCATATCGGGGTTATCCCTTACGACACGGAGAGCAGGGAGTATGCGGCGATGCAGGCGGCTTGCCGGGAGCTGTGCGAGTATGCGGAGAGCATGGGCTCCTTTTTTGCCATCGAGACGGGGCCGACTACCGTTTATCATTTGAAGCTATTTCTCGATACGCTCGGAGGCAAAGGGGTGTCCGTCAACTACGACCCGGCCAATCTTGTGATGGTTACCGGCGACGATCCGGTTCGCGGCGTATATACGCTGAAGGACTATATCGTGCATACGCATGTGAAGGACGGAGTCCGCTTCGTAGCCGTCGATCCGCGCGAAGTGTACGGGGCGCTTCATTATACGCCTCAGGAGAACGGCAAGATCCGGGAGCTGGTCCGGGCCAGGAAGGTGTACACCGAAACGCCGCTGGGAGAAGGACATGTTTCGTTTGACGCTTACTTCCAGGCGCTGCTGGATATCGGCTATACGGGCTATTTGACGATCGAGCGGGAGACTGGCGAACATCCGGAGGCGAATATCCGCCAGGCCGTCGATTTTGTGAAAACATACCGGTAGTTGGCGGCGGCTCGAGAGGCTGTTCAGGTGTCGGGCGGGCGTCGGCAGGGCTGTGGCGGTTTTACATGGGCCGCGGCCCTGGACGTTTTCGCGGAGGAAAATAAAAAAATGTAGAAGACTAGTTGCCAAGTCGATAGATTTATGCTAAGATTAATTTCGCTGTCACTCCTAGTGAGGACAAGCGAATGCAACAACTAGCATGGCCCGTTGGTCAAGGGGTTAAGACACCTCCCTTTCACGGAGGTAACAGGGGTTCGAATCCCCTACGGGTCACCATCCTTGTTATAGCTTCGCCTGGAATGAGAACCTATTAGGTTCGTCGGAGCTTGCCAATACTTCATGAACGCTTAGCTCAGCTGGGAGAGCACTACCTTGACAGGGTAGGGGTCAGCGGTTCGATCCCGTTAGCGTTCATCCATAGCAATACCCGGAAAGCCTTGCTTAGCAAGGCTTTTTTGTTTTGGTGCGCCCGGCTTGGCAACCTTGGGAGTGCGACGGGAAACTATAACTGCTCTCGATTACTTGTAACCCTGATAGCGGATACGTATAACGAATAACGCAAAATTGCAATTGGATCGCTACCCGGAAATGTACATAATGAGGCCGTTAAAGGGCGCGACGGAAGCGCAGTTGTTTAAGCGGGCGATTTTCCTGCATTTGCGCATGGGCGAGCTTGCTAACGCGAGGCTGGCCGAGAGGGTAGTCGCATTCGCCATTGTATGAATATGTGCACGAGGAACGCCCGGGTTCAATCGAAGGGCGTTCTTTTCTTTTCGCATGTTACCGCAGCGCTTCTGCGAAAGCACCTGAATAAGATTTGCGGAACTGATTCGGCGTTACCCCATACTTTCTCTTGAACTTGTTGTAAAAATAATATGCAAGGCTGAAAGCGTATGTCAGGACGAATGCCGCCGGTTGGTCCGTGGACGATATAGGCAGAAGGCAGCACCGCCCTCTGGTGCAAGCGGCCAAACCGGTCAGAGGGTTGGTCTATCCGGGGCTGACCGTTGCGAAAAGCGACGGAACCGGCTTGTGGATATGCGCAGGCCGAACGGATGCGGCCGTATCGACCGCGCAAAGCTCGGGAGCTGACGTGCTGCCGGTGACCGATGTGTCCGGCATGAGTGTCGGCGACGTGCTCGCCGTTTGCCTGGACGACCGGACGACGCAGTGGACTACCATTTCGGCGATTGCCGGCAATGCGGTGACGATATCGGCGGCGCTTGCGGGGAATGTTGCCGCCGGTGCTCCGGTTGCCGCGATCCGATGGGCTTAAGCTGTGAACATCCCCCGGACCGTTTTGGTTCCGGGGATGTTCGTTTCGGTGCGCCCGGCCTGGGCGTCATCTATACGGCGAAAGTCCGGAACGGGGACTGGAGAGCGCCTGCCGCTAGCCAAGAGTAAGGGCTGAACCGGAAAGGGTCCAGCTTTCGGATTGGTCCACCGTGGTTTTGCGGATAAGAGTAGGTTACTACTTAGGTCCCCCGTTTAGTATATCTTACTTCGGCGCAGGCAGCGGTTTGTGGAGGAATAGGAGCGGTTTCCAGCTCTTATAATCGAACATTTACCCGGAATCGCAGTTTTCCAGCGATATAAGAGCCTCTATCGTCACCTATTCCGGTGCGGACGGCCATTTGAGGTGTAATAAGAGCGATTTTAGCTCTAATTTGCTGGCCGGGTAGAAAGAGCAAATCAGGCAGACCTGTACTCCTCGACTTAGGCGACTCGGGGGCTTCTTTTACAAGAATTATTTCTTCAATAGCAAGATAATCACAAGGGCGGCGACGAGAAGGAGGAACAAACCTCCGGCGATCAGCAACATAAACGAAATACTCACATGGTCAGCTCCCTTCCACGCTACAATTGGGATTCGGCTGCCGGGAAACGGTCAGGCGGAGAATCGGCGTCTGGTTAGACGGTAAGCGGGTTACCCTATTCTATCGCTAATTATAGCATACGAGGACAGCGAAAGGACGGCTGCGGTGCGAGACATCTCCCAACAACGGGGTATTGCGGATATGCTGCATGAATACGATTGGTCGACCGCAAGCTGCCACATTTGGTTGTTATGCAGGGGCTTCTAATCGGTGTCGGACAATTCAGAGCATTCTGTGTTTGCGGGATTACGGGAAAAGGCCTTGCATTACGCGTGCAATCATAGTATAGTATGAAAAGTGATCAAACGGAACGCAGCTGTTGCTGCGGCGGACGAGATCCGAATTATAACGACGCGGGGTGGAGCAGCCCGGTAGCTCGTCGGGCTCATAACCCGAAGGCCGCAGGTTCAAATCCTGCCCCCGCAATTTGATTTACATAGTGGAGCTGTGGTGTAGTGGCCTAACATGCCTGCCTGTCACGCAGGAGACCGCGGGTTCGAATCCCGTCAGCTCCGCCATTTGTATTACTTACAGTACGGATGAGAACCTTTAGGTTCGTCGAAGCGTTACTTCGGTAGTATAAGCTTCGCAGTCTCGTTACGGAGTAACGAGAATCCCGTCAGCTCCGCCATTTTATTTAAATAGTAGACTACAATCGCGAATGTGCGATTTTTTTGCATTTATGGGGCTTTTTTGTTGAGGCGTGCTTTCCTTTAACATTTTGTTCCGATGAAAAGGCAGTCCTCCTTCGATCGAAGGGCAGGGACTGCCTTTGACGTTTGTACCAGTACTACTTTTACGGAATCTAGCCCGCTTTTACAGCTCCGGCAGCTTCCCTTGATTAATCTGCCGGATGACGTCCAGCGGGAGCTTCGGTTTGCGGTCGTAGGTGAGCAGGCCGTTTTTCTCCTGTTCGACGTCCGTCAGCTGCGTGTAACAGTAGCCTTGTACGACCGGGCTTTGCAGCAGCGGATGAACGACGTCGGCCAGCCTGCGGGCGAAATCGGCTTCGTCTTTGGCGCCAGAATATCCCCAGCCGTCCTCGTCCGCCTTTTTAAAGGCGATCCCGCCGAATTCGGTAACCAGAATCGGCTCGCCTCCGTAGGCGAAACCGCCGGCGAAAATCGTCCGCCCGGCCGGAACGGCCAAGACCGCTTTGTCCGCTGAGCTGTACCGTTCGGCAAGCACCTCGCGTCTCCATTCATAGTCATGGATGGTGCACAGGTCGGTGGTGGCGTGCTCCCAGCCGTCATTGGATACGACAGGCCGGGTGACGTCCAGCGACTTGGTCAAATAATACATCGCCTTGGCATGCATCTGCTGCTGGTTGTCGTGGGCGATGTCCGGGACACCCCAGCTTTCGTTGAGAGGCACCCAGGCGACGACGCAAGGATGGTTGTAATCCCGCTCCACGGCTTCCGTCCATTCGGCGGTCATGCGCTGTACATACGTTTCCGAATACATGTACGAATTGGCCATCTCGCCCCAAACGAGCAGACCGAGCTTGTCGCACCAATACAAGTAGCGGGGATCTTCCACCTTCTGATGCTTGCGCGCGCCGTTAAAGCCCATTGCTTTGGTCGCCTCCACATCATAACGGAGCGCCTCGTCCGTCGGCGCGGTCAGCAGACCGTCCGGGAAATACCCTTGGTCGAGCACCAGCTTCATGAAGCAGGGACGGTTGTTGAGCAGCAGCTTGCCGTTATCGATCGAGATTTTGCGCATGCCGAAATAACTTTTAACCACATCTACAGACTGCCCGTCCTGGATCAGCTCGAAGGTGACGTCGTACAGCTGCGGATTTTGCGGACTCCACCAGCGGCCGGAATCGTGGCCGTACTTATCGGTCAGAACGATGCTGCGGGACTCCGCTTCGCGGCGCATGCTGAACAGATCCTCTGCGACAAGCTCCCCTTTAAAGGAAATGATCGTCCGTACCGCAAGCGAACTCAGCACCGGATCTCCGGCCGTATAAGGATGAGAGAGATCGAACTGCAGATGAATGCGATGATGGTCGATATCCGGTGTCATACGGACCTGTCTCAGGTGGGCGGGAGCAACCGCCTCCAGCCATACCGTCTGCCAGATGCCCGTCGTGCGCGTGTAAAAGATCCCTTCCGAGCGGTCCTTCCAATACTGCTTGCCTCGGGGAAGCGAGACGTCGCGGCTGTAGTCCTGCGCGCGTACGACGACAACGTTGCTCCCGGAGCTTGTAACGTAATCGGTAATATCCGCTTGAAACGGCGTATGGCCCCCGCTGTGTACAGCTGCGAGCTGACCGTTCACCCATACCTGGGCCTCATAGTCGACAGCGCCGAAATGAAGGTTCACCCGCTTGCCGGCAAAGGAATCCGGGAGCTTGAACGTACGCCGGTACCATACGATATCGTGGATATCGGGATCGCCAATACCGCTAAGCTTGCTCTGGAAGCAGTAAGGAACAGTAATCGTTCGGGTCAGCGGCTGGGCCGCGCCGGCGTACCACTTCTCCCGCACACCTTCGTCACGGTCGTCGTAGTCAAATTCCCATTGGCCGTTCAAATTCAGCCAGTCGCTGCGTTCAAACTGAGGGCGGGGATATTCCGGACGGGGAATGGCCGGATGCTGGTTCATCGTTCATCTCTCCTTAATATTAATAATATATGTAGTAAAACAATTAAAATTGAGGTAAACGGTGCAGAAGGGAGCACGCTCCAGTCTGCAATCGATCCGTTGGGCACAGCGGACGGGCGGAGTGTGCCGGAGGAAATGTTGTTGCGAACCTTTTCCTTACGAGTGTCCGGATTTGTGCGGTTTGTAATCGAACCGGACGAGCAGATCCTGTTCGTAGTTGCCGAATTTGCTGCCGAACAGGTTCAATCCGCCGATGTTGGCGGCATCCGGCTTGACGCCGATCCGCAGCGCAAAGGCGGGGCTGTCGTGAATGCCGAGCCGGTCTACGGTTACGTCGGATAAACGCCGGCCGTCGATATAGCTTCCGTTCTCATCGACCTTCCACTTTTTTAGTAAACCGTACTGCGTATTTCTCAAATCCCACCAGGGCGGGTTCAGAACCCCGGGCTCGCCGCCGAAGTCACCCGGACTTAAATAAGTGCCGAGTTCTACGCCGTTGATCGATACGGTGATGTCGGAAGGCCAGTTCGCATTGTACAAGGGAGCTTCCGAGCACAGCTCCATGGAAATCTCGAGGCCGGTCAGCCGGGCGTCATAGGGCACTTTATTCGGAATCTGGTATTGAACATATCCTTGCCGGAACCAGAGCAGCTGAGCTCCGGCTTTGTCCGGCTCATAAAAGCTGCGGGGATCGTCCAGATAGCCGATAATGCTTTTGTCGCTGACGAGTCCGCACGTCGGTCGCACCTCGCATTCGGAGTACAGGCCGATCGGCATGTGGACGTATCGGGCCGCCTCCTCGGCGGGCGAGCCTCCCGGCTTCAGCTCTACGACGAGCTGATCGAACTGTGACGAGCAAACTTTCTGAAAGCCGCGAACGCCGGGCATCAGCTCGGTTTTGATCAGATTCGCCTCTTCCAGCTTCTTGATATTTACGGTTGCCGTGGAGGAAGGGAGACCGAACATGTCGGCGATTTCGTTGACGTTCATGTCGGCCTTCTGAATTTGCTTAAAGATGTCCAGCCGGGATTCGTTCGATAACGCTTTGGCGATTTCGATAAATTCGTCAACCGATACTTTTAGAACACGGGACATGGGGGATAAGATCCTTTCGATGCGATTGGTTCAATAAAAGTTGTTAATGTTCAATAAAAATATAACTCGCTCTACATACAGAGTCAATAGAAAAACGTCCGCCTTAACCGGCAAATTACCGCGTGCCCGGGATGTGGGTGGGAGCGTCGTCTATCCGAGCTCGGGATACGCGCTAGGAACGATGTGCATCGGAGCCCGGGATGTTCGTAAGAGCGATGTCTATCAATGCTCGGGATACGCGTTAGGAGCGATGCGCATTAGAGCCCGGGATGTGCGTAGGAACGTTGTCTATCAGAGCGCGAGATGCTCGCGCAATACCGCTTTCGCTTCAAGTGCCTTGCCTTCCCGCAGGAGACGGATATACCGCGAATGTTGCTCATAGGAGGCGGCAGCGGGCGACCGGTCTGTCCCCGTGGAGGAGGCCGCTTGCCGGATGAACAGCTCGGCTAACGAAGTGAAGGAGCTGTTGAGCAGAGGTTGCACGACGGCAAGATGAAGATTCACCTCCGCCTCGGTTTGCCGGGATTCGGAGCCGGCGCTTGAGGCCCACTCTTCGTTTAGACGCTCCAGCTCTGCAAACGGAAAGTTTCCGCCCTGCTCCAGCACGGCATCTACCGCGGACGCCTCCAACAGATAGCGGATTTCGAGCAGCTCCCGGCCGCCTTTCCGGTTCAGCTGTGCGGCGAACGACAGCTGTTCCAGAAGCGGACTAAGACTGTTGGCCGAGATGAACGCGCCTTCGCCATGGCGAATTTCGAGAATTCCCGCGCTTTCCAGCGAACGCAGCGCTTCCCTGAGGATGGCACGGCTTACTTTCATCGTCTGCGACAGCTCCCGTTCGGCGGGCAGCTTGTCTCCGGGGGCGATGTTGTGCTCGACGATATATTGTTTTAGTTTGTGGACCACTAGTTTACTGAGCGTATAGCGCTCCGCTGTTTCGATCGGTTTCATCCGGTTAGCTCCTTACGTTTCCATAATTAGGTGAGGGAATCTGGTCAGACCACGATTTTATAGACATCGTAGTCGTTTTCGAATAACTTGTCAATGATGCGGCTTCAGCGGCATCCGTCATCCATTTGCGATAAAATCTGTTGACACCGGTAAAGCGAAGCCCCTATAGTAGTAAGTGAATGTAAGATGGTCCAACCATCGACTATTTGTAGTTTCGGATGGTTAAAGTTGCTGTATAGGGGAAGCTGGTCGGTCGCGATTTTGCGTACGAGCGGGCTTATCGCTTAAAAGGTTGCAAAGAATTATATATGGTCTAACCATAATATATTTATGCAAGATGGAGGAGCCGATGATGAAGACAGCTTGCTGCTGGGAATGCGGCCGTACGACAACGGATATGCGGCTGTATGCGTGCTCTGATTGCGGCGGGATTTTGATGCTGCAATACGAGGGAGTTACAGGACCTTGGAAAGACGACGGACAGTCCGGGTTGTGGAAATACCACCGGCTGCTGCCGGATGTCCCGGAGGCTTGCCGGCTTTACTTGGGCGAAGGAGCGACTCCGCTCGTACCTAGCCGCAGACTGGCGAAACGGCTGAAGGTGGGCGAGCTTTATTTCAAGCTGGAGGGAGGCAATCCTACCGGATCGTACAAAGACCGCATAGCGGCTATAGGCGTATCGCGGGCGCTGGCGGGCGGGCGTTCGGCCTGCATCGGCACGACGTCGGGTAATGCAGGGGCGGCCGTTGCCGCTTATGCGGCGGGAGCGGGCATCCCGTACCACTTGTTCGTGCTGGAGCATATGGCGGAAGCGAAGCTGGCGCAAGTGCTCGCGTATGGAGCGGACGTTCGCAAAGTCAAACGGTTCGGAACGGACCCGGAAGTCGGCGACAACGTGTTCGGCCGTATTTTCGAAGCGGCGCGGCTAAACGATTGGGAAGTGATGATTACGGCATTCCGCTACAATACGTACGCGATGGAAGGAGTAAAGACGATATCCTTCGAGCTGGCGGAGCAGCTCCAAGCGCCGCCGACCCGCGTATACGCCCCTGCAGGAGGAGCCGGTCTGTACGTCGGAATCTGGAAAGGGTTCGAGGAACTGCACGCCCTCGGAGCGATTCCGGTCAAACCTCACATGACCGCCGTCCAATCGGCGGGCTGCTCGAATATCGTCAGAGCGTACGAGGCCGGCGGGCGTACACCGGCTCCAGGACCTTCGACGTCGCTCATATCCGGTCTGCAGGTGCCGAATCCGCCCGACGGTGCGATCGCCCTAGATATTATGGCGCGTGGAGACGGCTCCGCTCTGGCGGTGGAGGATGAGGAGATCTGGGAAGCTCAACGGCTGCTGGCCGAGGAAGAGGGGATTTTCGGCGAACCGGCGGCAGCGGTTTCGCTGGCCGGACTGATCCGCCGGTGCCGCGAACAGGGCGGACTTCCGGACGAACGGGCCGTCTGCGTTATTACCGGCGTCGGGTTCAAGGATGGCAACCGGCTGCTCGACATGGTCGCGCACAAGCATGTACCGATGCTCGAGGTGGAGCGATTGGACATATGATCTGCCGGACGGGTCGGAGAAAACTAGCGTATGCCTGAACTTATATGGTGAGTTGGCCGTGAATTTTGGCGATTGCTCCAATCGGGTTCCAGACAAGGGGCAGCTCTGACTTTGTTAGGGATCATGAGCGAATTAAAGAAGGATGGGATCACAATGGGAGCCATACGGTTAGCGATCGTCGGGTTGGGCCGGTTCGCCCTGGCGCATGCCCGGATCTGGTCGCAAATGGAACACATTGAAGTCGTTGCGGTATGCGACCGCAATCCGGAGACGTTCGGCCCGTTTCGGGCGATGTTTCCCGAAGCCCGCTGCTATACGGACTGGAAAGAGCTGATCGACCGGGAATCCCCGGATGCGGTCGATGTGCTGACGCCCGAACACTTGCACGCCGAGCCGGTCTTGCATGCGATCCGGTCCGGGGCGCACGTCTTTGTAGAAAAGCCGCTCGCTTCCGCGCCGGAGGAGGCGGAGGCGATGATTCGGGCCGCCGGGCAGCATGGCCGGATTTTAATGACGGGACACGTACTTCGCTTCGATGCCAGATATACCGAGGCCAAATCCCGCATACTGCGGGGCGAGACGGGACCGATCCGCTCGATTTACGCCAAGCGGAACAACGGCAAAACATTTTTCTCCATCTATAACCGGATTTCTCCCGTATTCATACTCGGCATACACGATATCGATCTGATGCACTGGCTGTTCGAGGATGACGTTATCGAGGTAACGGCCATCCGTTCGGCATCCGGTCATCCTACGGAAGATCTGATCTGGGCGATGCTGAAGTTCGCGCGAGGCGGGATCGGCATATTGGAGAACAATTGGCTGCTGCCGGACGGGGCGGCTTCCCCTGCGGACGTGCGGACCGAGATTACGGGAGAGCTCGGCAGTCTCATTATCCGCGATCCGGAACGCGGGATCGATTACATCGGCAGCTCGTCGGCCGAACAGCCGGCGCTGCTGACCGGATGCGAGGTGCACGGCCGGGTGGAAGGGCCGCTTGCCCGGGAACTGGAGCATTTTGCGCAGTGCGTGCGTCTGGGACGCCCGTCCGACATTCTCCGCCCGTCCGACGCCTGGAAGGCGGTTCGCGTAGCGGACGCTGTCCGACAGTCCGCCCGGGAAGGCCGTCCGGTACGGCTGACTCCGGCAGCGAATCCCTTATGAAGCTGACCGGACGTGTGCGGGTGGTAGGAGGCGGAGGACTCGGATACGGACTAAGCAGCCATTACGACTGTAACGTTTATGCGCTCGACTGCGGCAACGGCGAATACGCCCTGATCGACGCCGGCTCGGGGATCGAGCCGGAGCTGCTGCTGTGCAGGCTTGAGGAGGACGGGATTGCTCCGGAGCGCGTCACGCGCCTGCTGCTGACGCACGGTCACGCGGATCATGCAGGCGGCGCGGGGGCGATCCGCGAACGGCTTGGCGTTGAGGTCGTCGCCGCGGAGAAGACCGCCCCCATGGTGGAGCTCGGCGACGAGGTCCGCACGTCGCTTGCGGAGGCGAGAGCAAGCGGGACGTATCCGCCGTGGTACCGGCTCCAGCCTTGCCGGATCGACCGGACTGTGGCGGCAGGCGACAAGATAACCGCAGGCGATCTGTCTTTGCAGGTCATAGCGGCGTCCGGGCACAGCTTCGATATGGTTTGTTATTATTGCCCGGAGCTGAAGGCGCTGTTCTCGGCGGATGCCGTCTTTGCCGGAGGCAAGCTGGCGGTGATTCGGACGCCGGATTTCTCGATGGACGCGTACAGGCAGACGATAACAGGGCTGAGCAAGCTCGAGGTCGAGCAGCTGTTTCCGGGCCACGGCTATGCCGTCACCGAGCGCGGAGGTGAGGATGTCGCGGCTGCGCACAGGCGGTTCCGGGAAGGGGTGGCGCCGCTGAGCATCGTATGAGGCGGCATGTGAAGCGTCGGCCGTAGTCCCTCGGTGCGGAGCCCCGGTGCGGTGCGCCGCAAAAGGAAGTTACGTTGCGCTGGCAGCTGTGCCTCAAAATTACGAATGAACGCAGAAGAGGGGATAAGACCGATGACGATTCGGATGGAGCTTCAGCACTATGAAGCGAAGGCGGTTTGCCGAGGGACGAAGCGTTACCTGGAATGTATGGCGGACATCGGCTTGGACGAGCCGCTAGCGCTCCCGGTGCTGCAAGTGGACGGAGCGGAGGCGGGGCCGGTTCTGCTCGTGCTGGCTGCCGTTCACGGAGACGAATACGAGGGCGTGGAAACGGTGCTGCGGCTATACCGCAGCTTACGCCCGGGACGCCTTGCCGGTTCGGTCATTATGATTCCTGCGGCCAATCTGCGGCGAATCCGTCGCGAGGATGCGGAGCTGTTTTACTCGGGCGCATATCGGCTGATGCGGCATTTGGGGATGCTTGGAGAGGCGGCGGACGAAACGGACAAAACCGGAGATCAAGCCGGGGCGCACGCGGAACAGGCGGTTCCAATTCAGGTGCCGGCTCATACCGGAGCGAAACAGGCCGAACGGCGCCCGCCCACGCGGATTTACGGGGACGGCAATTTTGACGGCTCCGAGACGGCCGGAGCGGACGGGTTTTTTATACCTGCCGTTTCATTAAATACAATCGTTCGCGCCGGGGACAAAATCGGGGCCGTATGCCGGCTCGACGGCCTGGAGCTGCAGGAGGTCCGGGCATCTCGCGGCGGGATGGTCGTGATGCTGGCGGGTAGTCCGCCGGTCCGGGCGGGCGATCCTCTATATATGCTTGCCGGGACGGAACCGCCGGTGTCGCCGGAGTAAACGACGGAGGGCGGGCAGCCCGTTCATTTTAGGAGGTTAATCCATGTCCACCTATGATTTGACGAAATATGAAGGTGTATTTGTAGCGATGAATTCCTGCTACGACGAGTTCGGCGAAGTGAGCCCATCGGCGGCGAAAAAGCTGACCCGCTTTCTGCTCGACAAAGGGGTAAGCGGTCTATACGTAGGCGGCAGTACGGGAGAAGGGCTGATCCAAAGCGTGGAGGAGCGCAAACGGATGCTCGAAGCGGTGATGGAGGAGGCGCGCGGCCAGGCGGTCGTCATCGCCCATATCGGAGCGGCGAATACGAGGGACAGCGTAGAGCTGGCGCGTCATGCCGAGCGGGCCGGAGCGGACGCTTTGTCGTCGGTTGCCCCGTTTTATTACCGGGTGAGCGACAAGGCCGTCAAGCAGCATTGGAACGCGATGATCGACAGCACGGAACTGCCGTTTATCATTTACCATATTCCGTCGACGACCGGATTCCACTTAAGCGCTTCTGTACTGCAAGAAATGAAGCAAAACCCGAAAGTAATCGGCGTGAAAATTACGACGTCCTCCACCTACGAGCTTCAGCAATTTAAAGCGGTCGGCGGCGATCGGTTCGTCGTATTCAACGGTCCGGACGAACAATATCTCGCCGGCAGAATGATGGGCGCAAACGCCGGAATCGGCGGCACCTACGGGGTGATGCCCGAGCTGTTCGTCGCGCTGGAGCGTCAGATCCGGGCCGGGAAGCTGGAGGAAGCCTTGTCGCTGCAGGTCCGGATCAACGAGATCATTACCCGGATGCTGGAGCTGCCGATTTACGGAGCGCTTAAGGAGCTTATCAAGCGGCGCGGCATCGATTGCGGCGGGGTGAGAGCTCCGCTCGAACAGGTGGGCGGCGAGCACGAACAGCAGATCGACGAGCTGTACAACCGGATTATGCAAGCTGTGGGCGAATGCGGGAAGCTCCAGCTCCAGGGATAATCGAAACGGCGGAATCAGACATGAAAGGGGCGATGGGAAATGGACGTAATGAGCATGTTCGGATTAAGCGGCAAAGTAGCCGTCGTAACCGGGGGAGCCGGCCTGTACGGCGCTTCTATCTCGGAAGCGCTCTGCGAGGCGGGTGCGACGGTGCTGATCGCTTCCCGAAGCAGGGAGCGGTGCGAGGAGGAAGCGGCCAAGCTTCGCGGGCGGGGATATCGCGCCGAGGGAATGCGGCTTGATATGGCCGACGAGTCCAGCATCGGCTCCTTCACGGCGGAGGCGGCGGACCGGCACGGGCGGATCGACGTTCTGATCAACAATTCGGTGTCCCGGACCGGGCTCGCCGATATCGAGCAGACGACCTCCGAAGGCTGGACGGAGGCGCAGCGCGTGAACGGGCTCGGGCTGATGCTGCTGACCAAAGCGGCCGTTGCCCGGATGCGGGAGCAGGGCGGCGGAACGATCATTAACATTGCGTCCATCCAGGGCGTTCTGGGACCCCATTTTCCGGTATACGGAGAAACCGGCATGACGAGCGGAATCGAGTATACGTATGCGAAGTGGGGGATGGTCGGGATGACGAAGTGGCTGGCCAACTACTACGGAAAATACGGCATCCGCGTCAACTGCATCAGTCCGGGCGGCTACAATCCGGTCGGCACGGATCGCGAGATTCGGGCGGAGGAATTCGTGCGAAATTATGTAGAACGCACGCCGCTCGGAAGGATGGCGAACGAGACGGACATTAAAGGGGCTATCGTTTATCTCGCTTCCGATGCGTCCCGCTATGTGACCGGCCACAATTTGATTGTAGACGGAGGCTGGAGCAGCTGGTAGGGAGACAGCCAGAGTCTCTATGCAAATGGAGCTGAATCTTCTCCCCGGCAATAGTCGAAGGGCCAGATCCGATCGTGACGTTTCGAATGGGAGAGGTCCGGGTTGTTCGCTATGGAATGGACGTCAATTCATTAGTTCAACTCATATAGTCCAACGGTAAGGAACGAAAACGTGCACGGGGGTATGCTTTTTCGTGCGCAACTGCCTATACCCAGGGTGACCGATGCGAATCGGATACACCCTATTTTGCGTGAAATCGACCAAGTCCGTATGCCGGCTCTCCCCTTACAATAAAGTCGTAACCAAACAGAATCCATTCCTTTCGAAAGGGAGAAGCCATATGAGTACAGCGATGGAACAGACGATACTGACGGACGAACAGATCCGTTTCTACAGGGAGAACGGCTTTGTCCAGGTGGACGGCGTGCTGAACGCAGAGGAGCTTGAGGAATTGCGCGAGTATTTGGGGGAAGCGATGCAGGCCGATCAAGACAATTCGTTTTCTACGGACAAAGAGGGCGGAGCGTATTACCGCGTCTTGAACCAGAAGGTGAACACATGGCGCGATCACGGCGGGATGGCCAAATACGTGCTCCATCCTCGCTTCGCCGGGCTGGCCAAGCAACTGACAGGGGCGTCCGCGATCCGGCTGTTCCACGATCATGCGCTGTACAAAATGCCGGGCGATTCCAAACCGACGCCGTGGCATCAGGATATGCCGTATTGGCCGATGAACGAGAAAGGCTCGCTGTCGATCTGGATTACTTTGGACGATGTGGATGAGCGCAACGGCTGCATGATGTTCGTCCCCGGCTCGCAAAAAGCCGGCAAGCTGAAAGGAATCGATTTTATCAATCCGCAGGATATCAACGAATACGTGGAAGATCACGAGATTGCCGCGAAACAGCCGGTCATCGTCCGGATGAAGGCCGGAAGCTGTACGTTCCATGACGGCCTGACGTTTCATTACGCGCATTCGAACCAGACCGACGCACCCCGCCGCGTTTTGGCGATTATTTATATGCCGGACGGCACGACCTACAGCGGCAAAGGCCATCCGGTCACGAACGGCGAGGCGTTGACGGCGGATCAGCCGATTCGCGGACGTTTGTTCCCGGTGCTGGCCAAATAGGAGCGGCAACCGACTACTTTCACGGAGGATACCGATGATGAATGATACGAACGGGAGTGTGCCCGTCCCCGTTTATGCCGGCCCCATGAGCCGGTATAAGGATGATATTGTGCGGCATACGTGCGAGCTGATCCGAATCCGCAGCGTCAAGGAGCCGGAGCTGCCGGGCAAGCCGTTCGGCGAAGGGAACTGGCGCGCGCTCGACTATATGCTGAAGCTGGCCGAATCGATGGGATTTGCGGTCAGCCATACCGACGGCTACGCCGGCCATGCGGAATACGGCGCGGGGGAAGAGATTGCGGCCGTCCTGGTTCACCTGGATACGGTCCACGAGGGAGACGGCTGGAACTACGATCCGTTCGGAGGCACGATCGCGGACGGCCGCATATACGGACGCGGGGCTGCGGACGACAAAGGGCCTGCCGTGGTCGCCCTGTACGCGCTGAAAGCGCTGAAGGATTCCGGATTTCTGCCTCGCAAACGGGTTCGGGTTATTTTCGGAACGAACGAGGAGAGCGGGATGAAGGACTTGGATTATTATTTTGCCAAGGAGCCGCTGCCAAGCCTTGCCTTCGCCCCGGACGCCGGGTATCCAATCTACAACGTGGAGCTGGGCAATATGCTCGTCGCTTTCCGGTGGATGCGTACCGAGGTCGATCTGGCTGCGGGAAGCCGGGTAGCCGTGCTCTCCTTCAGCGGCGGAATTCCCATCGCGCTCATTCCGAAGGAAAGCGGTATTGTGCTTGGCGCCGAGGACGGGGAAGGCCGGAAGGAACTTGGCCGGATTCGGGAGGCTGTATCCGTTTTGCCTAACATAACGGCAGAATGGGATGGAGAAGGGGGCGACCGGCTTCGGATTCAGTCCGGAAGTCAGCCGGTCCAGAACGCGGAGACCGGGACGGCGAATGCCGTCGTGAACCTGATGGCGGCTTTGCGCGCGGTGAAATGCAGGACGAACATGGACGGATTGCTGCGCTTTTTGCAGGAACGGATCGGGCTGGAATCCAACGGTGCGTCGCTGGGCATCTCCTGCGAGGACGACGTATCGGGCAAGCTCGTCGTATATGTGAAGCAGGTAACGACCGAGGAGGACCGGGTCGAGACGGTAGTGAGCATCCGTTACCCGGTAACCCACAGCGGCGAGCGTGTAATCGAGACGGTTACGGAGCTGGCCGGTTCTTACGGACTGGAGACCGACGTCATCCGCCATCTGCATCCGGTCTATGTGAACCCGGATCATGAGGTGATCCGCCGCTTGAGCCGCGCCTACGAACGGGTAACCGGCGAAAAGGCCGAGCTGCTGCGTATGGGTGCCGGCACATACGCCCGCAAGCTGCGCAATAACGGAGTGGCGTTCGGCGCCGGGCTGCGCGGCGGAGTCAATAACAACATCCATGCGGCTGACGAGTTCATCGTCATCGAGGACCTGATGCGTCACGCCGATATTTGTTACCAGGGGCTGTACGAGATCGCTCAGGAGTAAATGAAGGTAAGGGCATGTAGAGCTAGCTGTAAAACGATAAGACCGCAAGGCCGCCCGGATAGTAGGTTCCGGAACGCCTGCGGTCTTTTGGCGATGCTTTTTAAAGAAGCCAACTCCAGCGGTATAGCAAGCCGTTGGCAGCAGCCGATATTCGCGCCGTCGGGTCATCTACGGCCGACAGAAGGAGATTAAGAGCGATTCGCACCCTTTATTTCGTTGGAAATCGGAGTTGTTGCGGAAATAAGAGCGGTTTGCAGATCTTAAACTGGCCCTAATGAAGGATTTCCGCCAAAACGACCCGAATAGGAGGTGCAAATGAGGCTGTCGATTCAATGTGTAGAAGTGTTAGCAGGCCGTTCCCGACGCGGTAGAGATGTTGGACGCGCCTCAGCGTACCGGTTGTGCTAGACATGCTGTACGCGCCTGAGCGAGCTCGATGTGCTAGAGGTACTAGATATTTTAGATGTTTAAACCACCAGCCCCGCCAGTCCCGCCGCCTTGTACTCCTGGACAGGCGAGGCCGTTGCTAGGCAAAAGCGGTAATCGTATCGACCGTAGTGCGGTCCGTCGCCTGCACCAGCTTGACGATCAGCTCCTTGGCCGCGTCGTAATCGTCCGTATGAATCATCGTGGCCGCCGTATGGATATAACGCGCGGCGACGCCGACTACGGCGGCGGGGACCCCGGTGCCGCTCAGATGGATTTTGCCCGCATCGGTCGCTCCGGGCGAGATGTAGTACTGGTAAGGAATCCGATTCGTCTCGGCCGTATCGATAATAAACTCGACGAGCGTCCGGTTCGTGACGATCGCGCTGTCCAGAATGCGTACCGCCGCCCCGCGTCCAAGCTGTCCAAACGCCAGCTTATCCCCGCTGACGTCGCTCGCCGGTCCGGCCTCCAGCACGTAACTGATATCCGGCTTGATAAGATTCACCGCGGTTTGAGCTCCCCGCATGCCCACTTCTTCCTGCACGGTAGCGCCCGTATACAGCACGTTCGGATGCCGCTTGCCTTGCAGCTCCCGGGCCAGCTCGATGGCCAGTCCTACGCCGAAACGGTTGTCCCACGCTTTGGCGAGCAGCTTCTTCCCGTCGCCGAGCGGGGTGAACGGGCAGATCGGGACGATCGGCAGTCCCTGCCGAATGCCCATCGCGAGCACTTGTTCCCGGTTATCCGCGCCGACGTCGATAAACATCGCCGGGAAGTCGACCGGCCGGCTCCGGTCGGCTTCGCTGAGAAAGTGGCGGGGGATCGACCCGACTACGCCGGTAACCGGTCCGTTTTTCGTGCCAATGTGTACGCGCTGCGCCAGGACGACCTGATTCCACCAGCCTCCGAGCGGCTGAAAGCGGATCATGCCGTTATCTTGGATAGCGGTTACAATAAAGCCGACCTCGTCCATATGGCCGCTTACCATAACGACCGGCCCGTCCGGATCGCCACGCATAACGCCGAACAAACTGCCGAGGCCGTCGGTCACAATTTCGTTCGTGATCGGTTCCAGCTGAGAACGAAGAAACCGGCGCACCTCGTCTTCGAAGCCGGGAGCTCCCGGCAGCTCGGTTAACGTCTTAAACAGTTCCAATGTATCCCGTTCCATTGAATCCCACCTGCTTCTTTTCGTATGGTCATGCTAAGGCGGCCGGCTATTGGCTGTTGCCGATTCGTACGACCGGCATCGTATCCGCCGCCCATCATCTCGTCTGCGCATCCTGTCTACCCCCAACCATAAACGTTGCCGATGCCGGTGTCAACACCAGCCAAACACCGGAGCGAAGCGATGTTTTCCGCAGCGACGGGTGAGATTGCAGCCGAATCGGTGTATAATGATTCCGTTGTCTTTTTTCATTATGATACGGAAGAAGGTAAGAGTTCTTTGTCCAAAGATTCGCTTATTAAAGGTACGATTATTTTGGCGGTCGCGGCATTGGTCGCCCGGGTGCTTGGAGCCGTGCAGCGCATTCCGCTCGTTTATTTGCTGGACGATGCCGGGATGGCGACGTATTCGATCGCCTTCAACATTTACATGATGCTGCTTGTCGTTGCAACGGCCGGCATCCCGAGCGCGCTCAGCAAGCTGGTATCCGAGCGGACCGCGCTGGGGCAATACGAAGAGGCCGGACGCATATACCGCGCCGCTATCTTATTCGCGCTCGTCGCGGGCGCCGTGATGACCGTGCTGCTGTTCGCCGCCGCTCCTTATTATGCGCAGCATATGGCCAAAGACCCCGACGCCTCGCTGGCGATCCGCGCGCTGGCGCCGGCGCTGCTGCTGTTTCCGCTGATCGCGATTATGCGCGGTTACTTCCAGGGCCGGCAGCGGATGGCGCCGAACGGCTTATCGCAAATCGTCGAGCAGATTGTCCGGCTCGCTGCCGCGATCGGTCTTGCCTTCCTGCTGCTCCAGATCGGCTGGGGCCACGTATGGGCCGTTGCCGGCGCTTCGTTCGGGGGGGTAGCCGGAAGCGTCGGAGCCGTGCTGGTCATGCTGTATTATGCGATGAAGCTGAGACGCGAAGACCGCAAGAGCGGGGAAGTGGGCAACCGCAACCCGTCGGCCGCTCCGCTCGGCTACGGCGACATTTATGCGCGAATATTCAAGCTGTCGGTGCCGATCGTGCTGTTCTCGCTGGCCGTTCCGCTCATTAACGCAATCGATTCGACGATCACGATCGGGCTGCTGCAGCCGGATCTGGCCTACGAAGCGGCGAAGGACGCGCTCGGCGTGCTCGGCGGACGGGCCCAGTCGCTTGCCGGCATCCCGATCATTCTGGCGATCGCGCTCAGCCAGTCGACCGTCCCGGTCATCTCGGCGGCTTTCGCCAAAAAAGAGCAAACGACCGTGAACGCCCAGGCGTCCAAAGCGTTGTACATTTCCGTGCTGACCGGGCTTCCGCTCGTGCTGGCGATCTGTGCGGCGGCGCGTCCGATCAACATCTTCATGTTCGGCAACGATGAAGGAACCGGGATTATTATACTGCTGACCGCGAGCGCGATCTTCCAGATCGTCATGCAGACGTCCGGCGCCGTGCTGATGGGCATCGGGCAGATGCGGCCGCTTATCGTCCATGTCGGGATCGGCATCGTCGTCAAGCTGGCGTGCAGCTACCTGCTCGCTCCGGTATTCGGCATATACGGCATTATCACGGCTACGGCATTATGCTTCATCGTGATGACCCAGTTGAACCTCGTCGTATTGCGCAGACATGTCGATTATACGATTCTCGGACGGAAATGGTACGGTCTGCTGCTGACGACCCTGATCGTAGTGGCGGCGGGCTTTGGGCTAGAGCAGCTGGTCCATGCGTATGTCCAGCCTTTCGGATACCGGATGAGCGCAATGATAGGCGGAGCGATCGTAGGCGTCGTCGTTCTGGCGGCTTACGCGGCGCTCCTGGCGTTAACCAAAGTGGTAACCGCTGAGGATGCCGCCCGTTTCCCCGGACCGCTGCAAAAAGTACTGCGCAAATTCGTGAAAAACCGCAAACCGTCCAACGGATGACATTTGTAATAAAAATGAAATATGAAATTCATCTTCCCTTAATGATAAGCGCCTATAATAAAAGTCGACCCCCTTTTTGATATATAGATCTGTTAGACCCGCGGCCCGTTGCTTGCGGGTCTCTTTTTTTGTCTTGTTCCGTTCCCCTCGCTTATTCAAACAGCAGCTCCCCGGCCAGGACGGCCAGCTCCAGCTTGTTCAGGGAAAAGAGGTATTCGTTCGTGATCTCGAAGGATGCCGGGGGACGCGGCGATTCAAACCAGGCGAAGGCGTCTTTGCAGGAAGCATGCCAGTCGTAACGATCTACCGGCTGAAAAGAAACGTCTGGCCACACGTATTCCAGCTTCGGACTGTAAAACGGTTCGGCTCCCGGCTTCAATAGGCCTCCTTCAAGCTTGGCCGTGTAGGCGGCGGCCGGCGCGTGTCTGCGGACCGGAGCGAACAGATGCGGCCAGTAGTCCGCCCGGGAGCCGCTGTGCGGTTTGCCGGCGGCGAAGTCGCGGGCCCCGCGGGTTATGCCGGGAACGGCGAAAAGAATCGCGTATAGCTTTTTGCCGAAAGCGATCCGTTCGTGAAGGTCCGTAAAGTCCTCGATCACAAGTCCCGCGAGCCGGTAGGCGGTATCCGGACCGGGGAGGGCGGCGGGGTTCCCTTCGGCCAAGTAGGGGAATACGATCATGTTCATTTGCAGCAGCGATTGGGCTTGAAAGGCGGGCGTATCCAGAACGGTTCGGCGAAAATAGCCGTCCTGCACGACGCGGCCTTCGATATAGTGTTGTTCATTAACGATCAGGGCGACGGTAAGCAGAGCGGAATTGCGTTCGGCCCAGAACTGCTCCCATACCGGCCTCATAAAAGCCGACACATCGAATTCGCGAAGCAAATGGAATAAAGGCTGTTTGCGCTGGATGGAAGCTTCATACAGCCGAAGCTGAGGATACGCATCCTGAAAAATTAACCCGTTGGCCCGCTCCAGCAGCGCAAATATCGCTTCCGCCCTTTTGCCCGACAGCAGCCGTGGGAGCAGCCCGCCCTTCAGATCGGTCATCGTCCACCCTCCGTTGCGGGAAACCATATGGGCCAAAAAAGCCCAGTGCAGCTCGGGAGTCCGTGAGAAAACGTTCCAGTACGCCGCCGTTCTCGTTAAGTTGTTGCGGTTGAAGCGCTTCGTCTCTTCGCGGATGGAGGCGACCAGCGACTGTTCATTGGGCGTTTGCGCCTGCGGAGCGGAGAAGGCGGTCTGCCCGTGCAGCGCAGACTTGCGCAATCTGCGGATCTCGTCCCGGGCGATGGGCAGCGCGGACGCTTCTTCGGCCAGCTTCTCCGATTGAAGCCAGCCTGACAGCTTGCCGCTCCAGTAAGCGGCCAGTCCCCCGGGAATGGACTTGATGCGGCGGAGAAACTCCTCCAGCCGGGACGGAGTGCCGGTACGGTTCATTCGCGATCCTCCTCCAAGTGGGTTCGTATACGTTCAGTATATGGACCGGAATGATCTCCCATTCGGACGGAGCGGGCAGATTCCGTCATGCATCGCTGGAGGCGGTTCCATCCGGTTTTTCCAGTCTGCAGTTGAAGGGCGGAGTGTTCTTGACAAATGAATCGTAACGTAATAATATATTTTTACGTAAACAATTTGTATTGTGTGGTGAGTAATGTTGGATGCTATCGAGCTTGCAGAAACATACACGGTGGTAAACCCCGAGCAGGCGGTCGTTCTGCTGAACCCGCTCCGGGGACAGATCGTCAGCCATATGCGAACCCCTGTCTCCGCAGCCGAGGTCGGCCGGGCGATGGGAGAGACGCCGCAGCGGATCAATTACCATCTGAAAGCACTCGAGAAGGTCGGGCTTGTACGCAAGACGGGAACCCGGCAAGTCCGCAACCTGGTCGAGGTGCTGTATCAGGCGATCGCCAAAACGTTCGTACTGTCGGATGCGCTTGGACTTGAACCCTCAGCGGCCAGACGGATGAAAGAAGACGCTTCGTTATCCCATCTGATCGGGACGTCCGACAAGCTGAAGCGGGACGCCGTCAAGCTGATGGAGAAGACGGAAGCGGGAGAGACGGTGCACAGCGCTTCGCTGTCGGCGACGGTCCGTCTGGCCGGCGAGGAAGCGAGGCAATCGTTCGTTCAGGAATATCTGGAAGCGGTTCGGCGGCTGACGGAGAAGTATGGTGCTGGGCTGCCCGAAGGAAGCTCATCTGCAGCTGCGGATGCTCCCGCTCCAGAAGAAACGTATCAGGTGCTTGTGGCTGTATACCCGACTATTGGCGAGGGAGAGGATTAAATGGACCGGAAGCAAGCTGGTGAACGGAATGCCGCGATCAGCACAGCGCGTGGCAGCCGGAAGAGATCGCCCCGCAAGGCGGAGCGCGGTGTACGCGGGGAGCGGACGTCTGTTGCGGAAATACGTTTGTTCATTAGATCCGGATCTTCAGGGCGTGCTCCGGTGTCTGCCGTTAACCCGCCCCCGAGAGGGGCCAAAGCAGAGCCGGTGCTCGAGCCGACGGTCGTGACGACGGCTTTGCCGGGGCAAGCGGGGGAAGCGAAGCCAGCGGGGACCGTAACGTACGTAGGCGCCGGATTTTGGACGAGAACGGTCAAGCCGGACGGCGGTACGGTACGTATGGCGGCATAAGGCGGCAGTCGGCAGTTGAAATGCCAGGCTGGGGTTTGCAGCGAAACGAAATTCAAGGACAATAACGGAGGTGTTCACATGTCTTTATATTTGCCGATGGTCATCGAACAGAGCAGCCGGGGGGAACGATCCTACGATATTTATTCGCGCTTGCTCAAGGATCGCATCGTATTTATAGGCACGGAGTTTAACGATCAGATGGCCAATGCGATTGTGGCGCAGCTGTTGTTCCTGGCGGCGGACGATCCGGAGAAGGATATCAGCCTGTACATCAATTCGCCGGGCGGGTCGACGACGGCTTGTATGGCGATTTACGATACGATGCAGTACATCAAGCCGGATGTCGCTACGATTTGCGTCGGGATGGCCGCTTCGGCGGGCTCGATTATTTTGGTCGGCGGGGCCAAAGGGAAAAGGGCGGCGCTGCCGAACGCCGAGGTGATGATCCATCAGCCGTGGGGAGGCACGCAAGGCCAGACGACGGATATTAAAATCCGTACGGACTGGATGCTGCGCACGCGCGCGCTCACGAACGGCATCCTGGCGGAGAGAACCGGGCAGTCGATCGAGACGATCGAACGGGATACGGACCGCGACAAGTTTTTTACCGCGGAGGAAGCGCTTGCTTACGGGCTGATCGATAAAATCGTCAGGTAATGCCCGTGATGAGGCTGGACACGACCAGACTCCGATTCGGATTCGGCATGTACAAACTAACAAGCGCAGCCCGAAGGCTGCGCTTGTTAGTTTGTGTCTGAAGAAGGCGGCGATTCCGGCGGCGGATAACGGCCTCCCGGCAGTCGTCCGGCTTTGCTGGCGGCATCGCGCAGCAAATACTCAAGATGCGAGTTTACGCTGCGGAATTCGTCAGCGGCCCACCGCTCCAATATTTCGTACAGCTTCGGGTCGATGCGGAGGGGAAAGCTTTTTTTGGCAGACATGACGCACCGTCAGTAGAGCGAGCCGGAGTTGACAACCGGCTGGGCGCCGCGGTCGGATACGATCGCCACCATCAGATTGTTGACCATAGCCGCTTTCCGTTCTTCGTCGAGCGCCAACCCGTTGCGCTCCAATTGGGCGATCGCCATCTGCACCATTCCGACCGCGCCTTCCACGATTTTCTCGCGGGCCGAGATGATCGCCGCCGCCTGCTGGCGCTGCAGCATAGCGCTGGCAATCTCGGTCGAATACGCCAGATGGGTCAGGCGAGCCTCGATTACTTCGACTCCCGCTACCGACAATCGGCTCTGCAGCTCCTTGGCGAGCTCGGCCGCCACTTCCTCCGTATTGCCGCGCAGCGAATATCCGCCTCCGTCCAGATTGTCATAAGGATATTTGCTGGCTACATGGCGCAGAGCGGTCTCGCTCTGAATCTCCACGAACTGCTCGTAATTATCGACATCGAACATCGCTTTGGCCGTATCGATTACCCGGAAGACGACGACGGCGGCGATCTCGATCGGATTGCCGTCGATATCGTTCACTTTCAGCTTGGCGCTGTTGAAGTTGCGCACCCGCAGCGACAACTTTTTCCGGCTGCTGAACGGAACGACGATCCATATGCCGTCCTTGCGCACCGTCCCCAAATATTTGCCGAAGAATGTAACTACATTCGACTGATTAGGCTGAATGACCGTGATGGAGGTCAACAACAGGAAGGCGGCTACGGCCAGCAGCACTCCGAGCACGAATCGCTCCTGCACGAAAGAGTAGATGGTTAGTGCGACCAGCAACGCGATGAACAAAAGTCCGAAGTATCCGCTAACGTGCCATGTTTTTCTCTCTGTCATGTGCATCTCTCCTTGGAAGTGATGTTCTTTTGATATATTTATGATATCACTTTTTCAATAAAATGTAAAACGTTATTTTCTTCCTCCAGCCTGTCCAGGTTGGAAGTAATCGCCCTTCCCGAACGGTTCCGCCGCTCTGTTTTAGTATGTATTGTAAAATAATGAATTCATGCATGTTCAGCCAGAAGGAAGGAGCAGCCGGATAACGGGCGCTATACGGCGCCTTCCGGCGGACCCGTATACAGCCCGGTGCCGGTGGTCAGGTGCAGACACATTGACATTGCCGACTCATCGTGCTATAACAAGCTGTAAAACCGACCCCATCACCGGTCGGACCGGAGGTGCACGACATGGAACCGATCAGAACGGAGCAGGCGTTTTACGATGCGATCGCTCAAGAGAAACCGACCGTTGCGGTATTTAAGACGACCTGGTGCAAGGATTGCCACTATATCGATCCGTTTATGCCCGATGTAGAGAAGGCGTACGCAGACAAGCTGACGTTTATTCAGATTGACCGCGACGAGCTTCCGGATCTGTGCGAGACATACAATATTCTCGGCATTCCGAGTTTTATCGGCTTTAGCCGAAGCGAAGAGCTCGGCCGCTTCGTAAGCAAGCTCCGCAAAACGCGCGAGGAAATCGAGCAATTTCTCGACCAAGTCGTAGAAGCGGCTCAAGCCGCCGCGAAGTAACCGGGGCGTGAGGCTGTTCGATTGAGGCCCGGGAGCGAAGCCGGGATGTTTTCTCGCTTCCGCTTCCGCGATTTCGATCAGCTCTGCCCTGCCGGCCGAAGAACATACGGAATACATACGAAAAGCCTTTCCCAGAGGGGAAGGCTTTTGCTGTTTTTCCGGACGTATCGGGACACCGGCCGCCCGGATGCTCGATGCAGATATGGCTAAACGGCGAAAATCGGCCGAGCAGGGAGGATGTTCACATTTCCGAAATGGATTTGCTGAGTTAGAATCGCTATAATTGGACTTGACGCAATTTTCGACTTTCTCGGAACGCGATTGAACATAAAGTAGGTGTGCATCCATGGGTAAACATTTGAGATGGCTGTCGATGGGTTCCGCCATTGGGATGGGGCTCGTTCTGTTTATGGGAGCTCTCGTTACGAAGACGGAGTCGGGAGAAGGCTGCGGGACCGACTGGCCCTTATGCAACGGCAAGTTCGTTCCGGCTTATACGATCGAGTCGATGATCGAGTACAGCCACCGGTTCGTCAGTGCGGCGGTAGGGTTGCTCGTGCTGGGCGCGGCGATAGCGACCTTCATGAAGCTCCGGCACAGCCGGGAAGCGCAGCTGTTCGCTTACAGCACTTTGTTTTTTACGATCCTGCAAGCGATTCTCGGAGCGCTGGCAGTCGTATTTCCGCAGTCGGATGCGGTGATGGCGCTACACTTCGGATTTTCGCTCGTCGCCTTTTCCGCTTCGCTGCTTCTGGTGATTGGCATCCGGACCGGCGCTTACGTTCCGTCAGGGAGCAGGGGAGCGTCACGCAAGGGACAGGCCGGGAGCGAAGACGTGCATGCCCCGGTTATGACGCGCAACATGATCAAGCTGATCTGGGCTACGACAATTTACAGCTACGTGGTCGTGTACATCGGAGCTTTCGTCCGGCATACGGAATCGGTCGGCGGCTGTCTCGGCTGGCCGCTATGCAACGGTCAAGTCGTGCCCTCGCTCGAAGGGGCGACCGGCATCGCCTTTGCCCACCGGATAGCGGCTGTGCTGCTGCTGATCCTCATCGCATATATCACGTATAAGTCGGGCAGCCAGGGCAACGCTTCGAAGCTGCTGCGCTCTTCTGCGCGCTGGGCGCTGCTGCTGACCGTGCTGCAAATTTTCAGCGGCGCATCGGTCGTCTGGACGCTCGCAAGCGACTGGTATTTGCTGACGGCGTTAATTCACGTTGTGCTCGTATCGGGCTTGTTCGGCGTGTTATGCTATATGAGCGTGCTGGCATGGAGATCTTACAAGAATGGGTAAGCTTCGCAGAAGCCGGACGTATAAGCGAACGGTAGAGGGTCAACACTAAAACGCTGGCCGCCGGCGATCCCGGCGGGCGACTGCTGCCCGCATCAAAAGGGCGTTTCCGCAGCTCCGGCACGTTTTCATACTTTACTCGAGGCGGTGACTCTTATTGTTCCGAGCTTGGTTTGAAGAGCCCAATCGTACCGATTCCGGGTCTCTTCTTGAAGCCGTCCGCGCCATTACCCGATACCGCAAGCTGCTTACGGAGCTTATCGACGAGCAGACTCCGCTGTGCGGCAAATATACGCGTTACGAGCTGTGGGCCCGAGGGCTCACGAACGCCCTGGACGAGCTGGAGCAGAGCGTATACTGCGCCTCCAAGTTTCGCGCAGGAGTGACGCACGATCAGGAAGAGAAGATGTCGCCCGAGGAACGGGCCGATTACCGGCGTCACGTTTATTTTTACAAGAACGGATTTATCCGCCTGTTCTCGATTCTCGACAAACTTGGCTATTTCCTGAACGATCTGCTGCGGCTCAAATCCGAACGCGTCAAGCATAAGTTCTCGTACTTCACCGTTCTTCGCCAGATGAAACACCGCAATGCGGAACCCGGCCTGGAAGGGCTGCTATATGACATTAAAGAGCAATACAAGGAGCCGCTCGCCCGGCTTCGCCAGAAACGCAACATGGAGATCCATCTGGTCAATACTGAGATGCTCGACGATTTGCTTCATGTCGATTTGTGCCGGGCGGACCGGACCTACATAGAAGATTTGGATGCCAACCTGAACGATCTGGAGCAGGGGTTGGAGATGGTATGCCGGACATTATCGACCGTTTTCACCTATGTGCATCATCGCAAAAAAACGTAAACGCGGTTGAACGATGAAGAAAAGGAGGAAGCTCCCATGCTTCACGGAAAAATCGCGCTCGTTACGGGAAGCGCGAAAGGACTCGGCAAACGGACGGCGCTCGCCCTTGCCGATCTCGGCTGCGATGTGGCGGTCAGCTATATGAACAGCGAACGCGAGGCGTTCGGGCTGGTCGCACGGCTGGAGGCCAAAGGAATACGGTCTATGGCGGTGCGCGCGGACGTAGCGGTACGTGAAGACAATACCCGGATGACGGAAACGGTTGCGGAAACGTTAGGACCGATCGATATTCTGGTCAACAATGCAGGTCCGTTCGTGCGGGAGCGGCGTACGTTCGATGCTTATTCGCTCGATGAGATTGATTATGTGATGCGCGGCAATCTGCTTGGCGTTTTGGAGCTCGATCATTGCGTGCTTCCGCATATGAGGCGCAATCGGTGGGGACGCATTATCCATTTCGGCTTCGGTCTGGCGGCGGAAGCCCGGGGCTGGCCTCACCGGGCCGTGTATGCCGCGGCCAAGGTCGGACTTGTTTCGTTTACGAAAACGCTTGCGGCCGAACAGGCGGAATACGGCATTACCGTCAATATGGTATGTCCGGGAGATATTCGTGGGGCGAATAAGGAAAAAGGGATCGACGACGTGCTCCATCTGCACGATGAGGAGTTTCCCGGCATCCGGCAAGGAAGCGGCGAGGATGTAGCGCGGGTCATCACTTTTTTATGCATGCCGCAATCCGATTTTCTGACCGGCAACATTATGGAAGTGTCCGGAGGTTTCGACCCGATTCGCAGCCTGGCCGAGGTGAAGACAAGAGGGAGCAAAGATTCCCAAGGTTGAGACGCTGCCGTTCGGTTTAATACTAGATATGAAAAGGCAACAAGCTCAGCTTAGCTGATGCTGATGAATCATTATACTTGATACCTTATAAAAAGGAGGGAGTCGCAGTGCGGGATTGCAGGCCGATTGCGAGACCGCTCCTTTTGTGGTTTGCAGTTGTTCTTTTGTTGGTTGCCGGATGTTCCGGGACGGAGCGGCCCAGCGGGCCTGAAGCGCCGCCAGGCCGGCAGGCGGCAGGCGACGACTGGAGCCCGTCGCCCGATCCCGGCGTCACTGGACGAGGCGGGACCGAGGGGATGCCATCCGGGCCCACCGGCCCTCCCGAGCCGCCGCAACCGCCTCCTGTGGTTCAAGAGCCGATCGTAACGACGAAGGTGACGCTGGCCGCGATCGGAGACGTGCTTATTCACAGTTCGATCTACAAGGATGCGAAAAAGCAGGACGGCTACGATTTTGTACCGATGTTCGAGCGGGTCCGCACGTATATCGAGGAAGCCGATATCGCCATCGCCAATCAGGAGAGCATGATCGGAGGGGAAGCGCTGGGCTTGTCGGATTATCCCCGCTTCAACAGCCCTTACGAGATTGGAGATGCGCTGAAGACGATCGGCTTCGACGTCGTCAGTCTCGCCAACAATCATTCGATGGACGGCGGAGAGAAGGCCATAACGAACGCGCTGGCCCATTGGCGTAAGCTGGGGATGACGACGGTGGGCGTGTACAGCTCCGAGGAAGATCGCGACACCGTCAGGGTGGTCGACGTCAAAGGCATCAAGTTCGCCTTTCTGGCTTACACGTATGGTACGAACGGCATTCCCGTCCCGGCCGGCAAGCCGTATCTGGTTAATCTGATCGATACGAACCGCGCGGCGGCGGATATAGAGGCGGCACGGCGGGCAGCCGATGTCGTCGTCGTCAGCGCGCATTTCGGTCAAGAATACAAGGATCTCCCGGACGACAGCCAGAAAAAGTTTGCCCGAGAAGCCGCGGAAGCGGGAGCCGACATCGTGATCGGCCACCACCCTCACGTGCTTCAACCGGCCGAGTGGATCGACACCGGAACGGGCCGTAAAACATTCGTCATCTATTCGCTCGGTAATTTTATCGCGGCGCAGGAAGGCGAGAACAAGCGAACCGGCGGCATTCTCCGGCTGGAGATCGAGAAAACGGCGACCGGCGGGACGTCACGAATCGAGGTTAAGCATCCGTCGTTTATCCCGACCTGGATCACGATGACCAACTGGCGGAAGTACAAGGTAGTGCCGGTATGGGAAGCCGGAGCGGACCAAATTCCCGACACCGCGTCACACGAAGAAACAATCCGCCGTCATATGAGCCGGTGGATGCCGGAGCTGAATTTCCCGGCCAAGTCTGAATAACGAACTTATCCCATCATTGATTTTTGTCTAATTAGTCTCTAAAAGTAAAGTTGGCCGGAAAACGACTTCCTGTTTTCCGGCCTTTTTTGTGTCGACTTTACCGTTATGGAAGCTGCCGAAGAGAGTTTCAGAATTAGGAATGGTCAAATGTTAGGGTAACATCAGGGATTGTTTTCTCAAATCGAGCGCATAATGCATAATTATTTTATCGAGCCATGAAGGATTATGATAGGTCAGAAAGTTGTCGAGGAGGGATTGGAATGGGTTCAAGAATGATGCACTATTGCATAGCGGCCTTATTGGCAGACGAACTTAGCATCAAAAACAGGAGCGAATTCATGCTTGGAGGAATTGCGCCTGATATACATGGACTCATGGGTGTTCCTAAGGGGGTTACCCATTTTAAGGACACCTATGCCAGTGGGACAAAAGAAGGATTAAACTGAAACGGGGCCTCCGGAAGTCAGCTTTCACTGACTTTCCGGATAGCCCCGTTATCGCCGTTTGCATACTCATATGAGCCGGGCAGCGGCGGCAATCAAGCGGAAGTCGTATCCGACTTCTTCTTGGCCCGGTTCCAAGGGGTACCGAGGTACGTCAGCGCCCAGCGGTCCAAGCCGTACCAGCCGGCTACCTTCCATCCGAGCACCAGCCAGGTGGCGAGAACGAACAGCAGCGGGTTCGTGCTGACGGTTCCGGCGAACAGGAAGCTTACGTTCATGAGGCCGCCGAAAAATGCGGCGATCCCCGTCAACAACCCGACGATCAGGCCAAGTCCCACGAGCACTTCGCCGTAAGCGACCATGTACGAGAATACTTTGGCGTTCGGGAGAACGGTGTTCTCCAGGAACGACGCATACCAGCCTGTGACGTCCTTGCCGCCTTCGGCTTTGGCCAAAGCTCCTTTGACGAACCCTTGAATCGAAGCGCCCGCTTTGTCGCCGGTCCAAGTGTCGCTGGTCACCTTGCCCCAGCCGGCCTTAATCCAGTTGTAGCCCAGATAAACGCGAATTACGAGCCAGATGAGTGCCGAACGTGTGCTGGAGAATAAAAAATGCGATACGGGGTTTTCGGGAATCACAATTTGACTCCCTTGTCGAATGTCAGACATGCAAGTCCTCCTCTGGAACTATTTTCTTTGATCTCCAGTATAGTATCGATGCTGGGGAAGCACAAGATCAAATTTGTTAAGGGTTTATGACTTTTGGTGGAGGGTCTAATTACTTATAATGCCGTGCGTTTAGTCGGGATTTGGGGAAAAAACTAGTAGCTATGCATCAATCAAGATGAGGGCTTTGGCTATAGTAAAGTTGAAAATAGAGTAAAGTTCGAGGTGCGGAAGGGTTAATATAGAATTCTTGTTAATAACCATCCGTGTGTAAAAACATTTAAAACATGGAGGGAACAACAAATTATGTTGTTAAATAATGATGAATCATACGAAGGTATTCTAGCGGAAATTGGAGCTTGGATGTGGTACTGGAAGATTATTTTTGCCCTATTTGGACGCTGGTCTTGATGTTGATGGGGTTGATTGTTCTAAAGACATGTTGGATATATGCAGAGCTAAGGCTGAGAGAAATGGGCAGTCTCCAGTTCTGTATGATCAACACATGCAAAATCTTGATATACCTAAAAAGTATATGACCATTTATATACCAGCGGCTTCATTTATGCTCTTATCAGAAAGAGAAGACGCAAAGAATGCTTTAAAGTGTATATATGCGCATCTTGAACAAGGTGGACAGACCTTAACCCCCTGTTTATACCAAAAGATCTGTTCATAAATAAAGGTGATGAATGGGCACCTGGTTTTAAGGGCGCGTATTTACTGGTATTGCTAAACTAGCGGAGACGATAGTTCAATCATAAACACCGGCAGCCGGCCAAAAATGTTCGGCTGCCGGTGTTGCATTATCCCTGTCGAGGACTGGCCGTACTTTGAGCGGTACAGGCTGGCCGCAAGGCAACATACCAAGCGCTATCCCGAGATGGAAGCGTTGATAGAGCAAGTACGGGCTCACATCCAAAATCACGGTGCGCTAAGTTCGGATGATCTAAAATTGGATGGAAATTTCTCCTGGCAATCGGTCATCCACTGGAGCAGTGGAAACAATTCATCCCGGTCGAAGCTGGAGCAGATGTACTCCACAGGAGAGTTAATTATTCATCACAAAAAAGGAACGCGTAAATATTACGATATCGCCGGGAGGTACATACAGCCCAATCTGTTGAATGCGCCGGAGCTGCTGGAGGGCGAGCTTGAGTCCCCGGTAACATTTGCCCGCGTACGAAAACAGGTAAGCCGCATCCGTAGCGCCATTGTATATGTACATGAGTTTCTAGTGGGGGGGGCACGCGATGGGCTAAACTAACCGGCAGATTACCGCAATGCTTCGCGAACACTTTTAAACCAAATATTAGTAATTGGTTTTAAAAGAATTGGAAAATGGTGTATAATAAGCAAACATACGTTCTGTATTTTGCGTTATATTTAAGCGGAAAGAGGATTGTAAAACATGCTAACTATTGTGAAGGGACCTTACTTACAATGGCCAACTGAAAATTCCATAAGCATCATGTGGGAGACATCAGAACCTGCTTCTTCAACTGTAAATATCCTATTGACCGAAAGAATACATAGCGGATATCGGGGGAATTACAAGAAACCAGAGCAGGTGCTAGTAACCGTGGATGAAAGAGAGTATTCAACGATTCATCAGCTTACAGTTGATCATTTGGAACCCAATACCCTTTATTTTTATCAGGTACGTTCGGTGAATGAGCAAGATGAGATCGAATCAGGACACCATTTCCTCAAAACGGCAGTTCGGAGGGGAGAGTCGTTTTCATTTACAGTAACAAGTGAAACTGGTGGATATAGCGGTTTCGATCAATCTCAGGGACAAATAAATCGGAATATATTTAGTCAAATGCAAAGATACCGCCCCGATATTACCTTGTTTGTTGGGGATATTGTTGATGACGGAAATAAATACGAAGATTGGGAGAAATATTTTTTTGGCCCAGGTAAGGAGTTCCTAAAGAATACACCGTTTTATAGTTGCTTAGGCAATCATGAGGATAATGCCTCATGGTACTATGACTTTTTTGCTTATGATTCCCCCAAAAATTACTACTCATTTGATTATGGAGATGTCCATTTTATCTGCTTAGACAGCACAGATTTTATTGACCGTGAAACCTACCCCAATAGTTCGGGGAAGATGGTACCCGGGAATGAGCAGTTTGATTTTTTTATTCGCGATTTACAATCGACTTCTGCAACGTGGAAAATTGTTTATTTTCATTACCCTCCTTTTGTTTCAGGTGGGTATCAGGTGGAAGATTTACGTGAATTATGCCCGATAATGGAACAGTACGGAGTCGATTTGGTCATTAATTCACATACGATTGTGTACGAACGAAGTCACCCAATCTGTGATGGTAAGATCGATTTTGCAAATGGGATCGTTTATATTGTTGCAGGTGGTGCAGGAGCAATGCCTGATTGGTTTTTACCCAAAAGAAGTTGGCATACTGCACAATCCTTAGCTGTACCTCATTTTCTTAATGTGGTTATGACTACTAATTCTTTGGAATTGCAAGCTATTGATGAGCATGGAAGATTGTTTGATAAGTTTTGTTTGTATAAGGAATCAACTGGAAAACGAATTTACATTTAAGATTGTACAACTCCCATGAAAATTAAATCCGCTAAAAACCTCAAAAAGACAATAATAAACTAGACCTAGCCGAATGTTTTTTTAAAAAAAGGCTGTGCCTGGGAAGAGTTATGAAATTACTAAAGGCCTTTCAAGGCTGAACATAAAAGTGAGGCTGGTGCAGCAACCAGAGTAGGATTAATCTCCCATGAGTGCTTCCCGAAAGGGAGCGATAATCTGTGATGCACCGTGGTCGTTGGAGTCAGACTAACGGATGGGCGGCTCTATGGCACCATAGTTCATCGACCTTCCTCTCCCAGCCATAGTAGCAGTATTGACGGTTTCGACCCATTTTCATCATCTGTGGTGCGGCGCTTGCGCTGCATGTATGGCTAACGGGTACGATACTTCAATGAAACCAGGCTGCCGGCGGGATCGGCAGCCTGGTTTGCTAACGGGCAGGATTCTTACTATGGCCATCAAGGAAATGCCTTCAAAAAAGATTCAAAAGCACCGATAACGGGGGTAGAGCCTTTTGATTATGTAGCTTGTCTTTTATAAATAACTGTTGAACTACTGCTGATCAGCGGGACCCACATTAGCCCGGACCGAGCAGATTCCTATTAAATCGGGGGATACGTAAATGAGTGGTTATGCAGGAATCGAATTAATCGACTCTACTGAAAGATTAAAACACCATGAACTCACGAAAGCACTTTGGCAGAAACTGCGTGAGATGGATATAAAAACAGGGGATAAGGGTCGAATTAAAGGGGTATTAATCTCAAACTCATACGAACAAGCAAAGACATTAAAGGAAAATTTCCAAGGTGATGATTTTGACGCAACTATTTATAACCAAGGTGATTCAACACAAATAATTCAAATTACAACTCCATTATGCAAACTGAGTATTGAAGCCTTATTAGAAATAACGGATCTATTGCTGATATCTATAGTTAATACAGATATAAAGTTCGATGGACTTGAATTAGATGTTAATGAAGTAAAGAAATTAAATGCCCCTTGGTGGAAATTTTGGTGAGCGTATTGCATACATCATGAGGTTGTCGGAAATCAATCGGCAGCCTCGCTCTGCTAACGGGCAGGATAGTGTTAGTACAATGTTGAATAATGGAGAAAAACTATGCCCCACTGGAGGGAGACAACGGATGAGTAGTTCCTTTGGAAACCAATTGCGGCCAGTACTACATTTACCAGCGCGTAAAAGAATAGGAGATGGAGACGAGGCTATAGCGAGGAGGAATTTGCATAGAAGAGGTTAAGCTAACCGGTACATATACAGTAGATAATTGCGGCAAAAAGGAATTTTACGGCACGTATTATTCATCCGAAGTATTGAATGAAGGCAAGGACGGCAAAGCTCCGAAATTGGTTCAAAATCACGGAGCATCCGACGAAGAAATCCGGAATATGGAACAATGGTTGAAAACCTTAAGCTACATCGTTCATGGCGGCGATATTTGTAATGGTTGCACAGAAGAACAAATCGAAGACGCGGAAGAAAGGTTAGGAGTTTCATTGCCGGCCGAATTGCGCATATATTATCTTACTGCCGGCAACGATCCACTGCTGACGACCGACGGAAATTCGAAAAAGAAGGACCGCTATTTACCGATTGACGAGATCCATGTTTCCGACGGAAATATCGTCTATCGTATGAGAAAAAAAGAGCCCTTTGCGTTATCAGCGGTCAAGAGACAAATTATGTTCATGGACGATGAAGCATGGTACTGGGAACCCAATATGGAATCTTTTTGTGAAAACGTCATGATTACAGCGGCGATCTTTGCCATTAGTCATATGAAGCATTCCGCCAAAGGTAGATTAAAGGGCAAGTTGGTATCTTCGTTGCAAGCGAGAAAGCTTGCGGAACAACAATTTAGCAGTACATTCCGGGCATTGGACTTGTATTACCATCCGTTTTGCGCTCTTTTCTATAACAAGCATGAACGCAGATTAGGCTGGTTCCGTTCCAACGGCATGATGGCCGATATTCTGATCGGGACGCAAACGGCGAAAGAAATCGAGGATTTTGGGGAAATACACGGAAATATCAAGTTCAAATATACTGAATAATCATATCGGAAAAGAAATAAACTCGTTAAACTATCGGATACATTAGTTCAATAGTCAACTAGAACGAGGCTGCCGACGAATCGATCGGCGGCCTCATTCCGCTAACGGTCAGGATACTTATAATTATGACCATGGTATATAATTGTGGTAAATTTGTTTTTCGGAGGGGTGGCATGATTAGCGAGAAAGAGGCTTGGGATATATCAAAGAAATTTTCAGATGGAATTGCTGATATTATTGGAAGCCACTTAAAAGTTGTTATAGTGATTGGCTCATTAGCAGGTGGATACTATAGACCTGGAATAAGTGACTCAACTTTCGCAGCTTAGATTAGCGAATAAACCCTTAATGTACAAGGGCAAATCGGCCATCCACTCTTGGAGTTGACACAATACCGTTTGTTTGCTGCGTTTGTTCTTGGCTTCAGCCATATCTA